>NZ_JBFAIM010000003.1:0-352676 GCF_040654715.1 Nonomuraea sp. NPDC050643 | reverse complement strand
AGCACCGCCCACTGCTCATCACTGAGATCCCCACGCATGCAACGATCATGAGGCCCTCAACCCACCTCAAGATCCAATTCGAAAACACGCCCTAGAGCAGCTGCCTGACGTGGTGTGCACCGGGGGTTGGTGGCCGCGTGAGGCTCGCCCGACCGGGCCACCGTCCCACGTTGGATATCGCGGCATCGCTAAAGACGAAATCACTGTGGAACATCGCCGCTTGGTCGGAAAGTCAGTCCCGTTTTTCTCCTCTTCTCACGAAAGGTCGCACCTGCTTTGCGGATTTGGCATGTCACCATTTCCCCAGGGCTCGCCTTGCTATGCGCTGGTGTGGGAGGGTGCGATCGGCGCGTTCTATGAGATCGATCCAGACATGAACATAACGTTGATTGCCGACGTGATGAACGAACCAGGGAACCGATATGCCTCGATCTATGGATTGGCAGATCCGACCTTTCCCAAGAATGCGCCGTTCTCCCGCTTTTCGGATGCGGGCAAGTTGATGGCACTCGCCTCTTTCTCAAAAAGGGGCACGCCCACCGCCGAAGAGGAAGAGTTAATGGCCTTCCTTCTATCTTCGGGACACGTTCGGCTTGACCTCTATGACCGGCTGGAGTCGTCCGCGTACTACAACGTAGGTACGGATGACACAGAGTTCCGCAACTTCGCGGGCATCTTTAGCGACAGAATCTTTGACACCTTCTACCGTTTCGCCAAGGCGAACCTGCGCAAGAAACTGCCTTTGGTCATCTCCGGAGGTTGTGGCCTGAACTGCGACTGGAACTCGAAGTGGAGGGAGACCGGCATTTTTTCCGAGGTCTTCGTGCCACCCGTTGCCAACGACTCCGGCTCGGCAATCGGAACGGCGATTGACGCTCAACTCCACTTCACCGGCGACGCAAAGATCAAATGGGACGTCTATTCCGGACTGCCGTTCAGGACGGATTCATCCGTCCCGCCCGGGCGCTACGACGTCCGCGACACGAGTTACGATGAGGTCGCCCACATGCTGAGTAGCGGCCTAATCCTTGGCTGGGTTAACGGCAGATACGAGATCGGCCCTCGCGCTCTCGGCAATAGGTCGATCCTCGCCGCGCCATTCGATGACAACACGAGGGTGCGCCTGAACGAGATCAAACAGCGCGAGCAGTTCCGGCCAATCGCCCCCGTCTGTCTAGAAGGTGATGCGGCGCGATTGTTCGGCTGTAATCAAGAAAGCCCGTTCATGCTGTACACCTACCGAGCCAACACGGACGCGCTGGCCGCAGTAACGCACGTAAACGGCACGGCCCGACTCCAAACTGTAAGCCCGAGTACGAATGCCCAACTCTACGAGCTGCTCCTTGCCTTTAAGGCACGCACTGGATATGGAGTCCTGTGCAACACATCGCTCAACTTCAACGGGAAGGGGTTCATCAACAACCTGTCGGACCTCGATACATACACCACAGATCATGGACTGGACGGTTTCGTAGTCGAGGGGCGCGCGTATCTCCTCCGAAGTTCCGAGCGCTTCATGGCATATCGGAAAGACGCGGGTCAGTGAACCCGACGAGACACGATTCAGAGAAACCGTTGATCGCGCCAGCGCCGAATGACACTCCGGCAACATATGGCCCTCAGCGAGAAGCCTCGGCAACGGATTCGTACCCGCCAGGCTTCGAAGAGGACAACCGTCTGCGCTCTGACTTCATCCGAGAATTGACGTTGCAGCAACTACGGAGCGCATCTTCGGCATCCAGGCACGCGCATCGTACAGGGTCTATACCTAGAACCCTGGTGCGGTTTTGGCACGACCCGTGCGACGTACCACCGGACGTCCGCAAGTGCCTGGAGAGTTGGGATGCGCTGCGCGACAATGATTTTTCGTTCCAGATGTTCGGCGACGCCTCGGCAGCGGCCTACATCGAGGAGCGGTATGGCCCGCGGGAGCTTGCCGCGTTTGCGCGATGCAGGCATCCCGCAATGCGCAGCGACTATCTACGCATGTGCTTCGTGCTTGCGGAGGGCGGCCTGTACGTCGACGCCGACGATGTGCTGGTGGGCGACGGCTGGAACGATGTCTTCCGCGATGGCACGCTAAAGGTTCACCCACTGTGTTATGACGTGAATGCCTGCGGCATGGTGCCGGACTCCGAACTCCGAAAGACAGACTTGCCGACGCACGGTCGCATCTTCTACGTGAACAACAACCCGATCGCCGCCCCAGCCGGTCATCCGGTCCTGCGGCGGGCGCTCGAGCGTGCGACCAACACCCTGCTCGGAGACGAGCCAGCGCCGGAGATCCAGGCGACGACCGGTCCCGGGAACCTCACCGCCGTCCTAGCCGCGCACGCCCGCGAGTTGCAGATCAGCGGCACCATGCCGGACTTCGAGTTGCTCCTCAGCTGGGAGGCAACCGCAGAGCCGTGCTGGGATCTAACATATCGCAGCGACACACGCAACTGGCGCAACATGGACCGCTGATGAGGCATTCAATGAACATCAACAACTTGGCCGGTCCAATGCGAACGCTCGCGTTCCGAATATGGCGCTCCCTGGCCGTTTTCATCCCAGGTGGCAGAGTTCAGGCCTTCGGTCAGGGTACAGGCCAGACGGAATCTCGGGAAGCCGCCACTCGTTCACACCATAGATCAGCCAGCCTTGAGTTCTCCTCATGTCCGCCGATTGTGCCTGACGGTAGTCTCGCTACCCCGCCGGATCGCGAGCACACGCCATAAGCCTTTGCCGAACAGTAGGGGCCCTGCGACCCGTACATCGTTGATCGACGACTGGGCGCGGCTCGAACTTCTCGGACTACAACGCCCTCTGTTTCGCCACTCACACCGCTGCGCCAGACCAGTTGTTGTGGGATTGCGGAGCCCCATCGCGGTCTCCCCGCCTCGGTCGAAAATCTTGGAGACGGAGATGCTGCCGGTGGTGGCGACGTTCGTTTGGCCGACTCCATGGTGCCGTCGTCCCTGTGCCGTGGGCAGCTTGCCAGCACGTTGATGAACGTCGCAACTGCAAGACGTAAGCAGGTTATGGAATGCGATCCCTTCAGGAACTTCGCGCCGCTTCCGCTGCAGACGACGAAGCGGGATGACCACAATGAGGTCCATGGCAACGACCTCCAACCAGCCGGATGCCCACGTCTGCCAGCCGTTTGTCGGCATTCGCGGTGATGATCCAGGATTCCCGCTGAAGTATCAGCGCGATCCATGGTGTTGGGCTCCCGAACTGGGCTTTCACCGGGCCTCCCGGCCCCGCCTGTCGGTAAGGCTGCGCGTGGCGCCGGGCAGCCGGTTCGTCGGCCCGGACTTCATCAACGTCTACCAGGCGCTGTGCCTGGGCTCCGGCCTGGGAACCAGCAACATCGGCGACGCGCCGGCGGAGTTCGTACACCGCTTCTGCGAGCTCCACACCCGAACGACCTTCACCGATGCGGGCCCGTTCGCCCAGTTCGCCCACGCCTGCCGCGGCTACGACGACCTGCAACCGGACCAACAAACGGCCTTTCACCGAGCGGTCTTCCACCAGGCATACCGGCTGATGAGCCCGTTGCCCGCTGACGTGCTGGGGCCGTGGAAAAGGCTGTTCGACCGTCTCCTTGCCGACAAGCCGCTGGCCGCGAAGGACGAACAGTGGGCGGCAGAGTGCGCGAGTTCGGCGTATCGCCGAGCGGCGAAAAACCCCGGCCGCCGACGGGGCCGCTGGTATCTTGACCCCGACGATGAGCGGGACGTCGCCTGCGGCCGTGTGCTGGACGCCCTGAGCAATGCCCGTCACGGCGGCAACAGCCGGGGCCTAGCCCGGCTGTTCTCCCTGGCCGAACCGACAGAACAGCAGGCTGCCCGTTGGCTCGACGACCTGGGATCGTACATCGGCCGGCACTTGGCCGCTCATGAGACGGCTTCTGGGGATCGCCAGGGCGGCGTAGCGTGAGTTGGGCGTGCGAGGAGGCGGAGCTCCGGGGAGATCTTCTGAACACAACACACTGACCCGCGCGGGATATGCGCGTTAACTAAGAGGGTCGCCGATCCGACTGATCACCCTTCGTGACAGTTTCGTGGATCGCGACTGACCGGATGTGCGCTGATGTGGGAAGCCGATCCGTGGCTAGGTTGCCGGCGAACTCTTTGGAGCGCGAGTGCCATAGGTTGATATTGAACTGCAATGGTTGATTTGGTATTGGCGTGGGGTCCCATGCCACGCGCTCGTGAACGACTGCACCATCGACAAGCCAGCGGATGGCGCCTGGCTGCCAGTCGATTCCGTAGGTATGGAAATCGTGGGCGGCGTCGAAGCCCAGGTCAATAAGGGTCGGCGTGCCACGGTAGCCGTATTCGAGTTTTGTACCCTCGGGACCGGGATTATAGAAGACGTTGACAAGCATCTTGGTGGTGTCCTTGCCGAGGAACTCAATGTCGATTTCTTGTCGGGGTCCGTTCCGGTGGAGGAACATGCCCGTCACGACTCCCGTAACGCCCGGCGGGCGGAGCTCAGCCGAAAACTTGCCGTAGCGGTACACGGCGCGGCTCGCGATCGCGCCTGAGGTGAGCTCACGAACCGGTGTTTGCTCCGGGCGAAGTGTTAGTCGTGCGTGGGTGCCGTGCTGGCTGACGTTCGCCGGCGTGAACAGGGCCATGTTGCTGGGGAAAGTGTCGTCGCGGAGCTTCCAGACTTCGTCGTTGAGCTTGTCCCCAGACGTCCAGTCGACATGGGCGGTGAGTGTGTGCTGGGGCGGCTCTGCGCTGATGGTGATGCCGTCCCACTCGATACGTCCCGGTGTTGCGATCCACGGGCTGGTGTCATGTTTCAGATCCATCGGATTCCTAGCGCTCTGCAGAAGAGCCCGGGGTCTGCGGATGCGCATCCCGAGATCGACGTCGGTTGGATATGGAAACGACGGGTAGTCGACGCCGAGGAATTCGCTGAGCGAGGCCCAGCGGTCCTTCGCCTCGTGCGTGAACAGGAGAGCTCGGTCACCCACCTCTCTGGGTAATCTCAGGTCGGTTGACGTGACGATGATCCGTGCGCTCGGGTTTGCTCCAACGATCTGATGGAGCGCTTCTGGGGAGAGGGAGCCAACGTTGACGTAGGCGTTGAACAGCCGTCTCCGACCGCCGCGCAGGAGGGCCTGTTCCTCTGCTGCGGGCAAGCCATCAAGGTCACTGCAGCAGGTGTAACCCAGCATGGAGAGTGCCGTGGCGAGCGCGGTCAAACCGGAACCGGAGGACCCGACCGCCACCACAGGCCCGGGAAGGTGCTTGGTCGCTGGCACGAGCGGCTTCTCGCGCGTGATCACTCCGACCTGGGAGAGTACCGGCAGAATGGAATAGGAGTTGCTCGACGGCTCGTCGATGCGCTGCGCGATGAGCGGACGCGCAGCGGTGTAGGCACGCATGTGGCTGAACTGCATGTTCAGCCAGAGGTCTACGGGGCCGTACACCGGCAGGTGGTTAAGGAGCTTCTGCGCCCCCTCGCGACTCAGCACGTAGCCCGAAGCCTCCCAGATGCCCGGCTCTTGAAGCCTTCGCGTACTGGCTCCGTTCCGGACAGGATCGACGTTGCCGACTTCTTCGAAAGCCAGGTACAACAGATCGAAGTCCGGCTCACCCGAAGCCGAGCGGTCCAGCGATGACCAGGTCGCGTCGAGACCGCGGGCGAAGCCGTAGGCCATGAAGATGTCATCTTCGAGCACCAGTGCGCTGGGCACGTCACCGGAGGCGATCAACTTCCATACCTCGATGTGGGAGAGCGCGACGGCAACTTCCTGACGAGTCATCATGATTTCGCGAGCACGCGTCGCGGCGTCGATGCGAAGCAAGGGGTTCGGTTCGACGGTGAGCTGGTCAGCCAGGGTGAACGTCGGAACCAATGTTACCGGGTCGGGCGTGGCCTGCGTATATCGTGCGTCAACCGCAGAGAACCGTCGGGCGACGGCCGATAAGCGTTCCCCGTGCCGGTCTCGGAAGCGGTCGAGCTCACCTCTTACGCGTCGCCAGCGGTCGGGGCGTCTGTCGAGATTGATGACGTAGATGCGGCGCAGCGCATCCGGCTCGCCAGCACGCGAGAACACGGCTGCGCGTCGATGCCAGTCGGCCAAGCGAAGTCGAAGTCGCCCATAATGGAGGAGAGTTTGCCGGAAATCTGCAAACGTGCGCTTGTTCAAGAATGAGCCGCCTTGCCTTCGCCCCGTACCCAGTGCCGCCAGTTGCGCTCGTCGGCTCGATAGCTCAGGGGCCATTTGCTGACAGCGACCGTGTCCCAGCAGGTCATTAGCTCGAAGGTCGGTGTCTTCCCCTGCGCCTGCAATTCGGCCGCGTAAGCCACCAAACTCGCGGTGAGATTGCCCGGCCCAGTCAGGGCCTGGATGTCACGGTCCGACTCATCCGCGGCAAGCAGACGCGCCGTGGCGCGCTCCAGAGACTTGGCGATCACCGGGTGTTCTGGCGCTGTGATGATCGGGTTGTTGTTGACATAGAAGATGTGCTCTCCGGTGTCGCTCGTATCGAGTGCACGCTCTACAGCGACCATGGAGTCGGACGGTATGTCGTATACGAGCGGCTGGAGGCGAAGCAAACCGTCGTTAACGAGTGGTGCGACACTCGCTCCTTGGCACTCGTCGTCGGCATCGACGTACAAGCCACCGACGCGCAGCATGAAGCACAACCTGAAGTAGTCAGCACGCATCGCGGGATGATGGCAACGGGCGAACGCTCTCATGTGCTGCTCAGCGAAGTGTTCCTGGATGAACCGCCCCGCCGAGGTGTCATCGAAGAGCAGCCTCTCGAATCCCGCGTTTTCTAGCGGGGCCCAACTGTCGAGGCATTCCTGTACGTCGCCGGGGACAGTCGATGCATCGTTCCAGAACTGGACGAGCACACGAGGTGCCGTGTTGCCGTTGGCAGGTGAGGTTGGGCCGCCCGACGCTGTAAGAATCTGCCGCATGAACTGCGACCTCAGATGAGGGTCTTCGGCGATGGTGGTGGGACCGGGATGTGGTGACGTTCGACGATCGCTCATTGTCTGTTCGTGAGTAGGAGAGGACGGACGGGTACAGCGCTCAACACCTATCAGAGATCACCGACATTTCCGGAGCCGCATCCACAGCCAGGGGCCGTAGCGGACTTCCGACGTCGCTGACGCTCACACTCGCTGCTGCCCCGGCGCCCCTTGGCCGAGCCTAGGCGTCCTCGGTCATGATGGCCGCAGTTGCCGGTACAGCACAGAAACCGACAGCCTTGCACCGCGCAACCCGCCCGTCATCTACCTGATGCTGCCTCATCGAGTCTGAATTTTGCGCAGCGATGTCCATACAAGTACAGAAGCCGCAACATATACCGGCCCAGCGGGTGACGGCGTCCTCCGCAGCCTCCGTTGAAAATTTTGCGCTCCCTAGATTCCACATATTCGACGTTGCGGAAATCTCAAAATCCAGATCACGTTGCCGAATCGATCAGCGGGAGAGCCTTACTCTTCGGGTCTCCACAGCCAACCCTGTCGGGAAACCGGATGACACTCCCTTTTTGGTACGAAAAACTAGAAATCCTCACCCGCGCAGATGTTCGTCGACCATTTAACTTCCGCGGCGCTCCATTCGTTGGGCTGCAAGGACCCGCAGCCGTTGGGAAGACTTCTGCCATCCACACACTGCTCTACCCGATGGGTATAAAGTCCACATTCCGGAGGGCAGTACGAGAGCATGTCGTTGAGGTCTCGACCACTCTCAACCTGGCCGGCCAGCGGCGCACGCTCGTACGCAGTCTGATCCGCAATGTCGATCTCATCCAGGTCTTCGACGGCCGTCGCCGCCCTCAACTCCTGACCACCCTCGACATCCAAGGCCGGCACGGCCCCACGCCTTCGGACTGGCTCTTCGAGCAACTCGGAGTAGGCGAGGCATTCACGGCAGTCCAGTTGCCCGCATCGGGTGGGCGCACCCGACCCATGAGCATGGCCGACTTCAGCCCCGCCTTCTATGTCCCCCAGGACGCCATCGATCGTGACCTCATGCGACACCTCACGCACGACTCCGCCCGCCATGCCCTGGTAGAGCTGCTCTTGCAGATATCCAGCCCAGCAGTGGATCAAGCGCGGATAGCTCGACAACGAGCCCATCGCGCGGTCCAGGAACTCCGCCGACGTCTGACCATCATCGAAGAGTTCCTGGCCGACAATTCCGACGACCCACACACCCTGCGCACCGAACTCGTGAAGGCCCGTAGCGAGCTCAACACCTGTCTCACGCGCAAAGAGCGACTGGAGAAATCACGAGTCGATTGGCAATGCGGGTCGGACCTTCCCACTGGGAGAGGCGGCAACCGGCGCCCTCGCACGCGGCCATCATGTCCAGACTGCTACAGCGACTTGACCGGCAGACTGGTCCCAGAGGGTCAGTGCCGCCTATGTCTCATGCCTGAATCCACCGAAAACAAGCCGCCGATAGGAATCCCGCCAACGGGCACCCTCGGTGGTGCCGCCCCCACAGGTGACGAGCAGGAACTGGCACGGCTTCGCGCTAAAATCGCGGCGCTCACTCAACGCATTCGCTCTCTCGAACAACTGCTCAAGCCACACGAGGACCTCGTGCGCCTGCACGCAGAACTCCGCGACCGGCAACGCGCGGCCGACGCCGCTGATCGGCTCTTCCAGCAGGCCAGAGCAGAGGCGGAGGTCCGCAGGTCCCGGATCTACCAGTTCAGCGCACGGTTCCAGGAGATCCTCAACAAGGTCCCTTCACCATGGTTCCGCGGAGCCGCGCACATCGACCCCGACACTTATCTGCCTGTCATCGAAGACGAGGAGGTCAAGGAGATGACCGGCAGCGTTCGCACCATCGCCATCATCGCCTATCACCTCGCGATGCTCAGCTACGGCCTGGAACACCGCGACACCTACGTGCCGCAAACCCTGATCCTTGATTCCCCTCAACGCAACCTCGGGAACAACGCCGAAGATCGACTTCACGCCCGACGCCTCTACGCAAGCCTGAACCTTCACACCCTCGCCCGCCAGCAACTCAACATGACCCTGGGAGACGACCTGGCCCTACCCCCCGTGCAAGTGATCGTCGCCGACAACGACATCCCGCTACGGGCCATTGGCAGTCCAGTCATCCGTCACACCTTCACCCGTGAGAACCCGTTCGTACCCGGGGTCGTCTATGAAGAACACCCGGAAGACTTCGAACCGGAAGCCGATCTCCTCGCGTAGTCAGAGGTCTTGCGACAGCAGCGCCACCAGTTCTGCGATCTCTTCACGGGTGAGCTTGTTGCGCAAGGCCTTAGCGGCACTCTCCGGCCGCGACACCGGAACGCTGATGGTGCGGGCACGAAACCCCGCCTGCACCATCGCGGCGTGAGCGCTCATCTCGCCAGTGAGGACCCGGGCGTGCAGCGCTGGAGCATCCTTACGGAGTCTACGCAGGGCCGCCACCTGCGCCGGGCTAGACCGCGGCCGCATCTCACCGTCGTCCACAGGCACTGGCATCGAACGGGCAGAATCACTCAACTCTCTTTCCAGGCGATTTGCGGCGGTCTCATCCTCAACGGTTAGCGCTCGCAGCAGGCTCAATGATGCGCCCAGCCCGCGAGGCGGGTCATCCGACGCAAACTCATCAAAGTTGTCGTGCTCGATCAATTCCTCGCGAAGACCAGTGAACTGCCGCCAAGACTCCAAATCCAATAGCTCGCACAGCTTCGATGAGACATTTGCGAGAACCGCCCTAGAATCGCCTATGATCGATGCTAGCGCAGCCACCTGCCTGCCCCGTTCCTGTAGCGGTCCCTCTCCCGACATGCATCCCCCTCAACAGATGAACCCGAGTATAAATATTCTGGTCATGCGTCGGGACTATGCGCGGAACTGCGGCTGATGGCCTTGCATTCAGGACGTGTCGCGCGCTCCTGCGGCGTCGGACGGAATCGTCATCCAAGATCACAAGACTCTCCAGGACGGACCCTGAGGACGGACCGTAAGCAAGGGTCAAGCGCGTGCCATACGGACCGCGGCCACCCACCCGTCCACCCATCCGCGTGCTCGTCACATGCTCTTCGGCCAACGGCACCGGCGAACACCGGGTGGCATTCTTGGACATTTTTGGCAACGGCATTTACGGACAGAGCGATACATTGAGATATGCTCAGGCATGGTGCCGCATAATATCTGCCGACTTTTAATCCGTAGGTTCCGGGTTCGAGCCCCGGGCGCCCTACCACTCCTAAGTGCAGGTCGAAAGCGCTTTCTTTGAGACGGCGACACGACTCGGCGGGACCGTCTCGAAGATCATGTTCCCCCGATGTTCCCGCATCTCACCACTCCCGGTCGCCGACCGCGGCAGACTCCGCCCTCAGATCTGGAAAGCCTGGCATGCCGCCGCCGGCACCGCGCCTGAGAGAACCTCTGACTCGACGAGTGCCTTGTGACGCGGACGGATGCTGCCCATCGGCGAGAGTAAAGCTCGGCCAGCAGTTACGCTGAAGGGACAACACAAGCACTGCGACGGAGGGAGTCGAGCGACGGTGAGCGTGGACCTCGAACACGAGCCCATTCACGACCTCGCCCGCCGGGTCATCCGGTTGGCTGAGGAGACCCAGCACGCCGCTCAAGTGCTCGAACGTCGTCTGGAAGCGCTGGAACGCCGCTCCGAAGCCGCAGGCAGAGCCGAACGTATCCTGAGCGTTGCCGCTGACATGCGAACCCACCTCGGTCGGGACCGACTGTCCGTTGAAGATCTGTACGACCCGGACACCGGCCTTCCCGCGTGATCATCGATTCCAGCGCCATCATCGCCGTCATCAACGGTGAGCCAGAGGCCACCCAATTCGCCCACGCCATCGCCGCGAACGTGTGTCGCATCTCCGCCGTCAACTACGTCGAAGCGGCAATCGTGGCAGATAACCGTGGTGAGGCCATGCGCAACGCCTTCGACATGCTCGTTGATGAGATGGGCCTCATCATCGAGCCGGTAACACCCCATCAGGCGAGGATCGCGCGCCGGGCGTACCAGACCTACGGCAAGGGCAACAATTCCAAGGCCAAGCTCAACATGGGCGACTGCTTCGCCTACGCCCTCGCCAAAGACCTCGATCAACCCCTGCCTTTCAAAGGCGAGGACTTCCCACACACCGACATCACTCCCGCACAGCCCTGACAGTCGTCCGGCATCCCAAGTTTCGATCTTGGATGACGGAACTCCCTTTCGCCGCCTGATCAAAAGCCCCAGGTGATTCGTCCACGCCCCCTTGTACGAGCACCCGCCAAGCGCTGCCATGTGCAGCGCTTGCTTGACTGCATGAGAATCACACAGGTGCGTGGAAGGCGACGAACCGGCTGGGACCGATTGTGAGATGCTCCCGTCGCGGATCTGCGAGACAGTGAGGAGGCCATGGACGAGTCCCATCACCAGGCCGGGGCCAGATCATCAGCCGGTGGGGCGCGAGCTGCACGTGGCCTTACCTTCCAGGCTCAGGTTTTCGCTTGGTGGGCTGTGCGCGCCATCGTGGAGATGCCGCTGACCGACCTCGGGCTCGGCACGGCCGTCCGGATTGAAGCGGTGGGGTGTGAGACCGGGCTTCCCGTCGACGATGTGGGCGTCGCCGTGTCCGGCGGCGGGTTCATCCTCGTACAGGCGAAAGCCGGGATGAGACGGCTGGACGTGCAGGCCGAAGATCTGGTGAAGGCCATCGACCAGATAGTGCGCGCCTTCGTCGAAGGCATCCACACGAGTGCGGGTGTGCGCCCCGTCGACCTCTCGCGTGACCGGCTAGTGATCGCCACGAACCATGATGGGAGCCGCGCCTTCGACCAGCTGGGCATCGTGCTCCTGCGTCTCCGTGGACACCCGGCCGACCTCCCTCTCCGGGCAGCGGCGCCGACGATCGGCCAGCGCCGGACGTCGGCACGCTCAGCCATCTTCTCGGTGCGCGCCGGTGACGGTGTCGCGGCGTTCGGCACGTACGCGGCCTCCAAGGCGGCCATCCGGTCCTTCGCCCGGACCTGGGCCAACGAGCTCAAGGGCCGGAACATCCGGGTCAACGCGATCTCCCCGGGCACCATCGACACCCCTGGCCTCGACGGCGTGGTCGCGACGGAGGACACGCCCGTCACCAAGTCGGACTTCGCCGCAGCGGTCCCGCTCGGCCGGATCGGACGCCCGGACGAGGTCGCCAATGTGGTGGCCTTCCTCGCTTCCGACCAGGGCAGCTTCTTCCTCGGCGCCAACCTGGTCGTTGACGGGGGCGAAGTGCACATCTGAGAAGCACGCAGAGGAAGAGACGTGTATCGGAGCGGGCGAAGATCCGTTATACGACCGGCTGGGCCGGCTCCAAGTCGGCCAGGCTCTCCTGCAGTGGGTCCGGTGCGTCGGCTTCCAGCGCCATCGGCATCGGCGCGACGGGCAGTCCGAGCCAGTCCAGGGCGTTGTCGATATCGGACGTGGCGCGGATGGCGGAACGTTCGTCCTGGGTGAGGAAGCCCTCGGCGACCACGTGGTCGAGCATGGTGATCAGTGGGTCGAAAAAGCCTCCCTGGTTGATGAGGACGATGGGTTTCTCGTGGATGCGAAGCTGGTTCCAGGTGGCGACCTCCATCAGCTCGTCCAATGTGCCGAGTCCGCCGGGAAGAACCGCGAACCCCATGGAAAGGTCGTACATGAGCGCTTTCCGCTCGTGCATGGAACGGACGACGTAGATGTTGCCGCTCGCGAGATCCGGTTTCTCCCGCTCGTACAGGTGGTGCGGAATCACGCCTGTCACGGATCCGCCCGCGGCGGTCACGGCGCCGGCGACCGCCCCCATGATGCCGACGCCGGAGGCGCCGTAGACCAGCCCCGCGCCTCGTCGTACGAGGGCCTCGCCGAACGTCTCGGCCAACTGAAGATATCGCTCCTGGACGCCCGCGCGGGCACCGCAGAAAACGGCGATGGCTTTTCCCTGAGAAGGCTTGTCCGACATACTCTTCTCCAAACCGAGTCCGATGAGTCCGGTAGCCCTGTTATCGGTGCGCCACCACTCTGACTGAGATATCAGCTTTTCCTCTTAGAATGTCCGGCCATATCTTTCGTCGTAGGCGAGTACGGACTGCAACAGCACGTTCGCGCCCGCTATCAGGTCGTCCTCGGCGCTGTACTCCTCCGGTGTGTGACTGATCCCGCCCTTACTGGGCACGAAGATCATGCCCACCGGTGCGATGCGCGCGATGACCTGCGCATCGTGGCCGGCGCCACTCGGGAGAGTGAGGTGGCCCAGGTCCAGGCTCTCGCTCGCCTCCGCGATGACGTCCCGCAGACCCAGGTCGCAGGACACGGCGGGCACGCTGTACTGGTTCTCCGCCTCGATCGCCGTGGCGGTTCTCATGGCGATCTCCAGGACCTCGGACCGGAGGCGTGAGGTCGCCTGCCTGATGGCGACGTCGGACACGTCTCGCAGGTCCACCTGCATCGTGACGACCCCGGGTACGACATTCCAGGCGTTCGGGGCCAGTGAGAGCGAGCCGACGGTGGCGACCCGCACCGGCCCGTTGGGGTAGGCGAGGTCGCGTACCGCGAGTATCACCTGCGCCGCCGCCACGAGTGCGTCCTGGCGCAGCTCCATCGGCGTGGTCCCGGCGTGCGAGGCCTTGCCGCGTACGGTGATGTCGAGGGTCGACCGGCCCGTGATGGCCTCCACCACGCCGATCTGAACGCTTCGGCTCTCGAGCACCGGCCCTTGTTCGATGTGCAGCTCGAGATAGGCCGCCACCCTGTCCGCGCTCCACACGGCCCGGTCGAGATGACCGGCATCGCCGCCCATGTCGAAGAGCAGCTCTGCCACAGGTCTGCCGCGATCGTCCACCGCGGTCAGATCGGATTCGTCGAGGGCCCCTACCATCGCGTGCGCCCCCCACATTCCACGGGTGCCGAACGCGCCTTCCTCGTTGTTGAAAGCCACGATGGCCAGGGGGTGGGACAGCAGGGTGTCGTGGTCATTGAGTGCGCGGGCCACCTCTATGGCCGCCAGGACTCCGTACGCACCGTCCAGGGCGCCCCCGTTGGGCACCGTGTCGATATGAGACCCGAGCATGAGAGCCGGTGAATCCTGACGCTCCCCCGGCCTGTGTCCGATGATGTTCGCCGCGCTGTCGACGCAGGTCTGCAGCCCTGCCTCGATCATGAGGTCGCGAACCAGCTCCCGCCCGCGGGCGTCCTCGGAGGTGAAGGCGAGTCTGCTGACGCCGCCATCGGGCGTGGCGCCAATCTTGCCGAGGCTTCGTATGTTGGCCAGTAATCGATCGCCGGCGACCCGCATGGCCCGGGCCGAACGCGTCGTTACTCTGTTTCTCATAACTACCCACTAACCCGTTCCGGTAGGTAAGGCGGCCATTTGAAGTCGGTCACCGATCCGAGGGCCGGTTCGTCGCCGAGGTGGTCAGGCGTCCGGCCAGTTCCGCCAAATCGCGACTGCTCGGTATATCCGCTATCGCTATGTCGAGACCGAGGTCCTTCTTGATCCTGAAGGCCATCCTGGTGGCCAGGATCGAGTCGCCGCCCAGGGCCGCGAAGTTGTCCTCCACGCCCACCGGCCTCATCCCGAGCAGGTCTTCCCAGATGCCGGCGAGCGCCAGCTCCATGGGGGTGCGGGGGGAGATGAACGTGGTCGCCGCCTGCCCTCGCGACTCCCGGGGATCGGGCAGGGCCTTGCGATCGACCTTTCCGTTCGCGTTGAGCGGCACGGCGTCTATGGCGTGCAGCGCCGACGGCATCAGATAGCCGGGCACCCGGTCGGCGAGATACGCCATGAGTTCCTCGGCGCTCACCTCTGTGCGGGGCACGTAATAACCGACCAGGCGGCGCTGGGAATCCTTGCCGAGAATCGCGGCCACGGACTGTGCGACGGACGGGTGCTCGGCCAGCACGGACTCGACCTCGCCCAGCTCGACCCGGTAGCCGTTCAGCTTCACCTGATCGTCGACCCTGCCCAGGAATTCGAGATTTCCGTCCGGCAGCCATCTGCCCAGATCGCCGGTGCGATACATCCGGGCACCGGTGCGGTCGCTGAGGAAGGGATCCGGCAGGAAGCAACCCGCCGTCAGCGCCGGTCGGCCCGCATAGCCACGCACCACGCAGTCGCCGCCGATGTAGAGCTCTCCCGCGACGCCCACCGGCACGGGATTCATCGCCGCGTCCAGCACGTACATCGTGGTGTTCGGAATGGCCTGCCCGATGGGGAGCAGGTCGCGCTCGACGCGGCCCTGGGTGTGGAAGACGCTGTTGCCGACCGAGGCCTCGGTCGGACCGTACTCGTTGAGGACGACCGTGCCGGGGTCCAGCCGCCGCCAGTGGGCGAGATTGCGGCTCGGGAAGGCGTCCGCGCCGACGACGAGGGTGCCGGCGAGGTTCCGGGCGGCGGCTCGTCCGAGGGATTCCGAAAGCAGGTCGAGGTGGCCCGGGGTCATCTTGATGAAATTGAACGGCGCCAGCCGCTCCAGGCGGGGTCCGAGTTCGTGAACCGGCAGCGTCTCCGGCAGCATGCAGACGCGCTCACCCATGATCAGTGGGGTGTACATGTTGGGCACGATCATGTCGAAGGAGAAGGAGGAGAACACCGGTGCCCCGCCCTGTCCCCGGCTCGCGTACCCCTCGACGCACCAGTTCAGATAGTTGACCACGCCGGAGTGCGGGACCTCGACGCCCTTCGGCTGGCCGGTCGATCCGGACGTGTACATGACGTATGCCAGGTTGTCGGGTGTGCTCAGCGGGTCGAGGTCGTGAGAGGGGTGACGAAGAATGTCCGCCGCCCGCTCATCGGTGCACAGAACCCACCAGTCTCCCTTCGGAAGCCGTGCGGCGAAAGGCGCTTTGGTGACGACGAGGCGGGCCCGGGCGTCGTCGAGCAGAAAGCGCAGCCGTTCTTCCGGGTAGTTCGGGTCCAGCGGCAGGTAGGCGGCGCCGGACTTGAGCACGCCGAGCAAGGTGACGATCATGTCCGCGTCCCGTTCGGCGTAGACGCCGACCACGGACTCCGGGCCGGCCCCGAGGTCGCGCAGCTCCCTCGCGAGCCGATTGGCCCTGGCATTGAGCTCGGCGTAACTGAGCTCGACCTCGTCGCTCAGCACCGCGAGCGCGTCCGGTGTCCTGACGACCTGCTGCTCGATGAGCTCGTGCATGCATTCTCGACGCGAATAATCGCGTTTCGGGCCGTTCCAGTCCACCAGCATGCGTTCTCGCTCCGCTCTGCTCAGCGGTGAGAAGGCGTCATGCGGACCGTCCGGTTCGGTCATCGCGGTCAGCGTCGCGAAATAATAGTCGCGGATCGTCGTCGCCTGAGCGTCGTCCAGCCGGTCGGACCGATAATCCAGCGCCAAGAAGAGCCGCCCGGACCGGGAATTCCGGAGAAACCTCGTCGAGAGGGTGAAGTTGTTGGGCTCGATCCGGTGGGTGATCGAAACGTCGATGCCGCCGGCCGGACCTGACGCGGCATGGGGAAGTCGCGTGTCGCCGTATTCAAACATGGAGTCGAACAGCTCGGCGCCGTCCAGGTCCGCCGCGATACGGGAAAGCGGGTAACGACAGTACGGGAGCATGTCCTTTCCTCGGCCGGACACCCGTCGCACCAGATCCAGCCATCGCCCTCCGGAGACGTCCACCCGGAGCGGCAGAACGTTCAGGAAGACGCCTCCGGCCACGTGGGAGGAAGGGCTCTCCTGGAGTGGACGCATGGCCACTCCCGTGGCGACGTCGCTGTCGCCGGTCAGCAGGCTCATCACTTTCAGGTGCGCCGCCAGCAGGACGTCTTCGACCGGCACGCCCGCCTCACTGCTCAGTTTCTGCAACGCGTCGCCGATGGCGTCCGGAATGGGCGACTCAACCGACCTGTACGCGGTGACCTCGCCGGCGATCGTCGGCGCGGCGCCCCGGGCGGCCGCCGCCGGCAAGGGCTTCGCGGTGTAGCCGGAGAGGTGCTCCCGCCAGCGCCTGCCGTGCTCCGCGCAGTCGATGGCCGCCCGCTCCGACGAAACGAACTCCGGGAAGACCTCGGCGGGCGGCGCGGAGGTCGTGGCCCCTGGATCGGCGACGAGGTCCGCGTAACGGCTCAGCGTCTCGTCGAGAACGCGAAGCAGGCTCTCCCTGTCGAGAATCGCCTGGTGATACGTGACGGTCCACTGGAACTCCTCCTCCGCCCAGCGGTGCAGCACGCAGCGCAGGAGGGGCGCCGTGGCGAGATCGAAGGGCCGCCGCCCTTCGGCGCGAAGCGCGGCGAGGAGGTGCCGCTCCCGCTCCTGCTCGGGCACCTCACGGAGATCGTGGACCTCGCGCCGTACCGTCGCCACCGCGTGTACGAGTTGCATCGCCTCGCCATAGGTGGCCAGGTCGAACGAGGTCCGGAGGACGGCATGCCTGTTCACCACGTCCTGGACGGCCTGGTCGAACAGCTCCAGGTCGAGCCCGATCCCGCGCACGCGCAAACTGCAGAAATTCAGATACGGCCGTTCATCGCCTTCTGACAACGCGTGATAGACGATGCCCAGTTGCAGCGTGGACATAGGATAGGCATTCGAAACCGCATGGGGCAGTTTGGCGCGGTCCTTGCTTTTCACGAGCGAGAACGGTTCGAGTGCGGCACGCGCCCGGTCGTCCACCGGCCTGATCACCGCGGAAGTGTCCGTCATTCTCATGCCCGCCTTTCACCGGTCCTGCGGAGACGACGAAGCCATTCGCAGGCGTACGCCGCGTGGGCGCATGTCCGTCCACACCCGGCCGATATGCTCCAGGCACTCCTCGCGGCTTCCGCCGGTGCCCTCGTCGCGCCAGCCGGACGGGTTCTCCCGGCCGACGGGCCAGATCGAGTACTGGTCTTCGTCATTGAGGACGACTTTGAACCGACCTGGACCGTGATCTGCGCTGCTCATGAAGACGACCCCCTCTTTCTCAGGCCGAGGATGCGCTGGTAGGGCTCTCCGTCGGCCACGACCGGCGCTGTGCGAATGACAACGGAATCATCAGAACTCGGCAAATAACTAAGAAAAGGGCGACACGGCGAAAGTATGAATCACCGGCCCGGGCATTGTCGTTTCGCCGGGGTCCACTATGGCGTATGCCTCGGCGGATGAACAATGCCGCGCATTCGTCACGCCGGAGGGTGGGGTGTCACGGGTCCGCGTCTGCGCCGGCGACGGGTTAATGCGCGGCGTTCAACTGCGCTGACGCCGCAGTTGAACGCTCTCGCGAGGCGGTCGTCAGCGGGCGGCGTCTCGAACCGGCGCGGTGGAGGGCGATTTACGCCACAGACCGTATGCCAAGGCTTGGCTGGCGAGTATTACCAGCGCGAGCGGTGCCGAGAAGGAACGCCGCGCACACGACAACGGTCAGCGCAGGTGGAAGGCGCTCGCCGATATCCGAATCGCGACTCATCGGAAACACTCAAGCATGGGCAGGCGACCATGACAAGGTCGGTGATTCAGCCGCGCTCGCTCAGGGCGCTGAGCGGGTCCAGGTCCAGTACGGCGTTCGCCGTTCGCTCGATGATGCCCAGGCTGATCTCGTCGGGCTGGTACTTCGGCTGGATCACGCTGCGCCCGATGGTGGCCAGCCAGATGAAGTAGGGATAGATCGCCTGGCGGCGGTAGGCGAGCCAGGCGTCATCCGCCGACGGCGCCTCGCCCCCGGCCGCGGCGAGCCGCTCCAGGTAGAAGGCCAGCAGGTCGTGCTCCCAGGCGCGGCGGTCCGCCACCGTGAGCCCGGACGCGACGGTGTAGGCGAAGTCGTACGCCCAGCTTCCCCGCATGACGATCTGCCAGTCCGTGAACCCCATCCGGCCGTCCGCGGCCAGGTAGGTATTGCCGATGTGGGAGTCTCCGTGAAGGAGGGTGAGGAGCCCCTCGCTGGCCGTCCGCAGAGCCTGTTCGAGCGCGCGGTAGAGCGTGTCCTGGAGGGGCAGGAGCGCCTCGGGCAGCACCGACCTGGCCCGCCGGGCTCCGACCTTGGCGCGTTGCTCCATTCCGATCAGCCTGTTGAGGTTGCCGAAGTGCGCGCTGGGCACCTTCAGCCAGGCGTGTCCGGCCAGCTCGCGAGCGTTCCAGTAGCGTCCGTGCCAGGTCGCCATGTTGGCGAGAAGATCCTCGATCTGGTCGCGTGAGATGGGTGTCCGAGGCGAGCAGAAGGTCGCCCCCTTGGTGGCGACGATGTCCTCCATCAGCGAGATCGAGCGGCCCGACCGCAGATCGACCGCCCCGTGGTAGCCACGAGCCGCTTCGATGTCGAGGTGGGGCCGGAGATGGCGGAAGAAGTTCGGCTCGCCCTCGAGGATGCCGGCCAGGTCCAGGGTGAGGCGCTGCTTGAAACCCGCCGTCGTCTTGGCGAACAGGTTCGGCGGAAGGCCCGCCCGACGACCGGTCTCGTTGTAACCGACCGTGATCCCCCAGCGCGACGACGTACCGCTGCTCACGTCCTTGGTCGTGAACGACTCCACCGCCGCGCCCGGATGCCCGCCGCAGAGGACGGCCGTCAGCCACTCGCGGGTGACCTCCTTGCTCGACACGGGAATGCCGGCCGGCTGACGCGTGAGCCCTTCACGGGCGACATGCCCACCCACGCGGGCGATCCCCTTGAGCACCTCGAGTCTCGCGTTTCCGGTACGGGGAGGGGTCGTCACGGTTGATCTCCTTCGGACGGCGGCGGCCGGTTCAGTCAGTGATCTTCCCCCGGGAGTATGCCAGCGCCGAAGTCGTCGCCGTGGGCCGGGCACCTCATCCCGTGGCGATGCCGACCACCAGGTTGATGGTCGTGGCCAGCACGACCGTGCCGAAGACGTACGACAGGAGCGTGTGCCGCAGCACCACCCGGCGGATCATCTGGCTCGACACAGAGGTGTCGGAGACCTGGTAGGTCATGCCGAGGTTGTAACTGAAATAGAGGAAGTCCCGGAACGTCGGCTCGTCCTTGGAGTTGAAATCGATGCCGCCGGCGGACGTGTCGTAGTAGAGGTACGCGTAGCGCGTGGCGTACATCAGATGCAGGCTCGCCCACGACATGAACACGCCCCCGAGCGCGGTCGCGGCCTCGACATGGCTGGAGGACTGGCCGCGGACCAGCAGCACCACGATGCTGACGAGACCGCACACGGCCGCCAGGACGATGACGAGTTCCTCGGCCCCGGGCCGGAAGTCCTCGCGTCGAATGTTGCGACGGGTGGCGGCGGCGTCCATCGGCCACAACGCGATCCACCCGGAGGCGACGAAGATCGCCGCGGCCGACATGATGCCGGCGAGAACGCCCAGCGGCACGTCCGCGATCAGCCAGCCGGAAGACCCGATGATCGCCCCGATGATCACCGCACCGACCAGTCGGGTGAGAGCCGAAAGCATGAGCGAAGGCTTCATACCTGCTGACGGTAACGGCGGCCTGGTGGCGGCGCCATCAACGGCGGATCTGCCCGGATTGGGCTGTGTCGCGGCTCTGGTGGTGCGGGCGTCCGCCTCCAGTGTCATCCGGGTTCCGTGGCGGCACCAGTGACGCCGCGTCATACGTTCACCCGCAGAAACGTCATGGCCAGGTGATGACGTGGTCGCACTGGCAGATGTGCGCGGCGACGGCTGAGATCGACACATGTCCTCGACACCAGTCATCGACGTCGAACGTCTGAACCTCAGCTACGGCGACTTCCACGCCGTGAAAGATCTGTCCTTCCAGGTGCGGCCCGGTGAGTTCTACGCGCTGCTCGGCACGAACGGGGCGGGGAAGACCTCGACCCTGGAGATCATCGAAGGCCACCGTGCGGCCACCTCGGGCACCGTGCGGGTCTTCGGGCAGAGCCCGCGTGACCGGCGGGCGGTTCGGCCCAGGATGGGCATCATGCTGCAGGAGAGCGGCTTCTCTCCCGATCTGACGGTGCGGGAGTCCGTCCGGCTGATCGGCAGGCTCTCCCAGCGCACCGACCAGGTCGACCGCGTGCTCGGCATCGTCGACCTCACCCGCAAGGCCGGGACCAAGGTGTCCCAGCTCTCCGGCGGCGAGAAGCGGCGGCTGGACTTCGCCACCGCCGCGTACGGAGCACCTGAGCTGATCTTCCTGGACGAGCCCACCACCGGCCTGGACATCCAGTCCAGGGACGACCTGTGGGAGGTCGTGGACAAGCTGCGCGAAGACGGATCCACCATCGTGCTCACCACGCACTACCTGGAAGAGGCCCAGCAGCGCGCCGATCGCATCGGGCTCATGCACAAAGGCGCCTTCCACCAGGAAGGGACCGTCTCCGAACTGACGCGGACCCTGCCCTCCGTCATCCGCTTCTCCCTGCCGACCTCCGTACCCGCGCCGCCGGTGCAGGCCAGGCGCGAGAGCGACGGGAAGTTCCTCGTCGAGACCTTCGCCTTGCAGCAGGACCTGCACACCCTGCTCCGCTGGGCGCAGGACCACGCGGTGGAGCTGCGGGACCTCCAGGCCGGGCCGACGCGGCTCGACGACGTCTTCCGCGCCCTCGGCAGCGACTAGACCCGAACCTTCCAGGCAAAGGACCTTCACCATGCTCTCGATCGCTCTCAGTGAGCTGGTCCAGATCTTCCGGAACCGGCTGGTTCTGGTCACCAGTTTCGTGATGCCCGTAGTGGTCAGCGGGTTCTTCATCTACCAGCACGAAGTCTTCGCGGCTCTGGGCAGCCTCGGCTACATCGCGGCGATCGTGATGTTCACCGTGGGGGCGTTCGGGCTCTACACCACCGCGGTGACCACCCTGGCCGCACGCCGAC
Source organism: Nonomuraea sp. NPDC050643 (assembly GCF_040654715.1). Taxonomy (NCBI): domain Bacteria; kingdom Bacillati; phylum Actinomycetota; class Actinomycetes; order Streptosporangiales; family Streptosporangiaceae; genus Nonomuraea; species Nonomuraea sp. NPDC050643. The sequence continues at coordinate 330,971 of NZ_JBFAIM010000003.1, read as the reverse complement.
AGAACCTCTTCCTCAAACGGCTGCGCTCCACGGCGGCGGGCGACGCCGTCATCCTCTCCGGGCTGCTCCTGCCGCTCACGGTCATCTCGCTGGTCCAGGTGGCCGTGATCACGACCGTGCTGGGTGTGATCACCGGCCCGCCGGACAACGTTCTCCTCCTGGTGGCGGCCGTCCTCTCGACGGTGACCATGATGCTCGGCCTGGGGCTGGCCACGGCGGGACTGACGAACTCCCCCGAGCACGCCCAGGTGACCACGCTGCCCATCAGCCTCGGCACCATCGCCGTGGCCAGTTGGGTGGGGATCACCGGAACCGAGGAGCTCACCCTGCTCAAGCGGCTGCTTCCCGGCGGCGCGGCCACCGAGCTGGCCGTCAACGCCTGGAACGGCGGCGTCCCCGTCGCCGACTCCCTGCTCCTGCTCGCCCCCACGCTGGCCTGGGTCGTCGTCGCCGTCACGCTGGCCTCGCGGATCTTCCGCTGGGAGCCGCGCCGATGACGCCCGAACCGCCGGCCACGCTGATCATCGAAGATCTGATGCTGCTGATGCTCGACGACGCGACGGGGGCCGTGGCCGGAGCCGGCACCCTTCACTACACCCTCGGCGGCGCCCTGCTCGTCGAACTCGCGCTGCGCGGCAGGATCGAGACCGACGGAGGTCGCGCGGGACTGAACGGTCCCAAGGTCCTCGCGATCGGGGACGGCCCGCTCCCGGACCCCCTGCTCCAGTCCGCCTACGACAAGGTCGCCGAACGACCCCAGGGCGTCCAGACGCTCCTCCTCGCCATCGGCGGCGGCCTCTGGAAACCCGTGATCGACCGGCTTGTCGAGCGTGGCCTCATTCGCCGCGAGAGCAGGCGGGTGCTGGGCGTGTTCCGCACGACCAGGCTGCCGGCCGAGGACACGGGGCACGAGGCGGAACTCCGGCAAAAGGTGCGGGCCGTACTGGAGGACGGTGAGAGCCCCGACGCCCGCACCGCCGCCGTGATCGCGCTGCTCTCCTCAAGCGGGACGCTGCCGACCCTTCACCCCGTGCCGAAGTGGTCGACGAAGGTCTACCTGCGCGCGAAGGAGCTCGAGAACGGCAACTGGGGGGCCGCGGCCGTGAACACCGCGGTGACCCGGACCGCCGCCGCGATCACCGCGTCGAGCGTGGCCGTCAGTCTCTCCGTGATCACGACGGTCACCTAGCTCCTCCACGACGCCCCCGGCTACAGCCAGTCGTGCTCACGCGCGTAGCGTGCCGCTTCGTGCCGGGTCCTGGTCTGGGTCTTCTGCATCGCATTGGAGAGGTAGTTGCGCACCGTGCCCTCCGCCAGGTGGAGCTGGGCGGCGATGTCGGCGACCGAGTAGCCTTCGCCGGTCACCCGCAGCACGTCGATCTCGCGGTCGGTGAGCGGGCAGTCGTCGACGACGGCGAGGGCGGAGACGTCCGGGTCGATCCAGCGCTTGCCCGAGTGCAGGGTCTTGATGACCGAAACGATGTGCGCCGGCTCCGCGGACTTGCTGACGAAGCCCTGCACCCGGAGCTTCAGCGCCTTGCGGAGCACGCCGGGCCTGGCGTGGCGGGTCAGCATGAGGATCACCTGCTCCGGCCGCGCCTGCCGGATCTCCGCGACGGCACCGAGTCCGTCGACACCGGGCATCTCCAGGTCGATGACCAGCACATCGGGCCGGTGCCGCAGCGTGGCCTGCACGGCCGCCGCGCCGTCCGCCGCTTCGGCGAGCACGGTGATGTCACCTTCGAGAGGCAGCAACGACGCCAGCGCCTTGCGGAGGAGGGCCTCGTCATCGGCGAGCACCACGGTGGTCATCGATCGTCCTTCCACGCACCGGCACGTTCCCTGAGGGTACCCACGCCCACACCCTGCTGAGGTGGCTCGACGGTCATGCCCCCACGCGGAGCAGGCTTCGCGCGGTGTCGACGATGGTCGTGACCGGGGTGCGGGGCCGCCAGCCGAGGACGGTGCGGGCCTTGCCGGTGTTCAGGACCGGGATCCGGCCCAGCCGGCCGGCCGCCTCGCGCATCGCGAGATCGGTACGGGCGGCCTGACGTACCTCGTCGGCGGTGAGCTCCCGGGTCGGCACCCGGGCGGCGTGGGCACCGAGGTTCTCGGACAGGATGCGTGCCATCCCCAGGAAGCTGATCGCCTCGCCGCTGCCGGCCAGGAAACGCCCGCCGGCGGCGCCGGGATGGGTCATGGCGCGTAGATGGAGGTCGGCGACGTCGCGTACGTCGACCACGCCGAAGTACACGGGCAGGACGACCGGCATGGTCCCCGTCCTACCCCGCGGACAGGTGCCGGAGGTAGGCGCGCATGTCCTGGACGCTCATTCCGGTCGACCGCAGGCAGCTCAACGCCTCGATGGTCTGCACCGCGGCGGTGGCCGCTGCTCTCGTTCCGGTCCACCGGGTCGATGAGGCCGATCTTCTCGTAGTAGCGCAGCGTCGGCTCTGACAGCCCGCTGAGCCTGGACACGTCCTGGATCGTGAGCGGGGAGGCGTCCGCCAGGTTCTGTATCGCCGACATGCACCGGGTCTCCGATACTTGAAGCGCTTGAAGTCAAGCGCCGCACCGCGGACGTCTCGTCATGCTCCCGGTGGCGTCACCGGGTGGTGCCGCGGGGCGTGGCGTTGTAGCGCAGGCCGTCGACGAGCAGGGCGATGAGCCGGTTCGCGCGCTCCCGGGTGCCGGGCCGGCTGTTGGCGAGGCTGACGCCGCTGAGGCCGTTGGCCACGTCCTCGGACGAGGCGTCGGCGCGGATGAGGCCATCGCGTCGACCGGCGTCGATGAGCCGGCCGAGCGCGGCGTGGACACGGTCGTGGCTCCCCTTCAGGGCCTCCGCGTCGGTGGTGGTGACGATGGACTTGAGGGCCAGCGCCATGCCGGGCTTGCCGGCCACGTAGCCGACGAAGCGCTGCATCCAGGCGATCAGCGCCTCGTCGGCCGGCATGGCGGCCAGCAGGTCGTCGACCCCGTCGCAGAGCAGGTCGATCTCCCGGACGTAGGCGCCGGTGATCAGCGCTTCCCGGGTGGGGAAGTGACGGTAGAGGGTGCCGATCCCGACGCCGGCGCGCCGCGCGACCTCGTCGAGGGCGATCTCGATGCCGCGCTCGGCGAAGACGTCGACGGCGGCGGCCAGGATCGCCTCACGTTTGCGCCGGGCATCGGCACGCAGCGGGCGTCCTTCACCGCTCACGCGGTCTCCAACCATCCGGCGCCCTTCCCTGGTTGCTAAATGGAGGATTCCTCCATATGGTTAGTGGAAGAATCCTCCATTTGTTCAGTGTAGCGGTGAGATCGGAGCCGACATGACCGAGACGGTGCTGGTGACCGGTGGCACCGGTTACGTGGCCGGATGGTGCGTCCTCGAGCTTCTCCAGCGCGGTTACCAGGTGCGCACCACCGTCCGCGACGCGTCGAAAGAGGCCGCCGTCCGGGCCGCCGTCGGCCCCGGTGACCGGCTGAGCTTCGTCGTCGCCGACCTCACCGGCGACGACGGGTGGGACGCCGCGGTGGCCGGCTGCGACTACGTGCTCCACGTGGCCTCGCCGCTGGGCGCGGACACCGCTACGGACACCGCTACGGACACCGCTCTGACCGCTCCCGCTCGCGATGGCACCCTGCGCGTGCTCCGGGCTGCGACCAAAGCCGGTGTACGTAGGGTCGTCATGACCTCGGCGGCCAACGCCGCGAGCCCCTCGTCGTACGCCGAGGAGGGCATCACCGACGAAACCCTCTGGACCGATCCGGCAGACCCCACACTCAGCCCGTACCGGCGCTCCAAGACCCTCGCCGAGAAGGCGGCCTGGGACTTCATGGCCGGACATCACGGACCGACGACCCTGACCACGATCCTGCCCGGCGCGGTCTTCGGCCCGATCCTGACCGCCGCGAACGCCGGCTCGACGCGGATCGTCGCGCGCATGATCGGCGGCAGGCTGCCAGGCAGCCCGCGCATCGGCCTCGAGATCGTCGACGTACGCGACCTCGCCGACCTCCACATCCGCGCCATGACCGCGCCGGAGGCCGCCGGGCAGCGGTTCCTCGCCACCGGCGAGTTCACCTGGATGCGCCAGATGGCGCTCACCCTGCGCGAAGGGCTCGGGGAGGCGGGGTCGAAGGTGTCGACCCGTCAGCTTCCCGACCTCCTCGTCCGCCTCATCTCGATCTTCGACAGGCCGCTGCGGTCGATCACCGTCTCACTCGGACGCCGTAACCGGCACAGCACCGGCAAGGCCGAACGCGTCCTCGGCTGGCGTCCCCGGCCGGCGTCCCAGACCGTCCTCGACTGTGCCCACAGCCTCATCGCCCACGGCGTCATCTGACGGAACCGCCCGCCAGGTCCTGCCCCTCCGGAGGCCCGTACCTCGAACCGCCGGGTGAACGTGCTAATCGGCGACCGCCGCGAGGATCCGGGCGAAGGCCGGGGTGAACGTGGTGGCCGTGGAGGTGTCGGCATTGACCCAGTAGACGCTGATCGCCCGGTCCCCGTCCCCCGCCAGGCCTTCCACGACCGAGCCGTTCCTGTCGCACACCTTGGCCCCGGACGAGTCCCGGACGCTGCCGCCGTTCTCGGCGCAGGTGTCGGTGAAACTCTTCCTGATGGCGGCGGAGTCCGCGCCCTCGACCAGGTCGACCCGCATGGTCAGCGGATCGTAGCCTTGCTGCGGGGCGTCGGCGGCGGTGTAGAGGCAGACCGTCGCCTTGATCGACCGGCGAGCAGGGCCGCGGCCAGGGCGAGGACGGGTACGGGTGATCTCTGTAGGGCCGGCTGGGCCATGCGGATTCCTCATCTCTGGAAGAACGCTCAACCGGCCCGGGTCTGAACAGGGCGATCGGGCGAAGGCTCGGACCGGTCGAGGGCTTGGGCGGTGATCAGGCACGCGAACGCCGCAAGGGCGAGCGCCGTCCGTACGAGGTGCAGGTTGAACCACCGTCGACGGTTCTCGTGCCAGCCGACGGGCAGCCGGTCGGGATCCCAGGCGTCGGCGATCCGGTTGAGAGGCTCCAGACCTGCCAGGGTGAGGGCGACCGTGAGGATCACCAGGACGAGGGCGGCCGAGCCGAGGCCGAAGACGAGCCACCCACGAGTCCACGACAGGACCGCCACGACGGACATCGCCGCGATACCGGCCAGCAGGAGTGGCGGCATGGCACGGCCGTAGTCGACGTTGAGGGCCTGCCAGTACCTGACGTGGGCAGGCCCCGGCATCCGGGTCACGGACGGGGCGATCACCACGAAGAAGACGCCGCCCGCGTACAAGCCGACCAGCAACAGCGCGACCATCCTGGACGCGGTGAGAACCAGGGACACCGTACGCCCTTCCCCACGAGCATTTGACTATATCGACACTCTTTCATTAGAGGTGCATCCAGTCAATGTACTTCTGAAATCATGGCTGCCGATGACCGAGCAGAAGAAGCGACGCCCTTACTCCAGCGCCCTGCGCCAGGAGCACGCCCAGGCCACGCGCCAGAAGATCGCGACGGCGGCGCGGGAACTGATGATCAGCAAGGGCTACGCCGACACCACCATGGCCGAGGTAGCGCGTGAGGCGGGCGTGGCCGTTCAGACGCTGTACACGTCCTGCCCCGGCGGCAAGCCCGCGCTGGCCAAGCTCGTCTACGACATCACGCTCGCCGGGGACGACCGGCCCGTGCCGCAGAGCGACCGCCCCGAGGTCCGGGCGATCATCGATGAGCCCGACCCCGTACGCAAACTGGCCCGGTACGCCGCCATGGCCACCGCGATCCTGCGGCGCATCAAGCCCGTGCACCGCGTCCTGCGCGCGGCGGCCGCCGCGTCCCCGACCGACGCGGGGCTCCAGGACGTGCTGGCCGGCATCGAACACGAAAGGCTGCTGGGAAGCCGCGGGCCGGCCGAGCACCTCCACGCGCTCGGCGCGCTGCGCCCGGACCTTCCTCCGGCCAGGGCCGCCGCGCAGATCTACGTCCTCACCTCGACGGAGAACTTCGAAAAACTCACCGAAGTGTGCGAATGGAGCGAGGCCGAGTACGAGGAGTGGCTCACCGCGACGCTCACCGCGACCCTCCTCGACCCCCCTTACCGGGACAAGCCCCACTGACGCTCCGCGGGTCCGCCTCGGCGATGTACGTTTCATGGGCCGGATGCGGGCCCCGCCGGAGCGCTTTCGTATCGTCGCCGGTCAGAGTGGGTGGGAGCGGCCGCAGCCGGCTTCGGGGCGGCGGGCGTGGTCGCGGGCCTGGTTGTGACGGCGGGGGAGCGGATACCGTCCGGTCGGGCACGTCAGAGCACGGGAACTGCCCGGTCGGCACCGTATTCCGCTCGCCTCAGGACGGAACGCGCGCGGGCCGGGCGTGTTGCGAGCCCGGACGCGCCCCGGTCCGGGGGAACCTCCGTCTTCCGGATCCCGACGAAGCCCCGCCTCTGGAGCCCGACATGCCAGGAAGACGCTGGGCAGCCCCCGTGCTGCTCGCCCTGTCCCTGCCACTGCTCGCCCCCGTGAGCGCACTCACCCCACCAGTCGCCGCGGCGACCTCCTCATCCGGCGCGCGGGCGGCGGAGGCCTCCCCGGTGCCGTTGGAGGAGATCAACGCGACCACCACCCAGGTCGCCTTCGGGTTACGCCGCCCCATCGCCATCGCCGCCCCCGACGACGGGACGAAGCGGCTGTTCATCGCCGAGAAGCGCGGAACCGTACGGGTCTACCACCCGGACACCGGACTCGGGCAGACCCCGATCATCGACATCACCGCGTCGGTGGACGAATCCGGCAACGAGCGAGGGCTGCTCGGCATCGCCCTCTCCCCCGACTTCGCCGAGAGCCAGGACCTGTACCTGGCTTACACCGCGCTGCCGGACGGCGCGGTGACCCTGGGCCGGTACCGGCTCGACACCGGGGTCCTGGAGCCCTTGCTCGCCCAGGAGCACTCCGAGAACACCAACCACAACGGCGGCCAGATCACCTTCGGCACCGACGGCAACCTGTACATGAGCATCGGCGACGGCGGCGGCGCCGGCGACCCCTTCGACACCGGGCAGCGCCTGGACACCCTGCTGGGCAAGATCCTGCGCGTCGACGTCAGCCGGAGCTGCGGCAACCTGGCCTACTGCGTTCCCAGGGACAACCCGTTCGTCGGCGTCGCGGGCGCGCGGGAAGAGATATGGATGTACGGCGGGCGCAACCCCTGGCGCTTCTCCGTCGACCCCGCGAACGGCTCGATGTGGATCGGCGACGTCGGCCAGGGCCGGTGGGAGGAGATCAACCACCTCAAGACCGGACGGCAGGCCGGCGCGAACCTCGGCTGGTCCTGTTACGAAGGGCTGGAGGTCTTCGACCAGGCCCAGTGCCGTTCCGACGCCACGTACACCAAGCCGGTCTTCACCTACTCCCCGCACACCTTCGGCTGCGCGGTCATCGGCGGGCAGGTGTATCGCGGCGCGGAGTTCGCGCACCTGGTCGGCGGCACCTACATCGCCACCGACTACTGCTACTCCACCGTGTGGGCGCTGCGCGAGAACGGCTCGGGCGGCTACTCCCAGGCAGAGATCGGCCAGACGCCCACGCAGGTGACCGCGTTCGGCGCCACGCCGGAGGGCGAGCTCTACGTCGTCAACGACCTTCCGGGCGGCCTGCACCGCATCTCGTTCCAGCACGAGAAGCCGACCTGCCGGATCGCGTACAAGACGCAGGTCTGGGGTGGCGGCATGACCGTCGACCTCACCATCACCAACACCGGCACCGCACCGATCGACGGCTGGACGCTGAGGTTCCCCCTCGCCCGGGGACAGAGCGTCATCTCGGACTGGAACACCGACCTCACCCAGAGCGGTGACATGATCACCGCGGTCAACGCCTCCCACAACGGCTCCATCGCCCCCGGCCGTAGCGTCACCATGGGCTACCTCGCCGGCCACACGGGCGACGCGTCCCTGCCGAGCCGGATCTCCCTCAACAGGGACGCCTGCGCCGTCGCCCGCTGACCGCTACCCCTGGCCGCTACCCCTGCCGGTCGCCGACGGCACCGGCGTGGGAGCGGTTCGGGCCGGGTACGCACGGCGTACGAACGGGCTCTCGAACGAGTGGTAGAAGAGGCAGGGCCCCGAGACGACGAGTTCGGCGGCGTGGCCGGCCGGGCGGCACGGTGCCGTTGACCGAAGAGGGCGAGCGAGCATGTGAGACCTTTCAGGCGAGACGAACGGCCGGCGGGCGCCGCCGGAAGAGGTGGAACAGGGCGCCGAAGCCGAGCGCGTTCATCGGCGGCGCCTTGACGGCCGGCACGACGCGGCCGGTGAGGGCGGTGACCAGGCTGAGGGTCGAGAGCGCGACCAGGGTCACGGCCATGGGCAGCGTGTCATGGGTGTCGAGCGGGTGGGAGACCTGGGCCCCGCCGACGGTGGCGCGTACCGGCCGGACCGAACGGACTGACCGGGTGACGGCCGGGCTCAGAACGGCCGAGCCTCGGGGGCGGGAGCCGGCGGCGCGGGGACCGGCCGCCGCGAACAGATCGGGCAGCACGATGGTGGTGGGGGCGACGCCGCCGCCCGCGTCGAAGTCCTCGCGTAGCCGCTGGGCCGCCTGCGCGGCGGGGGCCTGCGGCGGCAGCACCCCGTCGTCCAGGGTCGCGAGGCGGGCGCCGGCGAAGGGGCTGGCCAGCGCGGTGAGGAGCAACGTGGTGGGGACGGCCACGAGCAGCGGGCGGCGCATCACCACGGCGGCCGGCTTCGGCCATCCCCGCCCCGGCGCCCGCCCGGCCCGCCAGGGGCCGGGTATCGGCAGGCTGTTGACGCGCTCGCCGAGCAGCGCCAGGACGGCGGGCAGCACGATCAGGCTCACGGCGGCCGCCAGAACGGTGATCGCGATGCCGCCGTAGGCGACGGACCGCAGGACGGTGAACGGGAACAGCAGCAGCGCGGTCAGCGACAGGGTCACCGTGGCCGCCGAGTAGGCCATGGCACGGCCGGTGGTGCGCATGGTCGTGGCGATCGCACGCTGGGGGTCGCGGCAGCGGGCCAGCTCCTCGCGGAAGCGGGTGACGATGAACAGGCTGAAGGCGACCGCGAGCGCGGATCCGAGCGTGGCGGCGACGCTCATGGCGAACGCCGAGACCTCGATGACCTCGGTGAGCAGCCGCAACACGGCCATCGCGCCGATGACGGCCAGAACGGCGACCAGGAGGGGCAGCAGCGCGGCCACCACACTGCCGAACACCAGCAGCAGGATCACCAGCGTCAGCGGGACGGCGATCAACTCGGCGGTACGCGGGCCGTGCTCGGTGCGTGGGCGGCTCTCGGCCCTGATCGGGGCTTCCCCGGTCGCCGTGACCGACAACCCGTACCGGTGACCGGTGAGCTCGGCGACGAGCCGGCGCGCCGTGGCGATCCGGCGGGTGTGGTCTCCGTCCAGGCGGGCCAGGATGAGCGCGCTCCGGCCGTCATGACTGCGCATGGACGGCGAGCGCGTCTCCCAGTAGGAGCTGACCTGGAGCACTCCGTCTGCGCGGGCCAGCGTGGCCGCCAGTCTGCCGCCCGCGGCGGCGCTGTCCCGGGCGTCGACGGAACGGGCGGCGGTGGCGATCAGCACGAACTGGGGGCTCTCGCCTCCGTGGGCCCTGCGCGGCGGCTCACCGGCTGGTACGGGTCCGATGGAGGCGGTGTCGCCGAGCACGAGCCGGTCCTGGACGTCATGGCCGGTCAGCAACGCCACGACGAAGACGGCCACGGTCAGCCAGAGCACGGCCCATCCGTACCGCCTGGGCCTGGCGACGTCGGGCATGGGGGACTCCTTGCTGTCCATCGACGCGGTCAGAGCGGACGCCGGCCGGCCCGGCCACCGATGTTGTTCGGATTGGTCCCTGCCTCGATCGCGGACGTCAGGTCAGGGCGGGGACCGCGTTTGCCGAAGGCGTCCAGCACGGTGCGCAGCTCTCTTTCTGTCGCGGTGATCACGGAGCGTGTTGCGGGGGAAAGCTTTGAACAGCAAATGCCAAGTCCGAGCGCGTCTTTGCCAAGCCTTTACCTCATGATCGTCACGTAGTGTCATCGTCCGGTCATACTGTGGTGCGTCTCGACCTCGGGATCGCCACGCGCGTACGGACGCGACGACCACTCCATCGACGGCCCGCGTGTCGCGGAGCGTGTCCGGCGGCGCGCCCGGTGTAGCGTGCGCCCCGATCGACCTGCGCGAATTCGGGTCCAGCAGGTGTACGACCGCCCACGGCAGCACCAATTGGGGGTTCACTCCGATGACGGAGCAGGAAGCCGGCGCCCTGGCACGGCGCCTTCGCCGGGCCGCGGGCCGCGTCGACCACACCCTCGGCGGTGTCCGTACCAGGGCGTTCGGGAGCCACGGGTGACCCGCTACCTTCTCACCGGCGCGACCGGCTTCGTCGGCAGCCGGTTGACCCGGATGATCCTCGATCGCGGGGACGCGGTCACCGCGCTGGCCCGTCCGTCCGCACGCGCCCGCGCCCTGCGCGAACTGGGGGTCGACGTGATCGACGGCGACCTGACCACGGGGCAGGGCCTCACCGAGGCGGTCACCGGCGCCGACCGGGCGATCCACCTGGCCGCCCTGGTCAAGGCGCGCACCAGAGCCGCCTTCCAGGCGGTCAACCGCGACGGCAGCGCCCGCCTGGCCCGCGTACTCGCCGCCCTGCCCCGGCCGCCCCGCCTGGTCGTCTGCTCATCGCTGGCCGCCGCGGGCCCCTCCCCCACCAGGCGGCCGGTCTCCCGGTACGGCGCCAGCAAACTGGCCGGCGAACAGGCGGTACGCGCGCACGCCGACCGGCTCCAGGCCGTCGTCCTCCGGCCCGGCATCGTCTACGGCCCCGGCGAACCGGCGCTGCTGCCCACACTGCTGCCGATGCTGGCCCGCGGCCTGGTGCTCAAGACGGGAACCGGCCCCCGCCACTACTGCCTCCTCTACGTCGACGACCTGTGCTCCGCCCTGCTGGCCGCCGCCGAACAGGGCACTCCCCTGTCCCGTACGGACCCCGAAGCGGGCGTCTATCCGATCTGCGACGGCCAGGCCCACGACTGGTCGGACGTGTGCGCCGAACTGGCCCGGATGCTGGGCCGCCGGCGCCCGGCCGTACTGCCCGTTCCCATGACGGCCGTGCACGCCGCCGCCTGGATCTCCGAAGCCGTCGGCCTGATCAGGGGCCAGGTGCCCGTCCTGAACCGCGACAAGGCCCGGGAAATGGGCCATAGCTGGGTGTGCCCGGCCGACGGCATCACCGCGGCCACCCGCGAACTCGGCTACACCCCCACGACCCCGCTCCACCGCGGGATGCCCGCGTCGATCGCCCCTTGGACCCGCCGCCTCCCACCCCGAACGCCTCCTCGTCGCGGTTGACATATTGACCTCAGGTCAATATTAATGACCTCAGGTCAATAGTGTGCGTCCCAAGGAGTGCAGATGTCCATGGCAACGGAGACGTCCGGTTTCCACCTGGTCGGCAGGCTGCTCGACCCCGCGTCGAGGCCCGACCCGTACCCGATCTATGCCGAGTTCCGGGCCCACGGCCCGGTCTGGATCAAGGAGCTGTCCGCGTTAGTGGTGACGGGCTACCGCGACTGCGAGACGCTCCTGCGCGACCCGCGGCTCAGCGCCGAGCGCTGGCGGCACTTCAACCCCGACCAGACCGACCCCTATCCCCCGGACGCCCCGTCCTCGGTCCGGCGGCCGTGGTTCCTCTCCCTCGACGCCCCCGACCACACCCGGCTGCGCCGCCTGGCGGCCGGCGCGTTCACCGCCCGTACCGTCGCCCGGATGGAGGGCTCCGTCGCACGACTGGTCGACGAGCTGCTCGACCGCGTGGCCGACTGGGACAGGTTCGACCTGCTGTCCGGCTTCGCCTACCCCCTGCCGGTGACGGTCATCTGCCGCCTGCTCGGCGTCCCACCCGCCGACGAGCGGCTGTTCCACGGGTGGTCCGCCCAGCTCACCCGGCTGCTCGACGGCTTCTCCGACCCCGGCGACGGCGACGGCGGGACCCCGGAGTGGGTGCTCGGCACGGTCGAGATGCACCGATACGTCAACGAGCTCGTCGCCGACCGGCGCAAGAGCCCGCGCCGGGACGACCTGATCTCCGAGCTGCTCGCGGCGGAGTACGGCGGCGACGTGCTCAGCCATGACGAGCTGGTCTCCACGATCGTGCTGCTGCTGGTGGCGGGGCACGAGACGACGGTCAACCTGATCGCCAACGGCGTGCTCGCCCTGCTGCGGCACCCCGCCCACCTCGCCACCCTGCGCGCCGACCCCGGCCTGGCGTCCGCGGCGTCAGCGACCTCCACATCACCCACCACGGGCTGACGAGGTGAGGCGGCCCCGCGATCAGGTCAGCTCGCCGACCGGCGCGACCGTATGCGTCCCACCACCGACGCACCGCCAGACGGCGACCTCATGCTCACATCCGACATGCAGGCCGAGATCGTGCGCGGCGCACACCGGCCAGACCTTCAGGATCAACCCCATGATCGTCTCTTGAACGGCCTCAGCGACATTCGCCAGCGTGCCCGCAGCGCTGTTCCCCGCGATGTTCCCCGCGGTGGGCGGGATGCCGTTGCCGTGGTAGTCGCCTTGGAACTCCACCCGAGCGTGACCGCTGCCGTCCCAGTCGGGGGTCGCCAGGCGGAGTGTGCCGGTGATTCCTTGGGCGCGGACATCGCGCTTCACGGCCTCCAGTGCGTGCTCCAGCGTCGCCCACAGGCGGGGTTCGAGGGCGAAGGTCGGCTCGAAGCCGACGTCGGCGAGCAGGCTCTCGCCCAGGCGGATCAGGTCGGCCGTGGTCAGCTCGGCGACGGGACGTTCGAGGAGCTCCCGTGTGGCCGGCGTGCCCTCGTCCCATTCCTCCAGCAGGCAGGCCAGCTCGATGACCGGCTCGGCGTCGAGGACGCCGTCACGCAAGGCCAGGTAGATCCGGCCGCTCAACTCGTCGCCCCGCCACGGGGCTTGCTCTTCTGAGTGCACGTTGCAGTGTCGCCCACCGAGGCGGCCATGGAAACGCCGGGGAAACGGATCTGCGGGTTCACTGCCGTGCATGACCCGTGCCGACACGTACGAAAGCATCATCGACCGCCGGAGATTCCTGCGGCGGGCCGGCCTGGCGGTGGGGCTCGGTGCCGCGCTGCCACTGATGGAGGGCGCGGGCCGGGCCATGGCCGCGACCTCGGATCCCGATCGGCTGTTCGAGGCGGGTAGGTTCGGCCCGGCCGACCGGGGATACGCCTCGCTTCTGCGCGAGAACCCTGGCGACGCGCACGCCCTGGCGCAGCGCGGGCGTATCGCGTTGCTGTCGAACGACTTCGGGCGCGCCGAGCGGTTCCTGGCCAGGGCCGTCGAGCTCGCCCCCGGCAACGGTTCCGCCAAGCGGCATCTGGCGGATTGCTTCGTCCGGCAGGACGACGTGGCCCGGGCCGTGCCGCTGCTGCGCAGCACCGGCGACCCTACGGACGCGGCGTACGCCGACCAGTACGCCGGCGTGACCGGCAGGCCGTACCAGATGGCGGGCGCGCAGAAGACCCGCCTGCCTTTCGTGTCCGTCGATCCCCTGCCCAGTGTGCGCGTCTCCGTGAACGGAGGGCCGGAGCGGACCTTCCTCATCGACACCGGGGGGACGCTCGCCCTCACCACGAAGACGGCGCAGGAGGCGGGGCTGCGGGCGATGGCCACCAGCACCACCCATCCCGCCGGGCAGACCCTCACGACCTATCACGGGGTCATGGAGTCGTACCGGCTGGGTGATGTCGTGCTCCGCAACGTTCCCGTCGTCTGGTACGACCTGAGGGTGCCCACCCTGCCCGACGGCTCCCTGCCGGCCGGTGTGATCGGCACGACGCTCCTCTACCACTTCATCGCCACCATGGACTACGCCGGCCAGGCGCTCGTCCTGCGGCGCAAGACCGCCGCGCAGGTGCGAGAGCTCCGGGCGGAGGCCGGACGCACCGGCGCCGACCGCCTCCCGCTGTGGATCGCGGGCGATCACGTGCCGTGCACGATGGGCAGCGTCAACCACGACGGGCCACGGGTGGCCTCGCTCGACACGGGTGGCATGGGGCTCGGCATCCTGATGAACGAGAAGAACGCGAAACGGGCGGGTGTGGAGATCGACTACGACCATCCGCAGGACATGGGCCCGATGCGGGTCTATCCGATCGCTCCGGCCAGGATCAGCCTCGGCAGAGCGGTCGGCCGGAACGTCACGGGGCTCGTCGGCGACTGGCCGTGGCTGAGCCTCTTCGGGTTCGAGACGATCGGCAACTTCTCGCACGAGTTCTTCAAGCGCCGCGCGATCACCTTCGACTACGCGAGCATGGAGTTCCACATCACCGCCGGTGCCGCGGTGAACGCAGGTTGAGCGTGCGGGCCGCGTGCTCGGTCCACGTGGCCAGGAACACCTCCCGGCCCAGGTCTCCCGGAGTGTGGCCGATGAGGAGATCCAGCAGCGGGAAGTAGGTCAGCGACGAGATGAGCACGGCGGCCGTCGCCTCCGGGTCGGCCGCCTCGACGACGCCGAGCGCCCGCTGCGCCGCGATCCAGGTGGCGAACTCGCGGTAGAGGGTGGCCATGACGCCCTGCCACATCGGCTCGAAGATCTCCGGGAACGCGGTGTGCTCCCGGAGCATGATCCGTACCAGGTCCTTGTCGCCGTCGATCACGTCCCACACGGCGAGCGCCATCAGGTGCAGCGCCTCGCGCGGATCGGCCGGAACCTGCTCGACCACCTCACGCTTCCTGAGCGCCATGGCGCCCAGGTTGCGCCGCACGGCCGCCTCCAGCAGGGCCTGTTTGGACGGGAAGTGCTTGTAGAGCGCACCCGAGCCGCCGGTCAGCCCGCAGGCCTGCTGGATGTCGGCCACGGAGGTCGCGCCGTAGCCCCTGGCCGCGAACAGCCGGATGGACTCGTCGAGGATGCGCTCCCTGGTGACGCCCGGAGTGGTTCTCGCCATAGTGAGAGAGTACTCTCTTACTATGGTCCGAGTCATCGTGGAAGAGGTCATCCGCTGCACGCCGGAGGAGTTCCTGGAGTTCGTGATGGACGCCGAACGCTACGCGGAGATCGACGACAAGATCGGCCCCATCGACTGGGTCCGGCGCACCGGAGACCTCACGGAGTTCAGGTTCCGTCCCGTCCTGCCGGGCGTCCCGGGGCCGGCGCCCAAACTGGTCTCCCAGATGCGGCTCACCCCGGGCCGCCGCGTCGACGTCCAGTACGCGCCCCTGCCCCGCAACCGCCTGAACCACCGGCTGTCCCGCTTCAGCGCCTCCTTCGAAGCGGAGGCCGCCGCCGACGGCACCTCGAAGGTGACCCGCATGATCTCGATCGACTTCGCGCCGTTCGTCCGATGGCTGCTGGAGCCCGTGCTGCGCCGCCGGCTGCCCGCCGACGTGGAGAAAGAGGTCCGCGGAGCCAAGGAGCGGCTGGAGAGCGCGTAGGCCGCCGTCAACCGGTCGTGCGCGGGTCCGCGTAGCGGTGCAGGCGCCGCGCCGCCGTCTCCAGGTCGGCGGCGGCCGTCACACAGGCGGCGAGGTGGGCGTTCACCGACGCGCGCAACCACGGCGGTGCCGCGCCGGCGGCCTCCAGCCTCGCCTCGATCGCGCGCAGGCGCTCGGCGCAGGCGGTGAGCGCGCGGGCGTCCGAGCGCAGGACCTCGGCGTGGGCGATGATCGCCGTACGTTCGGCTGACATGACTCCTCCGACAGGCGGGCGGCACCGGGCGGTGTCCCGGAGCATCAGGCGGGCGGCACCGGGTGACGTTCCGGAGCATCAGGCGGGCGGCACCGGGTGACGTTCCGGAGCATCAGGCGGGCGGGACGAGGGCGGCGGCGTCCCGGAGCGTCTGGCGGGTGGGGGCCGACAGGCACAGCAACGGCCGGGCGCCGTCGAGCCCCAGCTCGCGGAGCCGACCGGCCAGCGGATGGGAGGACCGCGGCTCGACGGCCAGCCGCAGGAGCGGCGCCGGGTGCAGCCGGGCCGGCCCCCGGGTCCGTACGCGGGAGCGCAGCGCCCCACCGGCCCCGCGGGTGTAGCAGACCAGGTCGGGATCGCTCAGCGGCAAGCCCGGCCCGAGCCGCCCGCGCAGCGTGAGGATCTGGCCGGCGGCGACGTGGGCGGCCTGGGCGCCGAGCCGGAGTTCGAGGGACGTCAGGCACGTCTCGCCACCCCACAACCGCGGCGCGAGAGCGTGGACGGTCTCACTGTCGACCGCGGAGCCCACGAGGAAGCCGCCCGAACGCCGCACGTCCGCCTGCCGCAGCAGGTCGGGCCAGACGAGGACGGAGCGCCGCCGCCCCGGCCCGGGTACCACGACGCCGACCTGCAGCTCCCGGAAACCGCCCACACTGCTGCGCCGGTTCCAGGCGGCGTGCACGACGACCAGGGCGCGGCCTGCCACGCGTACGGCGGGGCCGAACCCGGTCCCCTCCAGCAGCCCGGCCGCCGCCGCCGGCCGCGCGGCGAAGTACGCCGTGAGCCCGCCGCCGTCGCGGCACCGGATCGGCAGCTCGACGGCTCCCCCGGGACCGTCCACCGCATGGGTCGGCACGGTCAGGAAGGGGAAGTCCTCCGGGTCGGGCGGCCGGTCGAACAGCAGGTACGCCTGAGTCCGCACGACCGGCCCCCGGAAGGGCGCGAGCCGCTCCTCGATGTGATCGCGGGCCTCGGGCAGGTCGTCGGCGAGGTTGGCGAGGTAGCGCTCGATGCCGTGACAGCGCGGGAACAGGTGGGTGGAGTCGGCGTAGTCGACCACGTACCAGTCGGGGTGCAGGTCGAAGCAGGTGCCGGCGCCCTGTCCGTCGAGGACGGGGATGATGTCGTGCTGGTTGGTGACGCTGGCCACCCAGGTGCGCGGGTCGGCGGGCCGCTTGAAGTCGATGGGCGAGCCGACGGCGATGGCGTGCGTGACCCTGTGGCGGGCGCAGAAGCCGGTGTCCTGCGCCAGGTTCATGATCGCCGCGCCGCCCGCGCTGTGCCCGACGAGTGCCAGCTCGGCGCCTTGGGGCAGCCCGTAGTCGGCGACGGCCTTGGCCAGCGCGCGGCTGTAGGGGCTGTGGGCCAGGACGGCGCTGCTGAACGCGCCGAGCAGGTCTTGGGGTGAGTCGCCGTCGGGGCGCCCGGCCCGCATGCCCGGCGCCTGGAGGATGTGGCGGATCACCCCGTCGGGGCCTTCGACGCTCTGGATGAGGATCCGCCCGGTGGTGCCGATCGTGCCGATGTTGCCCAGGAAGCCGAGCAGCGACCCCCGCGTGCTCAGGCGGGCCGATTCGGCCGCGGTCAGCTCGATCCGGCGCGCGGCACCCGCCCCGGTGTCGAGGGCGGCGACGGCCCGGTTGCTCATGCCGGTGATCGGGTCGGCGGTGGCGAAGCCCTTCCCGGTCGCGATGAGCCAGGCGGTGGCGTCGTTGAGGGGGTTCTCGTCCAGCAGCGCGCGCAGCGCGAGGACCTCGCCGAAGACCGGGGCGAGCCGGTTGAGGGCGTGCACCGCGCCGCGGTCCTTGATCAGGGCGCGCAGGGCGCGGACGGCCTCCAGGTCACGGTCCGCGGCGGCCGCGTCGATGAGCCGGGCGAGCATGGGGTCGCCGGTCAGCTCGGGGTGATCGAGCGCGACGGCGGCCACGCGCAGCCGCAGCGAGGTGGCCAGCACGCGTACGGCCAGGCTCTCGGCCCCCATCATGGCCCCGGCCTTGGCGGCCACGGTGGCCGCCCGGCCGCCGGTGAGCGCGTGGCCGAGGCCCTGGCCGTGGGTGGTGGCCCGGAGCAGCGCGCGGTAGACGGGGCCGGCCGCCGAGGGGGCGTTCGGCAGGGCGCGCAGCAGCGCGCCGTCGGTGAGCGCGGCGGTGGCGTGCGCCGCCGCGTCCTGGATCGTGATCGCGATGTCGACCAGGTCGCGGGCCGCGGCACGCAGCGGCTCGGTGGCCGGATCGTCCTTCCCGCTCACGGCCGGGTCCGGCGGGACATGGTGACCAGGCGGGGGCTCGGGTCCTCCGGGGTGTTGCGGCGCAGCACGTCGGACAGCGTGCGCGTGGCGGCGATGACCCGCAGGCCGGGCGGGGAGAACGTGGCGGCGTTGAAGACGCGCGGGGCCAGCAGCGGGTTGGTGAGCGCCTGGGAGAAGGCGTCGATGGCGATGATCTTGGTGAGCAGCGGCGGCAGGATGGCGTCGGGGGATCCGGGCTCCTCGGCGAACAGGCCGACGTACAGGTCGACGTCGTCCACGTCGCGGTAGAGGTCGCGCAGCGCGCCGGAGACCCGCCGGTCACCGGAGATCTGCTCGAAGGCCCGCACCCTGGGGAAACGGCAGTGCTCGCGGTAGCCGTTGTACGGCGCCAGGCCGAGGGCCCGGGAGTCGGCGATGCTGGCCATGTCGACCACCTGCAGAAGTGGGTCGGTGTTGAACAGGCCGATGCGGCCGGCCCGCTGACGGGAGGCGTCCTCGAAGAGCCGGCCGAGGCCGGGGCCGGGGATCAGCGAGCCGCCGAGCAGGGTCTGCGCCATCGGCAGGTCGCGCCCGTCCACCGACAGGTGCGACGGGATCAGGCTGTGCCAGCGGTAGACGAGGTTGAACTCCACCGAGGCCCAGTTCTCCCGGTGCCAGGGCGCGCGGGCCAGCGTCGCCGACAGGCGCGGATCCAGGGTGAACCGGAAGTGGTAGGGGGTGATGTGGTTGATGTACTCCTCGACGACCAGCTTGATCAGCAGCACGATGAGGACGTTGCGGGCGGTCTGGAACAGCCGCTCGTCGTCCCAGCGCGGATACTCCCGCGCGAGCAGCCGGGCCACCCTGTTGTGCTCGCGCAGGAACAGCACGGTGAGCATGGTGAAGCCGATCTGGATGTTGCCCCGGTCGCTGCCGGTGGCGAACAGCGTGTCGCGCTGCGCGTCGGTGAGCTCGTCGAAGCGGATGACGCTCAGCGCGGCGAACTCCGGCTTGATCTTGCCGTTCTCGCACAGGTAGGGCGGGAACTCGCCGCCGTTGATGACCTGGCTCTTGAGCAGCCCGCCGCCGAACGTGCGCAGGGCGGCCGTCGCCGCCGCGTCGAGGCCGTACACCTGGTTGAGGTCGATGTGGTGGTTGGAGCTGTTCTTGCGGGGGTCGCGCGGGATGTTGGTGTCGCCGCGCAGGAAGCCGTCGGTGAACCACTGGGCGAAATACGCGAACAACACCGTGGAACGCGGGCAGGGGATCATGGACTCGCCGCGGGTGAACAGGCGGGCGGCGCTCTCGGGAGTGGGACGGCTCCCGTCGTCGGCGGCGATCGCGGGCAGGTGCCTGCCGCTGTAGGTGCGGTCGGTCAGGGAGGCCCACGAGGTGTAGCCGGCCATGGTGCTGAACGGCTCGGGGCGCGGCGCCATCTCGCGGATCGCGTGGTCGATCAGCGAGGCGTTGACCCGGTGCCGGATCGGCCGGCTGCGCTGCAGGAGGTCCCAGAAGGGCCGGCCATGCGTCAGGGCCAGGAACCTGAGCCGGTTGGCCAGGCCGTCCGTGGCGATGGTGCGTGCGCCGGCTCGGGTGGTCGCCATCGTCAGCCCGCCCGCCTCTCGGTGCCGAGGCCCAGGAGGAACCGGTCGGGGAAGATCCCGAGGCTGCGTTCGATCCCGCCCTCCGGCGGCGGGAGCAGGCGCAGGCCGGGACGCAGCAGCAGGCGGCGTACGGTCTCGCCGATCACCACGCCGGCCACGTGGACGCCCAGGCAGGCGTGATGACCTGAGCCGAAGAACAGCCGATGGTGGCGCGGGCGGCCGAGACGGAACTCGCCGGGATCCGGCACCACGTCCGCGTCGAACATGGCCGAGGCCGGCGCCGCGAGCACGAACGTGCCCGCGGGGATCACCGTGCTGCGCGGGGTGCCGGCGGCCAGGACGTGGTCGCGCTCGCACAGCCGGGGAAGCAGCTTGAAGAACGGGCTGAACCGCAGCGCCTCCCAGACGTACAGGTCGAAACGCTCGGGGTCGCCGGCCGCGGCGACGGCCTCCGAGAACACCGGCGGGCGCAGCAGAAGCTGCTCGACCGCCTCGGCCATGGCCCCCGGCGCGCTCTCCACGAAGCCGAGCGGCATGCCGGCCATGTTGATCACGATGCGATCGTCGGTCACGCCGGGCAGGGAGGAGCGGACGAGGCGGGCGAAGACGTCGTCGGGGAGCTCACGTCCGGCCCGCAGCGCGGCCCGGTGCCCGGCGAGGCGCTCTCGCAGATGTTCGACCAGCTCGGTGCCCGCGCGGACGGACGCGGCCTGGAGTTTCGGGTCGCCGAGGAAGTTGGCGAAGCCGTCGGCGACGATGGCCCGCGTCCATCGCGACAAGGTCTGCGGATCGGGACCGGGGACGCCGAAATAGCGCGCGCACACGCCGAGCGCGACGGGACGGAACAGCCCGGTGACGGCTTCGAGACGCCCGTCGGCGCAGGCGGCGTCGAGCAGTTCGTCGGCGAGGCGGCCGGTCAGCTCGCGGACGCGGGCCGCGTCGCGCGGGTCGAGCATGACCTGCATCAGGCCCTTCTCCCGCCAGTTCATCGGGGTGGCGTCCCGGCCCAGCATGAACGGGCCGCCGAGCGCGGCGTCGAGTCGCGGGCCGAAGGCGCGGACCGAGAAGACCCGCTCGTGTGAGAGCACCTCGATGACGTCGGCGAAGCGGGTCACGACCGTGAAGGCGGGCGTGACGAAGACGGGCCGCCGCTCGCGGAGCTCGGCGAACAGGCTCCGCCAGTCGGTCCGCATCCACGCCCGGACCAGGCCGAACGCGGACATCGGGTCCCGGGCCAGTGCCTCGTCGTATCTCTCCAGGTGGCCGCCCTTGCTCCCCTGATCGACAGCATCCATCGCGTAGACCTTCCGCCCGGCATCGGAGCGAACACCGATGATCACGTTGTGCAATCACAATCTAGGGAGGCGTCACCCCATACCCGCATGGCTACCGAGCGCATTGTTTTGCTTCCTCTGAGTAATTGATCCGTCACTGTCAGGACATTGCCGCACTCCAGGGACCCGGCCGTTGAATAGGGAGCCTGATCGTTCTGTACCGCGCATGGGAGGAAACGTGACCGCACCCATCCCGCGGCCGGGCACGGCGGAGACGGTGGCGGTCACCACCGGCCGCCGCACCGCCTATCTGGTCGTCCTGATCGTCCTGCCCGTGCTGCTGCCGGTCCTCGCCGTACCGGCCGCCTGGGGCTGGGGCGTCGGCCCCCGCGACCTGGTCATCGCGGTCGCGATGTACCTGGTGAGCATCTTCGGGATCGCCATCGGCTACCACCGGCTCTTCACGCACCGCGCCTTCAAGGCCAACCGCGCGCTCCGCGTCGCGCTCATGCTGGCCGGCGGCATGGCCGTCGAGGGGCCGCTCACGCTGTGGGCTGCCGAGCACCGCCGCCACCACAAGTACGCCGACCGCGAGGGCGACCCGCACTCCCCGTGGCGCTACGGCGACAGCGGCCTGGCGCTGCTGCGCGGCATGCTGCACGCCCACATCGGCTGGTTCTACACGGCCCGCCGGCGCTCCAGCCGCCGGCATTGGGTGCCCGACCTGCTGGCCGACCCCGACGTACGACGCTTCGACGCCGCCTACCCGGCGGTCGCGCTCCTGTCGTTCGCGCTCCCGGCCGCCGCCGGGGGGTTGTGGTCGATGTCGTGGGCCGGCGCGTGGAGCGCGTTCCTGTGGGGCGGCCTGGTCCGCTACGCCGTGGTGCACCACGTCACCTGGTCGGTCAACTCGATCGCCCACACCTTCGGCGACCGCCCGTTCCGCACCCGCGACCGGTCGTCCAACGTGTGGTGGGTGGCGATGCTGACGCTCGGCGAAGGCTGGCACAACTGGCACCACGTAGAGCCGGCCTGCGCCCGCCACGGCGTGCTCAAGGGCCAGCTCGACCCCAGCGCGCGGCTGATCCGCTGGTTCGAGCGGGCGGGCTGGGCGAGCGGCGTCCGCTGGCCGAACCCCGACCGCCTCACGAGCCACCGCGGCGACGCCGTGCCGTGACCCAGCGGGCCTGACGTCCGGCGCGCATCCCATCGTCTCTCCCGGTCATGGAGCTCTCATGGAAAGAACGGTCCTCGCCGCGATCGCGGAGCGTCCCGACGCCGACACGGCGCTCGCCGAGCAGGTCCGCCGCGTCGGCGCGGCGATGGGCCGGCTCGGTGTGCAGTTGCGGTGGACGTACCGGACGCAGGACGCGCTGGCGGTGATCGGCTCGGACGCCTCGCTGGCCGGGATGCTGGCCGACTGGGACGCGCCGGGCGCCGAGCAGGTCCTGAGCGCGGTCACCCGGCGCTTCCGGTGCCTGCCGGTCTTCCTCATGACCGCCGAGCAGGAGCTGCCCCTCTGGGTGTACGAGGTCATCCAGGGCTACGTGTTCCCGCTGGAGGACACCCCCGACTTCATCGCCGGCCGCATCGCGCACGCCGCCGAGGAGTACACCGAGCGGATCCTGCCGCCGTTCTTCCGCGCGCTGCGGGACCTCCAGGACCACCACCAGTACTCCTGGCACACCCCGGCGCACGCCGGCGGCGTGGCGTTCCTGAAGTCGCCGGTCGGGCGGGCGTTCTTCGACTTCTACGGCGAGCGCCTGCTCCGGACCGACCTGTCCATCTCCGTCCCCGAGCTCGGCTCGCCGCTCGACCACACCGGCCCGGTCGGCGACGCCGAACGCAATGCCGCCCGCGTCTTCGGCGCCGACCGCACCTTCTTCGTGATGAACGGCAACGCCACCGCCAACCGCATCGTCGGCCACCACGCCATCGCCCGCGACGAGAGCGCCCTGGTGGATCGCAACTGCCACAAGTCGCTCCAGCACGCGCTGACCATCAGCGGCGCGCGGCCGGTCTACCTGGTGCCGGAACGCAACGGCCTCGGCCTGGCCGGGCCCATCCCGCCCGCCGCCCTGCGGGCCGGCACCGTGCGCGCCCGCCTGTCCGGCCACCCTCTCGCCGAGAGCGACCCGGTCTACGCCGTGATCACCAACTCCACCTACGACGGGCTCTGCTACGACGCCGTACAGGTCGCTGAGCTGCTCAGCGAGAGCGTCCCCCGCGTGCACTTCGACGAGGCGTGGTTCGCCTACGCCCGCTTCAACCCGCTGTACGCCCGCCGCTACGGCATGGCCGTCGACGAGCGGACGCTGCCGGGGCCGAACCGCCCCACCGTGTTCGCCACCCAGTCCACGCACAAACTCCTGGCGGCCCTGTCGCAGTCGGCGATGATGCACGTCAGGTCGGCCGAACGCGCGCCGGTGGACTACGAGCGGCTCAACGCGACATACCTGATGCACTGCTCCACCTCGCCGCTCTACCCGATGATCGCCTCGCTGGACGTGGCGGCGGGGATGATGGACGGCCCGTCCGGGCCCTACCTGACGGGCGAGGCCGTCATCGAGGCGGTCCGGTTCCGCCAGGCCATGGTGCGGCTGGCCGCCCACATCCAGGAGGACGCCCGGCGGGCCGACTGGTATTTCGGCGTCTGGCAGCCCCCTCACGTCACCGACCCCGGCACCGGCCGGTCCGTCCCCTTCGCCGAGGCCGACCCTCTCACGCTGAGCACCGACCCGGCGTGCTGGACACTGGAGCCCGGCGCCGCCTGGCACGGCTTCGAGGGGCTGACCGACGGCTACTGCCTGCTCGACCCCGTCAAGGTGACCATCATCTGCCCCGGCGCCGACGCCGCCGAGGGCACGCTCGAGTGGGGCATTCCCGCCCGGATCGTCGCCGCCTACCTGCGGCGGCGCGGCATCGTGGTGGAGAAGACCGGCGACCACACGCTGCTGGTGCTGTTCTCCATGGGCATCACCAAGGGCAAGTGGGGCACGCTGATCGACGCGCTCACCGACTTCAAGCGCGCCTACGACGACGATCTGCCGCTGGCCGAGGTGCTGCCGGGCTTCGGCCCGCCGGCCACCACGCTGCGCCGGTTCTGCACCGACGCCCACGACCGGCTCCGCGCTCTCGGGATCGGCACGCTCCTCAACGAGATCTTCACCACCCTCCCCGAACCCGTGCGCACGCCCGCCGACAGCTACCAGGCCCTGATCCGGTCGCGCACCGAACGTGTCCCGCTCGCCGATCTTCCGGGCCGCGTCTGCGCCGCCACCGTCGTCGTCACCCCGCCGGGGATCCCCATGCTGATGCCCGGCGAGGCGACCGGGCCCGCCGACGGCGCGCTGATCACCTACCTGCACGCCCTGGAGGACTTCGACCGCTCCTTCCCCGACCTGGCCACCGACATCCACGGCGCCCACCGCGACGGTGACGGCCGCTACCACATCGAGGTCGAGCGCTGAGCGCGTGGGAAGTCTCCATGGCACGGTCACGAAGGGCCGGCCGTCAGGTGCGCTTCGAACGCGACCGGGCCGGTCACCTGGCCCGGTCGCGGTAAACGCGTCAGCCGGGCGGCACCATCCCGTTCTTGGAGACGGGGACGGCCAGTTGCACGGAGCCGGTGAGTCTGAGCTCCTCGGGGGGCAGGTTCCCCAGCACCGGGTTGAGGTGCCTGAGGCTCAGCGACACCGGGGAGATGGTCGGGCTGATCACGTCGAACTTCTCCAGGTCGACCCAGCGGACGATGGCGAACACGTCCGGCGGGATCTCGTCACCGGCCTTCTGCACCGGCACGCAGAGCTGGCGGGCGGTGGTGACCCTGACGTCCCTGGTGGGGATCTGGTTGATCAGCACCGGGTTGAGCTGGTTGAGGGTGAGGGGCACGTTGATGGCCGGGTTCGGCCGGTGGGCGTAGCACAGCAGGTCGATGTGCGAGATGACCCGCAGGATGTCGGGGGCGGGCACCACGCCGTTCTTGGCGACCGGCACGCACAGGTGCTCGGGCACGTTCAGCACGGCGCTGAAGCCCGGCACGTTCTGCAGGACCGGGTTGAGGTGGCGCAGCCCCAGGGTCAGGTTGATCGCGGGGCCGGTCACCCGGTAGCACGACAGGTCGACGAACCTGAGGTAGTCGAGCACGTTCGGCGGCGGGATGACGCCGTTCTTGGCCACCGGGACGCACAACTGCTCGCGCTGGCCGAGCGTGACCTGCACCGGCGGCTGGTTGCCGAGCACGGGGTTGATGTGCCGCAGCAGCAGTGTGGTGGGCGGCGGCTGGTACTGAGTGGTCCTGAAGCACTCCAGGTCGAGATTCGTCACGAATTCCTTCGGCGTCGGCGGGGCCAGTGCCCCCGCGGGCGGCGCGATGAGGAAGGCGGCGGCGAATACCGCGAGGCCAGCGGATAAGAGACGTCTTATCGCTATTTTTGTGCGTGGATTTAGTGCGCCCTTTCCGTTCATCCATCCTCCTGAGCCGGTTGATCGTGCCTCGACTGTGCGCCCGCACGACCGGCCCAACAAGGCTTGTGACCGCTATTTGCCACGGGATTGTCGGCACGTATCCGGTAATTGCGTCACCCCGAATTTCCGGTCTGGTGCGCTCTCTCATCCCGCATTCAGCGCGCGCCATTCCCGGATGAACATTCGGTGTTTTCCTGACCAACTCCCTTGACGGCCGGGGCCGGCGGCGGCGTGCCGCCCGAGTACCTCACCAGGGTTTACTCCAAGCATTCACTCAGGTTGACCTCTTAGCGTGACAGGATGTCCATCAACCTGGCCGCCCGCGAAGGCGGCGGCGGGCTGCAGGCCGAGGTCCAGACGCAGGCGCCCCCGCCGGCCAGCCGACAGACATGGCTGGACGCCCTACGCGGTCTGGCCGTGCTCGCCGTGCTCTTCGAGCACCTGCTGGATCCCCTCTTCCCCGAAGTCCGCGCGACGATCAGCCCCTGGTTCGACTTCGGCCAGTTCGGGGTCATGGTGTTCTTCCTCGTCAGCGGCTACGTGGTGCCGGCCTCGCTCGAACGCCGCGGCAGCGTCGCCGGTTTCTGGGTCAACCGCCTGTTCCGCCTCTATCCCCTGCTGATCGTGGCGGCGGTCATCGGCACCGTGTTCGGCCTCGTCGAGGTGTATTCGGCCCTGCCCGGCCAGCTCAGCGGCCGGCCGGTCACGGCCGGCCTGGCGCACCTGACGATGCTCCAGGATTTCCTGCAGGTGGTCAGCGTCGTCAACGTGTTCTGGACGCTCTCCTACGAGATGGTGTTCTACCTGCTGGTGACCGCGATCTTCGTCTTCAGGCCGCACCGCGCGAGCACCAACGGCATCCTCGCCTTCGCGGTGGCGGCCGTGCTCGTGGGCGGCGTGCTTCCGGCCGGCGCCCTGTCTCGCGCGCTCGGCGGCGGTGCCGTCGTCCTGGTCGTGACGGTGGTGCTGGTGGTGGGGCTCGCCGCGGTGCTCGGCGGCGGTCATCGCGTACGCCTCTGCGGTGCGGCCGCCCTGGGCGTCCTGGCCGTCGTCCTGCTCGGGGTCAACAGCCGGCTCGGCGCGTGGCAGAGCCTGGCCATCGTGGCCACCATGTTCGCCGGGACGGCGCTCTACCGGCTGCACCAGGGGCAGCTTCGCCGGGGCGTGGCCAACTGGATGATCGGGCTGGTGCCCGTCGTCTCCATCGCCGCCGCCGTCTGGTTCGGCCCGGGGTGGGGCATGTCCGACGAGCAGGCGCTGGCGTTCAGGTCGAGTTGGTCCGCCGCCGTGGCGGCGGCCTGGCTCACCTTCGTGATCGGCCGCCTGCTGCGGTCATCCGCCATGCCCCGCTTCCTGGTACGCCTCGGCCTGATCAGCTACTCGGTCTACCTGCTGCACCCGTTCGCGGTGCAGGTCCTGCGGCGGTTGGTCCCGGACGCCGCCCAGGTGTCCCTCCCCGGGCGGATCGCCTGGGCCGTGGCGCTGCTGACGGTGGTGGTCGCCTGCGCCGCCCTGAGCCACCGGTACGTCGAGCGGCCCGCCCAGAACCTCGGCCGCCGCCTGGCCCGCTCGGTCACGTCGTACGACGGCCGCCCGGCCGGGCCGGTCAGTGGCGTGGCGGGGTCAGGCCCGTCTCCGCGCCGGTGATGGAGCGCCGGCCCTGACCACCGATCGGGAAAGTGGCCGGTGGGTGGGCGTGACCGACGCCGGCGGCCCGGGAGGCGATGCCGGCGGAGTTCTACGCGTCCCGCTCGGAAACCGCGCGAGATCCGCCGCACAAAGCTCCCGGCCGGCCGGTCAGTCGTTGCTCAGGCCCTGCCGACGCCGGATCTCCGACAGGCGCGCGGCCAGTTGCTCGGCCTGGATCCGGGCCGCCGTGGCGTTCTGGCGGGCCTGTTCGCAGCGTCGGCGGATCTCCTCCATCCGCCCACGGGCCTCGGTCAGGTCCGCCGTGAACGGGGTGTCGCGAACCGGCGGGTGACGGCCGGGGCCGCCCGGGGCGCGGCCGGCGGGCTCGGGGCGCCCGTGCTGCTCACGTTCGATGACGGCCTGATCGCGGTCGGCCCACGCCGCCATCCGGTCGGCCGCGGCGTCGGCCCGGTCTCTGGCGCTCGCCTGGCGATCGCGGCGGGCCTGCAGCCGGTCCTCCCGTCCCGCGGCCTCATGAGCCTGCGCCACCGCCGCCGTGTCCTCGCGCGCCAGCATCCAGGCCTCGTGTACGTCCGCGTCTCCTCCGTCGCGCCCCCGCTCGGCGGCCTGCAGCTCGCGCTCCAGCACCTCCGCCTCCCCGGTCACCCCGGCAGCACCCCGCACACCGTCCGCACCACGCTCCCCTTCGCCCGGTACGCCGTCCGCACCGTCGCGCTCCCCGGCAGTCCTGTCCAGTTCGTCGACAGTCCTGTCCGGCTGCCCGGCGACCTTGGCTGGCTGCCCGGCGGTCCTGTCCGGCTGGTCGGCGGCCTTGCCCGGCTGGTCGGCGGTCCTGTCCGGCTGGTCGGTGGAGCGCAGGGCGTCGTAGAAGGCGCGGTCGGCGGCATGGGCGGCCGCATTCGTGCGCTGCCCATGCCGGCTGCGCACGACAGCGACGGCATCACGCTGCACGGCCGCGTCGTCGCGCAGGCGGGCGGCGACATCGCGCAGCTCAGCCGCCCGGTCCCGGGCCGCGGCGGCATTGTCGCGGGTCTCGGCGTCTCCACCCGGCGCCACCGGTCCGCCCGCGCCGAGCCTCTCGCGGAGCAGTGCGGCCATCCGCACGGCCTCGGCCCCGAGTGGGTCATCCCCCACCTGCCCGGCCAGGTCGGCCAGCAGTTTCGCGACGGCCCAGGCCTCCTGCTCATCCAGCATCTCTGGACCTCCCGGCTGGGAGAACATCGCCTCCCGGCCTATATGCCCGAGCCCGCGATCACTAAGCGAGCACCGGCCCAGCCCAGGCCACCGGCCCTCTTGAGCCGGCGTCAGGGAAACGATCGGACAATCGGTGAGCCCGTGCCGGACTTCCCGGGTTTTCCACCGGAGGAGGTCCGGCCCATCGGGGGACGCGCGATAAAGAAACAGCGTCCGCGTGCGGGTCTCTTCGGAAATACTCTCTGGCTTGCCGCGCATATCATTCCAGAAAGACGCCGAGAACGAGAACGTACCGCCGCCGCCGACCGGGACGTTATAGTCAGGGCGGTTGCCGGCTTCCTGGCAAAGGGTGATGGGCATGTCCCTGGGCGATCTCTACGACCCTCTCCGTGCGCACCTGAGCGATCCCTATCCCTTCTACGCGCGGGCGCGCCGCGAGGAGCCGCTGTTCTTCTCGCCGGTCATGGGCGCCTGGGTCGTGACGAAGATGGCCGACGTCCGCCGGATCCTGCGCGACGGGCGCACCTTCTCCTCGGCCAACACGCTGCGGCCGTACGCGCCGTTCCCGCCGGCGATCCTCGAAGAGCTGGCCAAGGGGTTCCCGCAGCGGGAGCTCTACATCACCATGGACGGCGAGGCGCACCGGCGGCTGCGGGCGCCCGCGGCGGCGGCCCTCTCCCCCGAGCGCGTCACCGCGGCCGAGCCGTACATCACCGAACGGGCGGCGCGGCTCATCGACGGTTTCGCCAAGGACGGCGGCGTCGAGTTCATGGCCGCGTACGCCAACCGGCTCCCCGTCGACGTGATCGCCCGGCTGGTGGGCTTCGCGGAGGAGGACGGCAGGGCATTCGGGGACGACAGCCGCGCCGGGGCGGCCATGAGCATGGGGCACCGGTTCGGGTCGGAGGAGGAGCGGGTCGCGTGCGCGCGGGCCTTCGTCCGGTTCCAGCGCCTCATCGAGCGGTACGTGACCGCGCGCCGTGGCGAGCCCCGCGACGACCTGATCAGCGACTACCTGGCCGCGTACGCCCCGGGCGAGGCCGCGCTCACCGACGACGAGACGGCGGGGCTGGTCGGCCTGGTCCTGGGGGCCGCCCTGCCGGGCCACATCACCACCTCCGCGCTGCTCGGCAACGGCCTGCTGCGGCTGCTCTCCCAGCCGGACCAGTGGCGGCTGCTGTGCGAACGACCCGATCTCGTGCCGAACGCCGCCGAGGAGATCGCCCGCTTCGACACGCCGACGCACGTCTTCCTGCGGGTGACGACCACCGACACCAGTCTCGGCGGACGCGACCTGCCCGCCGGCACCGAGTTGGCCGTCTGCCTGGCCTCGGCCAACCGTGACGAGGAGGCGTTCGACCGGGCCGAGGAGTTCGACATCACCCGGGCCCCGCAGGCCAACGTGGTCTTCGGGCAGGGCGCCCACTACTGTCCTGGGGCTGGGCTGGCCCGCCGCCAGGTCGAGATCTCCCTGCGGCTGCTCACCGAACGGCTGCCCGGTCTCCGGCTCGTGCCGGGGCAGCGGATCGAATATCGCGGCACGCTCGACCACCGGGGCCCGCTCGCGCTTCGGCTTCAGTGGTGACGCAGGGCGGCGATGCCCATGTCGAGGGCCGCCTCCAGGTGGGTGGTCTCGCCGGTGGACATCTGGATCAGGACGCCGCCCTGGATGCAGGCGAGCAGGGCGGCCGCCGCGCGGTCGGGGTCGAGGCCGGGGTCGATCTCGCCGGCGGCCTGCATGTGCCGTACGCCGGCGGCGATCTCGCCCTGCCAGCGGTGCAGCAGCTCGGTGACCACGGCCTGGGCGCCGGGTGTGCCGTTGCCCAGGTGTGAGGTGACGGAGTTGAGCGGGCACAGGCGACCCTGCCGCCGGTAGCGGTCGACGACCCGGTCACGCCAGGCCTGCCAGGCGGGCCAGGAGGTGAGGTCGCCGAGCTGGGGCCGCTGGTCCTCCAGCACGCGACCGGCCTCGAAACGGGCCACGGCCAGCAGCAACTCCTCCCGCCCGCCGGGGAAGTAGTGGAAGAGCTGGCTCTTGCTGGTCGCGGTTCTGGCCAGCACGTCGTCGAGGGTCGTGGCGACCACGCCGTGCTCGCGGATGTGCGCGGCGGCGCCCTCGAGAATGCGCTGCCGCGTGGCGGCCCCCTTGCGGGTCAGCGTGGGCATGGTCACCCTCCAGGTTTGGACTCTCCGGTCCATACTAGGGTCGCGCTTTTGGACTTGACAGTCCATTTTCGACTTCGCAAGCTGAGTGGACCGCACAGTTCAGAAAGCGAGTCCATCCATGTCTCTCGACCACTACTACCTGCTCGGACGCTCCGGCCTGCGCGTCAGCCGGCTGGCCCTGGGCACCATGAACTTCGGCACCGGCGGCTTCCACGCCGCGTACGGCAAGACCGAGGACGAAGCCCGCCCCATCCTGCGCCGCTACCTCGAAGCGGGCGGGAACTTCGTCGACACCGCCGACTTCTACACCGCCGGGGAGAGCGAGACCATCATCGGCAACCTCCTCGCCGAGGCCGGCGTACGCGACCGGGTGGTGCTCACCACCAAGTTCACCAACAGCGTCGACCCCGCCGACCCGAACGCGGGCGGCAACGGCCGCAAGCACATGATCAGGGCGGTCGAGGCGTCGCTGCGCCGCCTGCGTACCGACTATCTCGACCTGTTCCTGCTGCACACCTGGGACCGGATCACCCCCGTCGAAGAGGTCGTGCGCACCTTCGACGACCTCACCAGAGCCGGAAAGATCCGGTACGCGGGCCTGTCGGACGTGCCGAGCTGGTACGCGGCCCGCGCCCAGACCCTGGCCGAGGCCCACTCCCTGGTGCCGATGGTCAGCCTGCAACTGCCCTACTCCCTCATCGACCGGACGATCGAACGCGAGCACGTCGCCATGAGCCAGAGCCTCGGGCTCGGCATCACCGCGTGGAGCCCGCTCGGCGGCGGCTTCCTCACCGGGAAATACCGCTCCACCGACCAGGGCCCGACCGGGGAGGGCCGGCTCAGCGGTGCCGGCTCGGCCGGACTCTCGTGGACGGAGCGGGACTGGCGGCTCCTGGCGGCCCTCGAAGGCGTGGCCGGCAAGCTCGGCGTGCCGATGGCCCAGGTCGCCCTCAACTGGGTGGCCGGGAGGCCCGGCGTGGCCGCGGCGATCGTCGGGGCGAGCAGCGCGGACCAGCTCGACGCCAACCTGTCCGCCCTCGACTTCGAGCTGCCGGACGAGCTGCGCGCGGAGCTGGACGAGGCGAGTGCCGTGCCGCCGGACTCGGTCTACCGGATGTTCACGCCCGGCTATCAGAACTGGCTGGTCAGCCCCGGCCTCAAGGTCGGGGACAAGCCCTCCGGGTACGCCCCTTCCGTACGGAACTGGGTGCCCGGAGACGCGGCCTGACGGTAGGCGCCGGGCGGCTGCCCGGTCCAGCGGCGGAAGGCGCGCCGGAAGGCACTCGCCTCGGAGAAGCCCAGCCGCCGCGCCAGCTCCTCGACGGACTCGTCACCGCGGGTCAGGCTCGCGACGGCGGCGTCACGAAGGAGCTCCTCCTTGATCTGCCGGATCGAGGTGTGCTCCGCCCGCAGCAGCCGGCGCAGGTGCTGCGTGCTCACGCTGAGCCGGGCGGCGATGTCGTCGGGGGCCGGCCAGTGCCCGGACAGGCCGTGCTCCAGGATCTTGCGCACCTGGTCGGCCGTGGACGAGCCGTAGTCGCGGGTGGCGAGCCAGCTGTTGGGCTGGTCTCTGAGGTAGTCGGCGAGGTCGTGCTCGTCGCGGATCAGGGGCGCGCTCAGCAGGGCGGTGTCGAAGGCCAGGGTGAGCCCGCCCGCGTCGAACACCGGATGCCGGCCGAAGACGACCTCGTAGTCGGCGGCGTAGGAGGGCTCCGGCCAGGGCAGGGTCAGCTCGCGCAGGGGGATGCGCCGCCCGACGAGCCAGCCCGGCATCCGGTGGATCAGCACGGCCAGGATCTCGGCCGCGAGGTGGTCGGGGTCGTCGAGCAGGCTGAGGTCGATCTCGATCCGGACGAGCGCCTCGTCGGCCGTCACCCGCAGGCGCGGCATGCCGGGCAGCACCTCGCTCGCCTCCACCAGCCGCTGCAGCGCCGCCCGCAGGTCGGGGACGTGCAGCACCGAGCGCATCACGAGCTGGAACGAGCCCGGGGCGAGCGGGGGCCCGAGCCCGAAGAGCTCGTCGCCGGTGAGGATCCACAGCTCCTGCGTCAGCTCCGCGACCTGGTCGAGTGTCACCCCGGGCCGGCAGGTGGAGTCGGCCGGGATCGCGGTGCGGCGCAGCATCGAGCCCACGTCGAGCCCCTGCCGCTCACCGATCCGCACCAGCCGCCGGGCCACGTCACCCAGCGGCGCCGAGCCGCCCACCGGCTCACCCTACTCGCCCAGGTGCGCGGAACGGTCATGACATGCGCTCGAAGCGGTGCTCGGCAGGCCCCGGGGACGGTCCGTAGCTTTCGGAGCACGGACCCGTACGGATGGAAGGGCTTATGACGACCAGCACCATCGGCGTCGAGCGATCGACGCCCTCCGCGCACCAGGGGCGCCGGCGTGACCCGCGCCCTGTCTGGCTCGCCCTCGGCCTGCTTCTGCAGTTGTTCGCCGTCGGCGGCCGGTGGGACCTGCCTCTCGCGGCTTGGGGATTCCTGATCTTCCTGCTCCGGTTCGTGCGCACCGGCCGGGCCGCGCCCGCGCTCGCGCTGGTGTGGCTGACGGGCGTGGCCGGCGCGCTGTTCTGGGTCTGGCAGCTCGCCGTGCCGATGACCCCGCTGACGCTCGTGGGCGTGCTCGCCCTCGGGTCGGCCGCTCTCGTGCCCTTCGCCGTGGACCGGCTGCTGCATCCGGGGCTCGGGCCGGTGGGCAGGCTGCTCGTCTTCCCGGCCGCGCTGACCGCCACCGGGTTCCTGCTCGGCAGCTACAACCCGTTCGGCACCGCGTACGGGCTGCTGGCGGTCACCCAGCGCGGGAACCTGGCGTTGCTGCAGGTGATCTCCGTCGCCGGGCCGTACGCGATCGCCTTCCTCATCGGGATCGTCGCGACCGCCGCCAACCACCTGTGGGAGCACGGGGTGTCCTGGCGCGGCGCCCGGCCCGCCTTCGCGGTGGCCGGTGTGCTGGCCGTGGTGATCGTGGGCGGCCAGGCGCGGCTGGCCTTCGCGCCCGCCGCGAGCTCGCCCACCGTGCGCGTCGCGGGCGTCAACCCGAGCACGGCGTCCCTGGACGGCGCCGAGCGGGTGCTCGGCACGGACCCGGCCGACCTGCGGGGCGTCTCCCGGGTGCCCGCGGACGTGGTCCGCACGGCGTCCGGCCTGATCAGCCGGCAACTGTTCGACGACACCAGGAAGGCGGCGCAGTCGGGCGCGAAGATCGTCTTCTGGTCGGAGAACGCCGCCAAGGTCCGCGCCGACGACGAGCCCGCGTTCCTCGCCGAGGCCGCCGCGCTCGCCCGGCAGCAGGGCGTCTACCTCAGCGTCGCCATGAACGTCTACCTGGGCCAGGCCCCCTACGGCCGCGACCAGACCGTGCTCCTGGGGCCCGACGGGAAGGTGCTGTGGACGTACCAGAAGCGTCATCCCATCCCCGGCCTGGAGAGCTACGAGCCCGGCGTGGGGCCGGCGCCCGTGGTGGACACCCCGTACGGCCGCCTGTCCAACGTCATCTGCTACGACGCGGACTTCCCGGCGATGATGCACGTTCCCGCCGACATCATGCTCGTCCCCGGCGGCGACTGGCCGGAGATGGGACGCACCCACACGCAGATGGCGAGCCTGCGGGCCATCGAGAACGGCTACGCCCTCGTCCGGCAGGACTTCAACGGCTCCTCGCAGGCCTTCGACCGCCAGGGGCACGTGCTGTCGCAGCAGGACACCACGACCGGCGACAATCCGCCGTGGATCGTGGACGTCCCGGTGGCGGGCGGGGCCACGCCGTACAGCGTGATCGGCGACGTGTTCGCCTGGCTGTGCGCGGCGCTGACCGTGGCCGCGATCGGCCTCGGCGTCCGGCGGCGGAAACCGTCGCGGCAGCCGTGACGACGTGCGGCTCGTCCTGCGGTGAGCGGATGGCGGTTGCCCGAACGCGCGGCGTGGGTGACGCTGCTCGTGGGACGACACCATCTGGGAGATGAGCATGGACGAGCCGGCCGGTTCCCGCCCCTTCGTCATCGATCCCACCGGCCGTGACATCCACGGCGAGGCCGAGCGCATCCGCGCGCTCGGGCCCGCCGCCCACGTCGAACTGCCAGGCGGTGTCCTGGCCTGGGCGGTGAGCGACCAGGAGCTGCTCAGGCGGCTGCTCACCGACCCCGGGTGTCCAAGGACGCCTACCAGCACTGGCCGGCCTGGATGAAGGGGGAGATCTCCCCCGAGTGGCCGCTGTTCGCCTGGGTGGCCGTGCGGAACACGCTCACCGCCTACGGCTCCGAGCACCGGCGGCCGCGCGGGCTGGTCTCCAACGCCTTCACCGTCCGCCGTACCGCCGCGCTCCGGCCGCGCGTCGAGGCCATCGCCGAGGACCTGATCGGCGAGCTGGCGACGCCGCCGCCGGGGACGGTGGTGGACCTACGGGAGCGGTACGCGTACCCGCTGCCGATCCGGGTGATCTGCGAGCTGTTCGGGGTCGGCGACGAGGCCACCCGCCAGGAGACACGCCGCTGGGTGGACGCCTTCTTCCACACCGGCAAGGACGTCCCCGACGCCGCCACCGCCTACCCGCGCCTTCAGGAGCTCCTGCGCGGGCTCATCACGGACAAGCGCGAGCACCCCGGCGACGACCTCTCCTCGGCTCTGATCGCCGTCCGCGACGACGACGCACGGCTGTCGGAGAACGAGCTGGTCGACACGCTGGTGCTGTTCCTGAGCGCGGGGCACGAGACGACGGTCAACCTGCTCGACAACGCGATCTTCGCGATGCTGACCCACCCCGGCCAGCTCGCCCTCGTCCGTGACGGCGGCGTCACGTGGGAGGAGGTGATCGAGGAGACGCTGCGCAGCCAGGCGCCGGTGGCGAACCTGCCGTTGCGTTTCGCGGTCGAGGACATCGACGTCGGCGAGGGCATCGTGCTGGGCGCGGGCGAGCCCATCCTGGCCTGCTACGGCGCCGCCGGACGTGACCCGCTCGTCCACGGCCACGACGCCTGCCGGTTCGACGTCACCCGGGAGGACAAGGAGCACCTGGCCTTCGGGTACGGCATGCATCGCTGCCTCGGCGCGCCACTGGCCAGGCTGGAGGCCGCGATCGCGCTGCCCGCCCTCCTCACCCCGCCCTAGGGGTCACCCGGCAGTTCGTGTGCAGGTATTGGGCGGCTCCCTGCTGGAAGTCGTAGATCGCGACGGTCTGGGTGTCCTCGAGCGGGTCGTCCGAGGGCATCAGGAAGTGCGTGTCGCTGATCGGCAGCAGCTCGTAGGTGACGCGATCGGGCTTGCCGAGGAACTCGGCGTGCATGGGGTCGAGGACCATCGTGAGGTGGAGCCGCCCATCGTCGGCCGTCACCTCGTAGCGGGTGCCGAGCCGTTCGTAGACGCCCGTGTACCGGGCCAGGTCGAGCTCCAGCGCCGGGTCCGGCTCCGGCAGGTCCGGGATCGTGGCCGCGCCGAGGCCGGTCAGGATCTCGTTGAACACCTTCCGGTAGAAGCTGTCGCGCGGCCCTCCGTTGGCCAGCATCACGATCGCGAGGTTCGAGTCCGGCAGGATCCGCAGCCGGGCGCTCTGGCCGATGGTGCTGCCGTCGTGGGCGTAGACGGTCTCGCCGTGCCAGTCGCACACGATGAGGCCGAGCGCCCACGCGGGCCCGAACAGGTAGGGGTCCGGCACGGAGACCCGGGACTCCATCATCTCCCTGATGGCCTCGGCCGAGACGATGCGCGTCCCGTTCGCCGCCTTTCCGCCGTTGAGGAAGACGTACGCCATCGCGAGCACCTCCCCGACCGTCGAGTTGACGTTCCCTCCAGGGCCGTAGGCGCGCGGCAGGTGATCGATCGGAGAGATGACCGGCCCCTCTTCGAGGGAGCGGATCACGTGCCCGGTCGCGGCACGGTCCGGAGGGACCTGCTCGGGCCGGGTGCTGGTGGCGCTCAGGCCCAGCGGGACGAAGAGACGGTCCCGCATGATGTCGTCCCAGCCCTTGCCGTCGATCACCTCCATGACGCGGGCCAGGATCGCGTAGCCCAGGGCCGCGCTGTACCCGTGGGTGTGGCCCAGCGGGTGGACCTGGGGCGCGTCGGCGATGTTCGCGACCATGCGCTCGTAGACGTCATCTCCTTCGCCGGGGTCGCCGAAGTCCTCCTCGATGCCGTTGGTGTGGAACAGCAACTGACGAGGGGTGAGCTTCGCACCGGTCTCGGCGTCGGCGACCTCGAAGCCGGGCAGGTAGGTCCGCACCGGCTCGTCCAGGCTCACCTTTCCCTCGTCGACGAGCTGCATGAAGGCCAGGGCGGTCCAGGTCTTGCTCAGGGAGCCGCACTGGTAGACGGTGCCGGTGGTCGCGGGCTCGCGGGTCGAGACGTCCTTGACGCCGACGGCGAGGTCGGTGATCTCGCCGTCATGGAGAACGCCGATCGCCGCGCTCGGGACGCCGTACTCCGCGAGAAGCCCGGCGAGGCGGGCCCGCAGCCCGCTCACTTCGGCAGGCCGACCGCGTTGGAGGCGTCGGCCTCGAGGTATTCGGTCGTCGCGAAGGAGCCGGCGTGGCCGTCGAAGAAGTCCCGCACGCCGTCGACCGAGTCGTGAACGATGATGTTCACCGCCCTGGTCCCGTCGGTGCTCGCCACCGCCAGGGCCCACTTCGACCCCTTGGGCAGCCGGCCGTGCGCCTTCTTCAGCGCACTCCAGAACCCCTTCTCGTCAGAGATCGTGGAAATCGCCATCACATGCATGTCGCCTGTGCCTCCTCTGATGTTTCCGGACGAGGAAACGCTACGTTGCGTTCAAAATATCGTCAACGGAAATAGCGGTTTTGACCGAGATCGTTGCAACAGTATTGTTGGCAAACGCAATGACCGTTGCAATGTAGTGTGGATGAACGCACAGCGACGACAGGAGGCGGGCCGATGCCCGGAGGCAGGCTGACCCACGAGGAGCGGCAGCAGATCGCGGCCTGGGTGAGCGAGGGGCTGGGCTACGCCGAGATCGCCAGGCGGCTCGGCAGGCCGACGTCCACGGTGAGCCGCGAGGTGGCCCGCAACGCCGCGCCCGGCGGCTACGTGGCCGACCACGCCCACCAGACCGCCGGGCGGCGCGCTCGCCGCCGCAAGCCCGTCCGTGCCGTCCAGGAGCAGGCCGACGGCCGGGCGTCCGAGTTCGTGGAGGAGTTCGCGGTCCTGCTGGCCGGGACCGGCCTGTCGCGGATGGCCGCCCGGGTGTTCAGTTGCCTGATCACCTCCGAGGCGGGCAGCCTGACGGCCGCCGAGCTCGTACGCCGCCTGCGGGTCAGCCCGGCCTCGGTGTCCAAGGCCATCGGCTACCTCGAGGCGATGGAGCTGGTCGGCCGCCGGCCCGAGCTCGGCGGGCGCCGGGAGCGTTACGTCATCGACGACGACGTCTGGCGGCGGGCATGGAGAGCCGACACCGGGGCGCACGCCGAGGTCGCTCGGGCGGCGCGGCGCGGGGTCGAGCTGTTCGGGGCCGACACGCCCGCCGGGGGGCGGCTGGGCCAGATGGGGCGGTTCTTCGGCCAGGTCAGCGAGCAGATGAGCGGCCGCAGTCTCACGGACGCCGTCGTGCTCGACGCCCTGACGGTGGTGGCCGCCCTGACACACACCGCCCTGACGGACGCCACACCCGTGGACGGCGCGCCGGTGTGGGTTGTTCGTGCGCTCACCGTGGACGAGCTGGCCATGGCGCTGGGCTGGCCGGCGCGGCGCGTCGCCGACGCTCTGGACGTGGTCGAACGCCATCCGGCCGTCGCCGACCCGCTCGCGCTTCGTCACACCCCGCCCGGCACGTACGCGCTCACCACGAGACCCGACCGCCTGAGCCCGGCGCAGCGAGCCGCGCTTCGCGGGATCGCGGCGGCCACCTGATCGACCGTCGCCGCACCCCCGCTGTAGCATGACCTGATCGTCGCGACTGCGAGGGGGGACCCATGAGTCCTGCAATTCCAGTCCTGCGCTCCACCGTCATCGTGCTCGCGGCGCTGGCGGTCGGCCTGTTACCGGCCACCGCCGCGCAAGCGCACCAGCCGGGCGCCCCCGGCCTGAGGATCAAAGAGAGCCGGTTCCATCTCAAGGCGACCGGCCCCGGGTTCGTGCTGAAGCTGACGCCGCGCGGGCTCGACGTACGCATCGACGAGGACAGGTTCGGCGACCCCGCCACCGGCAACCCGATCGTGCGCCAGACGATCGACCTTACCGGCCTCACCCTCCGGCCCTTCGAATGCCGCAACGGCACGTACACGATCAGGACCGGCACCTTCAAACGCACCTGGCGCGTCTCCCAGCTCGCCAAGCGGCCACTCCCCTACACCGACGGCTTCGCGACCGGCGCGCCGGGCATCTTCACCCCGTTCGTCGGCGAACTCGACGGGACCGTCACCGACGCCGACGGCCGCACCCTGCGCTTCCTCATCTCGGACCTGGTGCAGGAGGTCATGACCGCCGACACCTTCTCCGCCACCGCGCCGATCCACGGGTTCTTCGTCGACGAACGAGGACGCGTCCGCGACCGCATCTCCCTCGTCGGCCGCTTCAACGCCGGTCGTGACGGCCAGAACACCGTCTACGGCATCGAGGACCGCGGCACCTGCCGGCAGCTCGCCAACCTCCCCTACGGGCCGGGCAGCGAGAACGCGGTGGTGACGGGGCCGCTCTTCGTGTTCCCGTTCAGCGCGCCCGTGACGGAGCCCAGGGCCCACTGACCGTCCTCGCGGACGCCCCCCAAGGCCGATCACGGACCCCGGCCGGCCGAGCGGTTGAGCGAGTGCTTAAATAGGCTTAGTGTCGATTTAAGCAGTCGCTCAAACGTGAGGTCGGGGGGCGGACATGCCTGCTGCGGTTGTGGCCGGGGGCGGCATCGGAGGGCTGGCGGCGGCGATCGCCCTGCACCGGATCGGGTGGCGGGTGGTCGTGCTGGAGCGGGCCGACGAGTTCGGGGAGATCGGGGCCGGGCTGGCGCTGTGGCCCAACGCCATGCGCGCGCTCGCCGCCCTCGGGCTGGACGCGCGGGTGCGCGCGGTCGCCGCCGTCGAGACGACGGGCGGGGTGCGGGATCGGGCCGGGCGGTGGCTGCACCGGACGGACAACGCCGACCTCGCGCGGCGGTACGGGTGGCCGCTGCTCATGGTGCACCGGGCCGAGCTGCTGCGGATCCTGCTGGCGGCGTTACCGGCGGCGGCGTTGCGGGCGGGTGGCGACGTGCGGGAGGTGCGGCCCGGTGCGGACGGCAGCGTGGTCGTCGAGCACCGGGGCGGCCGGGAACGGGCGGACCTGGTGGTGGGGGCCGACGGGGTGGGCAGCCTGGTGCGGCGGAAGGGGTGGCCGGAGGCCAAGGGACCTCGGTACACCGGATGCACGGCGTGGCGGATGGTGACCGAGCCTCTGGACGGCCTCGGGGCCGAGGGGGCGATGTTCTGGGGGCGGGGCGAGCGGTTCGGATTCACGGCGCTGCCCGGCGGACGGTTCTACTGCTTCGCGGCGGCCCGGACACCGGAGGGTTCGCCGGTCGAAGGGGATGCGGAGGGCGGTGGCCGGAAGCGGTACGCCGAGGTCGTGGGCCGGTTCGGGGGCTGGCCGGATCCTGTGCCGCGGTTGCTGGCGGCCGTGCCGGAGAGCGGGGTGTTGCGGCACGACGTGTACGAGGCGCCGCCGCTGGACTCCTACGTACGCGGGCGGGTGGTGCTGCTGGGGGACGCGGCGCACGCGATGGATCCGGCGCTGGGGCAGGGGGCGGGCACGGCGCTGGAGGACGCGGTCACTTTGGCGGCCTGCCTGCGAAGCGCCCCGGGGGTCGGCACGGGAGTCGGCACAGGAGTCGGCACAGGAGTCGGCACAGGAGTCGGCACAGGGCTCGACGCGAGGATGGGCACGGAGCTCGACGCGGGGGCGGGCTCGGGGTTCGACGCGGGGCTGAATGCGGGGCTTGCGCGGTATGACCGGGTGCGGCGGCCTCGTACCCGGGCGATCGCGCGGCGGGCGGCGCGGCTGGGGGCGGTCGGGCTGATGGCGTGGGCGCCTGGGGTGTGGGTGCGGGATCTGGGCGCCCGGTTGATGCCGTCCACGCTGCCGGCGCGGTCGATGAAACCCGTCCTCTCGTGGGTCCCGCCTGTCCTGGAGGAAGGGCCGATGAGGGGGATCCATGCCTGACTGGACGTACCAGCCGCTGCGGGGGATCGCGGGGGCGCTGCTGGGCGTGCGGCGGTCACGGCTGGCGGCGCTGCGGGTGCTGGCCTGGACAGGGTCGCTGCCGGGCGGCGGCCGGGTGGTCGCACGGCTGCTCGGGCACCGGCACCCGCCCGCGCACCTGGCGGGGGCGGTGCGCGGGGTCCCGGTGCGCAACCGGTTGGGCGCGGTGGTGCCGCCGGGGGTGGCGTGGGAGGCCGTCCGGGCGCTGCCCCCGCTCGGGGCGGGGCTGATCCTGGTGGAACCGGTCACAGCCGCCGACGTGCCACAGATCCGGGAGGCCGCGACGGGCCGGCGGATCCCCGTGCTGGTACGCACGGAGGACCCGGCCGTCGCGGACGCCCTCGCACCACACGTGGACGCGGTCCTGGCCACGCCCAGCGGGGCCGGCGGGGAACTCGTGCGTGCCGAATCGCCGTCCGTCGATGCGGCCGTCCGGATGCTCGCCGACCCTGGCAGGGTCGTGCTGGCCACGCCCGGTCTGCTGATCGAGGCGGGGCCCGGCTGGTTCGGGCGGGTGATGGAGGCGGCGACCCCGACCGTGCCCGCCCTCCCCCTGCGGGACGCCGTGCGGGGGCCGGCGGCCGGGGGGCGGCCGTGGTGGGGGCTGATGGCGGGCGCCGTCATGGCCGTCGCCGGCATCGTGGCCGCCGCCGTCGCGCTCGGCCCCGTCCTGCTCTGGTACGACCGCGCCTTCCTCGGCATGGACCGCCAGGCGCTGCACGCGGTCAACCACCACCTCGTCCACTTCCTGCGCCACGACCGGATCACGCTGGCGGGCACGATGGTGGCCATCGGCGTCCTGTACGCGGGCCTCGCCGCCGGCGGCATGCGGCGCGGCTGGCCCTGGGCGCGGGAGGCGTACCTGGCGTCGGGGTGTGTGGGGTTCGTGGCCGAGCTCTACCTCTTCGCCCACGGGTACGCCGAGCCGCTGCATCTGGTGCTGACCGCCGTGTTCCTGCCGATGTTCGTGGCCGCGACGCGGCGCTCCTCCGGGGGCCCGCGGTGGACGTCCCTGCCCGAGGGGCCGGAGCGCGAGCGGCGCCGGGCGCTCACCGGCCAGCTCCTCATGGTGATCACCGGGGCGGGGCTGTTCGCCGGTGGCGTGGCCGTGTCGGCCGTCGGTCTCACCGGCGTGCTCGTCCCCAGTGACGTGGCGTTCCTGGGCGCCGGGGCCGACGCGCTGGGGTCGGTCAACGCGCGGCTGCCGTCGTTCGTCGCGCACGACCGGGCCGGGTTCGGCGGCGCGCTGATGGCGGCGGCCACGGCCATCACGCTGCTGAGCGCCTGGGGGTGGCGGCGCGGGGAGTCGTGGGTGTGGTGGACGCTGGCGCTCGCCGCGGTGGCCGGGTTCGTGCCCGCCGTCGCGACCCACCTGAGCATCGGGTACGTCGACCTCTGGCACCTGGCGCCGGTCTTCGTCGGGATGGCGCTGACCACCACCGCGCTGACACTGTCGCGTCCGTATCTCTGTGCGAGAACAATGTCCGCCGCCCGCTCGCACGTGCGGTCTCCTGGCTAGCCTGGCAGTAGGTGGGGGCGTCACCGCCGACCAGCCGCCGGCCGAACTCTTGCGAGGTGGAAGCCCGGATGACCGTCACTCCAGCGCACCTGAGCGCTCTCGCCGTCCGCGTCGAGGCGCTCACCGCCGAGATCCGGCAACTCTGTGACAGCGTCCCGGCCGGGTCGCCCGAGCACGAACCCCTCGTGGCCGCGCGGCAGGCCGCGGAGTGGCTGGCCAGAGGCGCCGAGGACCTGCAGCTCGCGGCCGGCGACCTGGCCAGGCTGCGGGCCCAGCAGACGTGCTCCATGCCGTGGGGCGTCTGCCCCGAGCACGGCAACACCCTTTCCTCCAAGGCCGGGGTCTCCACGTGCCGGGTGTGCCGGCGCACCTGGACCTATGACCGGCCCGGCCGGCCGTGCGGCGAGCCGGTGACGTGGAAGGTCATCGACCGGGCCGGCACGGAGACCAGGATGTGCGACGGGCACGTCCTCGGTGCCCGTGCGGCCGTCAGAGAGGCCACGTTCCTCCGGCTGGAGGTGCCGAGCCCGCAGGGGTGAGCCGTCAGCCGAGCAGGTTGTAGGCGGCGGCCACGGACAGATAGCCGATGGCGGCGAGCACGACGACGGTGTGGTGCGTGCGCCCGGCCAGGCTCCACCAGCGCCCGCGCCAGGCGAGCACGACGGTGACCAGCGTCGCGGCGGTCGCGAGGGCGGCCAGTACGGGCAGCGTCATGATGAGCGAGAACAGCGGGCTGCCGCCGAGGAAGAAGTCGGCCTGGTTGGCGTCGAAGTTCGCGAACAGCGCCACGACCGAGACGGCGGAGGCCGTGACGAGCGCCGCCGCGACCCAGCCGGGCAACCCCGCCACACGGGCCGCCCAGGCGGGACCGGCCTTTCCTGGCGAACCGGCCGCGTGGGCCGCGTCATGCGCGTACGAGCCCGCCGGAGGAGTCAGGTCATGTGCGTGCGAGCCCGCCGGAGGAGTCGGGTCAAGCGTGTGCGAGCCCGCTGGGCGGGTCGGGCGGCGGCGGGTGCGGCGGGCGATGCGTGCGATGGGCCAGGCCAGTGTGGACAGGAGCAGGATGGTCAGGCTGACGCCGAGCACGCCGAGGTGCAGGGAGGGCAGTTCGTACCAGGCCAGGCGCACCAGTGGCCCCACCGGGTTCTCCGTGGCCAGCAGGCCGTCCGCGCCGAACCGGATCGTGCGGTACCCGTTCTTCTCCTGGAACAGCCCCGGCCCGATCTGCACCCATTGCCGGCTCTCGGCGGGCCCGTGCGCG
Organism: Nonomuraea sp. NPDC050643; assembly: GCF_040654715.1. Lineage (NCBI taxonomy): Bacteria > Bacillati > Actinomycetota > Actinomycetes > Streptosporangiales > Streptosporangiaceae > Nonomuraea > Nonomuraea sp. NPDC050643. The sequence goes on along the minus strand of NZ_JBFAIM010000003.1, from coordinate 287,759 downwards.
ACCGCGCCCGTGGTGGTCAGGATGCCGTCGCCGGCGGTGGTCACGTTCACCACGCTCATGAGCCCGCTGAGCCTGCCGAGGTCGGTCATGTCCGAGGTCTGGGCCGAGCGGTAGGCGCCGGCGTATCCGGCGGGGTCGGGCAAAGGCCCCGCGCCGGCCGGCCGCGGGGCGGGGGCTGGGGCTGGGGCGAAGCGGTCGGCGAAGGCGTTGACCAGGTCCCAGGCCGAGTCGGGGCCGCCCTTGCCGCTGCCGTTGTAGGAGGCGTAGATGCCGATGCCGCGCTCGGGGACGAGCGCCATGACGGCGAAATAGCCGGGGATGCTGCCCCGGTGGACGAGCAGGCGGCTGCCGTTCCTCGTGTACTCCTGGAAGCCGTACCCCATGCCGGCCGTGCCCTCGGCGTTGCCGAAGCGCCGGCTCTGCATCAGGCGGACGCTCTCCGGCTTGAGGATCGGGCCACCGTCACCGAGCTGGGCCTGCATGAACCTGGCCAGGTCCGTCGCGGTGGAGCGGAAGCCCGCGCCGTGCGGCGGCATGTGCCCGTGGTTGGTGCCCTCCGCCCGCACCTGGCGGCCGTTCTGCAGCCGGTAGCCGGGGGCCAGTGCCGCGCCGATGGGGGCGGGTTCCGGCTGGGCCATGGTGGAGAGCGTCATGCCCAGCGGCTGGAAGATGTTCTCCCGCACGTACTGGTGGAAGGGCAGGCCCGAGCGGAGCTCGACCAGATGGCCGGCCAGGCCCATGCCGTAGTTGGAGTAGACGGCCCTGGTGCCGGGCGGGCGGATCCGGCTCGGCTGGTGGTCGGCGAGGTGGGCGCGGAGCTCGTGGACGTCCTCCGGGCGGGCCGCGCCCGTGCCGAAGTCGCCGGCGGCGAATCCGGCGGAGTGGGTGAGCAGGTGCTCCGTGGTGACCGGCCGGCCGGGATACGTGTTCTCGATCTTGAACGTGGTGAGGTAGTCGTTGACGTCGGCCTTCAGGTCGATACGGCCCCGCTCGACGAGCTGCATGACCGCGGTGGCGGTGATCAGTTTGGCCACCGAGGCGGGGGAGAACACGGTACGGGCGGCGTCCACGGGCCGGCCGCTCTCCACGTCGGCGACGCCGTAGCCCTGGGCGAACACCTGGCGCCCTCCGGCCACCACGGCGACCGCGCCCCCCGGGACCTGGTGCTCCGCCAACTGGCGGGGCACGAAGGCGTCGGCGAACTCACGTACGGACTGTGCGGGGTCGGCGGCGGCGGCGGGAGAGCTCATCGCCAGGATCGGCAGGGCGAGCGCCAATGAGCAGATCAGGGCACGCCGGCGGGACGGTTTGCGTTCGAGCAGCATGAGCTGCTCTCCTTTCTCTGGAAGCACGTACGCGTCAAAGGCACGCCGTTCACGGCGTGGTCGTGCGGTTTCCACCGTCCGGGGGCGAGTTGCCGCTCGCTCCCGGGCCTCTTCACGGGGTTCGTCAGTCGACGCTGCGCAGGATCCGCTCCACCCCCGCGACTCTTTCCGTCAGCTCCTTGAGCCTGGCCTGCACCTGCTCCTGCTGGCGCACGGCCTGCTCGGCGAGCTCGCGGTATTTGGCCATCTCCGCCGTGAGGACCTCGGCACGGTGCCGCTCGAAGCGGAAGTAGAACGCGACACAGCCGGTGATGGCGCCGAACAGAATCAGCGTGACCCCGACGGGGATCACGATCGAACCGATGTCGATCACTGCGAAGTCTCCTGCACGTCGTTGGGACCTTCCTCATCATCCGCGCGAAGTGCCGCGAGGACAGTGTCGATCGTCAGGGTGAGCTCGAAAGGCAGCAGCTCGATGTACTTCATCGCCTTGCCGTCATCTGACAGCTCCAGCCGCCCCTCGACCAGCGCGGCCCTCTCCAGCCGCTCCAGGTGCATGTAGAGCAGCGGCCGGGACACCCCGACGCGCCGGGCCAGCTCGCTGACGTGCACACGCCCGTCGGCGAGCGCGGCGAGGATCCGCAGCCGCACCGGGTGCCCGACCGCGGCGAGGAGTTGGAGCAACTCTTCACTGGTCAGCATGCTGTCCTTATTCGATGTCACCTGTTAGCCCAGTCTTACAGGTGACATCTTCGCGCGTCAAACCCTGTCGCCAGTGGTGGACTCGACCGGTCGGCTATAGCGTGGGCGGCAGCCGAGGAGGCGGGATGCCCGAGATCAAGGACATTCGGCCAGGCGATCATCTGTGCCTGCCGTTCACGCACGAATCCGAGCAGCGTGCGGTCCTGTCGGCCTATGTCGCGGACGGGCTCGAACGCGGTGAGCGAGTGGTCTGCATCACCGGCGGCTCCACCGCGAGCCTGCTGGCCTGGCTCGGCGGGGGCGGCGTCGACCTGACCGCCGCCATGGTCTCCGGGCGGCTCGAGGTCCTGCCGTCGTCCGACACCTACCTGCGCTCGGGGCGCTTCGACCCCGACGAGATGATCGCCGAACTGCGGCGGGAGGTCGCCCGCACCTCGCGGTCGGGGTTCAAGGGGCTGCGGATGAGCGGGGAGATGGACTGGGCGCTGACCGGCGCGTCCGGCACCGAACGGCTGGAGGAGTACGAGCGGCGGCTGAAGGGGCTCTACGGAGAGGGCGGCCTGGTCGGCATCTGCCACTACGACCGCCGCCTGTTCCCGCCCCACCGGTTGGAGACGCTCATCGCCTGCCACCTCGACACCGTGCGGATGAACGCCCTGTGCGACGGCCGGCTACGGGTCCTGCCCACCTTCGATCCGGACGGCCGCCGCGTCCTGAACGTGATCGGGACGATCGACCTCGCCACCGCCCCCGCCTGGACCACCGCGCTGCGCCACGCCACCGACGCGGACGCCGGCGGTGACCTGCTGATCGAGATGTCCGAGGTGGAGTTCATCGACGTCGTGGGACTGTACGCCCTGGTGCAGGCCGCCGCCCGGCTCCCGGCCGGGCGCCGCCTGTCCGTGGCGAACCTGGCGGCGACGGCGGTCCGGGTCTGCACGCTGATGGGCTGGCACGAGACGGTCCAACTCATCACGAAAGAGGCCGACTAGCATGCCTCCCGTCACCGTCTCGAAGTTCTGCCACCAAGCGTTGATCTACGGCAGCGACCAGGCGTTCCAGCAGGCCACCACGGGGTTCTGCCTCGACGGCCTCGGGGCGGGCGAGAAGGTGCTGGCCGTGACCACCGAGGCGAACATCGCGCTGCTGCGCGACAGCCTCGGCCCCGACGCCGGGCGGGTGGAGTTCGTCATGGCCCGCGACTGGTACGACTCCCCCGGCCGCACGCTGTCCGCCTACAACCGCTACGTCGCGGTCCACCGGCGCCTCCACGGCACCGTACGCATCATCGGCGAGCCGGTCTGGGAAGGCCGCACCCCGCCGGAGGAGAACGAGTGGACCCGGTACGAGTCGGTGCTGAACGCCGCCTTCGTCCGCAGCCCCGCCTGGATCCTGTGCCCGTACGACGCCCGGAGGTTGCCCGCGCAGATCGTCGCCGACGCACGGCGTACCCATCCTCATGTGGTCACCGGGGCGGGCACCCGCGACAGCGACGCCTACAGCGACCCGGCCGACTTCCTGTCCTCCGACGACCGCCTGCCGACGGCGCCGCCCCACGCCATGAAGATCCCCTTCGACGCCGACCTGTCCTCGATGCGGCGGCGGCTGAGCGCCCACGCCACCGAGCTGGGGATGACCGCCGGGCAGATCGAGTCGCTGGTCCTGGCGGTCAACGAGGTCGCCACCAACACCGTCCAGAGCGGCGCCGGGCACGGCGACATCGCACTGTGGATCAACGGGCCGACCGTCGTCTGCGACGTCTTCGACTCCAGCCGCCTGCCCAGCCCGCTGCTCTGCTACGTGCCCCCGGAGCCCGGAGCCGCGCGCGGGCACGGGCTGTGGGCGGTGCACCAGTTGTGCGACCTGGTGCAGATCCGCAGCGGGCCGGAGGGGACCCGGTTCCGCCTGCACCTGACCATCGCCTGACCCGTCAACCCAGCGGAGGCAGGTCCAGCAGCTCGACGGCGCGTTTCACGTAGGACGGGACGTTGCGGATGGGGACGGCGTTCTCGTGGGAGAAGACCGCCAGTGCCCGGATCCCGGCGACGTCGACGAAACTGAGCTGCTCGATGTCGATGACGAGCGCGGCACAGAAGCTCCTGGCCCCGGCCAGCGCGTCCGCCACCGCGTCGGCGTTGGTGAAGTCGATCTCCCCGATCAGCCGCACCAGCGACGTCTCCGGCTCCTGGGTCAGGGCCACCCACAGCAGTGAGTCGGTGTAGAGCAGTTGCTCGACCGGTGGCTCCGCGTCACCCTCCGATTCGCCGCGCCGTCCGTGACTCGACGATCCCAGGACGCCCACCAGAGACGTCAGCCACACGGCGACGAATGCGATGACTGACATCGGAGGCCCCTTGCTCACCATGACCGCAGGTCGGCGGCGCCCCGCCGCTTACACGGTAACCAACCGCACGAGCGCTCTACTAGAGATCATCGAGGGGAGAAGGGCCGGCTGGGCGGCCGGTGTACGCCTGGATGATGCCGGCCGTCGACCATCTCGCCCGCAACGTCCTGGCCGTCCCGCAGGCGGCCGCCAGCAGGCTGCTGATGGGGCAGGCCGGCCGGCTGCTGGCCACCACCACGCTGGCCACCTTCCCCAACAGCACCATGGGCGAGGACGGCGAGGTGGACGCGGACATCGCCGCCCGCTGGGGCTTCGGTCACCCGGGCCGCTTCGCCGCCCTCTACCGCGAGACCTACGGCTGCGGCCCCGGCGCCACGCTGCGCGCCTGAGCCGGTCGCCTCCGGGGATCCAGGTACAGCCTGCTGTACCTCGGATGTGCCGTTGACTGGATCGCCTGTCGGGGGCTGCGCTTCGTACCTTTTGGGGTAACGGACACACCGCACCTCGACGAAGGAGCACCCCATGAGCGGCATCCAGTCCACCCGGCGCAACGGCGCGGCGCATGACCTGAAGCGGCCCGCGTTGTGGCTGTTGCTGGTGGTCAGTTCGGTCTGCAACGTGGTGGCCAACACGGCGGACGTCAACGTGTTCGTCGGCCCCGCGTTCGGGCTGGTCGCCCTGGCTTGCGCGGGCACGCTGATCAGGCACCACTACAAGAACCGACGCGCCGTTTAAGTCGTGAAATATCGTTCTTGATGGGCGGTCAAGGGCTACCCTGAGCGCGGCATAGACAGATCGTCCGATCATGCGGAGTGCTGCCGTGACCGTTCATCGCGCGCTGGAGTATCGGCAACTCGGCGATCACCGGATCCTGGCGCGGCTCGGCGAAGGCGGCCAGGGGACGGTCTACCTCGGGGAGTCGCCCGGCGGCGGGCGGGTGGCGATCAAGGTGCTGCACGCACGGTACGCGGGCGACCCCGAGACGCGGCGGCGCTTCCTGCGGGAGGCGGAGGTCGCGGCGAGCGTTGCCGCCTTCTGCACGGCGAGGGTCCTGGGGACGGGGGTCGTGGACGAGCGGCCGTACATCGTCAGCGAGTACGTCCCCGGCCCGTCCCTCGACGAGCTGGTCAAGCGGGACGGCCCCCGGACCGGCAGCGGGCTGGAGCGGCTGGCGGTCTCCACGCTCACGGCGCTGGCCTCGATCCACGCGGCCGGGGTCGTGCACCGCGACTTCAAGCCGGGCAACGTGATCCTCGGTCCCGAGGGGCCGGTCGTGATCGATTTCGGCATCGCCCGCGCCCTCGACCACGTGACGAGCAACGCGCAGGTGGCGGGGACGCCGTCGTACATGCCGCCCGAGCAGTTCACCGACCAGCCGCTCACGCCCGCCTCGGACATGTTCTCCTGGGCCGGGACCATGGTCTTCGCCGCGACGGGGCGCACCGCGTTCCCTGGTTCGACGGTGCCCGCGATCCTGCACGCCATCCTGTACGACAAGCCCGACCTGTCGGGCGTGCCCGCGCCCCTGCGCCCGCTGGTGCTCGCCTGCCTGGCCAAGGACCCGGCGGCGCGCCCGGCCGCCGCCCGGCTGCTGCGCGACCTCACCGGCGGGGAGCTCCCGCCGGCCGGCGGTCACACGCTGGTCGTGCCCGTCGCGACGGAGCCGGTCGCGCGCCGCAGGTCCCGAGGGGTGAAGGTCGCGGTGGCGTCCGTTGCCGCGGCGCTGCTGGCGACGGCGGGCGTGCTGGTCGTGCCGTCCTGGCTCGACGGGCGGAGCCAGGCGGTGCGCCTGGTGCCGGGCGCGAGCCTCGACCTGGCGGCGCTGCCCACGGTGGAGGTCTCCGACCAGTTCGCGGACGACACCTCACGCCGGTACGCCACGTACCGGCCGTTCCCCGATGAGAACCTGCCGGCGATCACCGTCGGCGGCGGCAGGTTCAGCGGCGGCGGCACCGGACCGTTCTTCGGCATGGTGGCCGGACCGAAGGCGCTCTCCTCGGACCAGGCCGTCAGCGTGCTGACCACCGGCGCGTTCGCCGGCAGCGGCCAGTTCGAGGACAGCGTGTTCGTCGGCTGGGTCAAGGACGGCGACAACTACCTGACGGCCTGGTACAACAACACCCGCAAGAGCACCGGCTTCGACCTCAGGGTGGGCGGCGAGTTCCGCAAGGCGCCCGACGAGATTCCGCTGACCCTGAACCCGGGAGACCGCTTCGCGCTGCTCCTGACCGGCGGCACGGTCACGTCCTACGCCGAGCACGCGGGCAAGTGGCGCCGCCTGCACACCGCCTCGATCGGCGACGCGCTCGCGACCGAGCAGGCGCGACAGCAGCACCGCTACGGCTTCGGCCTGCGCGGCACCACCGGCACGATCAGCCTCACCCGGGCAGAGGGCCGGAACTGAGACCGTCGGCCATGCGCTGACCTGCGAAAACTCCTTGACGACCGCGACGGCGCTTTCACGTGTCCGCATCCGGACAACCAAAAGTGTCAGGACTGACATTTTCTTCGCTAAAGTGTCAGCCATGACACATTTTCGGAGGAGCGCACTCCTCACCGCAGGACTCACCGCGCTGGCCACGGTCGCCACGACCATGGCCGTGGTCAACTCGCACGCCGTGACCATGCAGGTCGCCGGCGGCTCACAGGTCGACGACCGGCCCAACATCGTCATGATCCTGGCCGACAACCTCGACGACCGCACCACGCCCTACTGGGACGCGATGCCCAAGACCAAGGCCCTGTTACAGCGGACCGGGCTGACGTTCACGAACTCGTTCGCCACCACGCCGATCTGCTGCGCCGCCCGCGCCGCGATCCTGACCGGCAAGTACGGCCACAACAGCAGCGTCCTGACCAACTTCGGTGAATGGGGCGGCTTCGAGACCTTCGAGGCCAAGGGCAACGAGGACAAGACGTTCGTCAAGCGGCTGCACGACGCCGGCTACCGCACCGGCATGGCCGGCAAGTATCTCAACGGCCTCGAGGACTCCCCCGAGCACATCCCGCCCGGCTGGGACGACTGGAACGCCGGCGTCACCCAGTCGCTCTACAACGGCTACAACTACACCCTCAACGAGAACGGCACCATGGTCCAGTACGGCGACCAGCCGTCCGACTACCAGGTCGACGTCATCGCCGACAAGTCCACCGCCTTCATCAAGGAGTCGGCCGCCGGCGGCAAGCCGTTCTTCTGGTACGCCGCCTCCACCGCCCCCCACCTGCCCATGCCGGCCCCGCCCAGGTACGCCCGCAAGACCTTCGGCCCGCCCCCGCACCTGCCCAACTTCCAGGAAGCCGACGTCAGCGACAAACCCACCTGGCTCAAGCAGACCAAGAAGCTGCGCTCCGGCCTCGTCGCCGCCACCAACGACCGCGACCACCGCAACCGCATGGGCACCCTGCTCGCCCTGGACGACCTGGTGGCCGACATCGTCACCACGCTGAAGGACACCGGCGAGTACGACAACACCTACCTCGTCTTCGCCAGCGACAACGGCTACAACATGGGCGCGCACCGGCTCGTGCAGAAGATGGCCCCCTACGAGGAGTCCACGCGGGTGCCGCTGGTCGTCTCCGGCCCCGGCGTCACGCACGGCACCACCGCCGCCATGGCCACCTCGATCGACTACGGGCCGACCATCCTCGACCTGGCCGGCGTGCCGATCCCGGCCGACATGGACGGCACCTCGCTGAGCCCGCTGTTCGGCGGGCGCACCCCGGCCGGCTGGCGCACCGACTTCTTCGGCCAGTACGCCAGTGACGGGGTCACCGACCGCGACGGCATCTTCCAGGAGTACCCAGGCGGCGCCGACAAGGAGATCTTCCTCATCGACGTGCCGTCATGGAGCTCCCTGCGTACCGAGCGGTACGTCTACACCCGCTGGTACGACCTGGAGCGTTCCGCGGACAAGCGTGAGTACGAGCTCTACGACCTGGTCAAGGACCCGTACCAGCTCACCAACCTGCTGGCCACGCCCGCCGGCCGCGAGCAGCACGCCGACCTGGTGGCCCGGCTGGACCAGCGTATGGCGCAGCTCGGCTCCTGCCAGGGCGCGACCTGCCGGACCCACGCCTGAGCCCCTCGAAGGGAGAGAGAACACCTTGGGCCCTGGTCTCGCCGCAGGTGGGTTACGTGGTCGCAGAGCTCCATGCCACCGCCCGCGACGAGATCGTGGGGAATCACAAGGCGGTAGCGATCACTAAGTGACAACTCGGCGAGCCGGCCGGTGGAGTTCTCACCGACCGGCTCGTTCGTCGTGTGCGGGCATGCGGGGCACCGACGCCACCAGAGCCCGTGTGTACGGGTCACGGGGCCGGGAGAACACCGAACGGACGTCGCCCTCCTCCACGACACGGCCGTCCTTCATCACCAGCACGCGATCCGCGACATGGTGGACCACGCCCAGGTCGTGGGAGATGAACAGCATCGCGGTCCCGTACTCGGACTGGATGTCGGCCAGCAGATCCAGGACCTGGGCCTGGATGGAGACGTCGAGGGCGGAGACGGGCTCGTCGCAGACCAGGACGTCGGGGCGGGGGCCGAGGGCGCGGGCTATGGCGACGCGCTGGCGCTGGCCGCCGGACAGTTCGCGCGGGTGGCGGGTGGCCGAGTCAGGTGGCAGGCCGACGCGGGCCAGCAGGTCGAGCACCCGGGCGTGCCGGGCCGGCTTCGGCAGGCGCAGCGGCTCGGCGATGAGGCGGCCGACGGTGTGCCGGGGGTCGAAGGAGTCGAGGGGGTTCTGGGAGATGAGCTGGATTCTGGGCCGCAGGGGGCGGCGTACGCGTTCCGGTAGGCGGCTCCATTGGCGCTGGTGGAGGGTGACCCGGCCGCTGTCGGGCTCCAGGAGGCCCAGGCAGAGGCGGGCGAGCGTGGTCTTGCCCGAGCCGGACTCCCCGACGACGCCGAGCGTCTCGCCCTCGTGGAGGGCGAACGACACGTCGTCGACGACGCGGCGCGGGCCGTACGAGCGGGTGAGGCCGGAGCCCGCGAGGACCTGCGCGTACGGGTTCGGGACGGGACGGGTACGCGGCGCGCCGGTGGTGAGCCGGGTGTCCCGCGAGGCCGCCGACGGCACGGCGGCCAGCAGCGCCTTCGTGTAGTCGTGCGCGGGCGCCGCCAGCACCTCGCCCACCGCCCCCTCCTCGACGATCAGGCCGTCCTTCATCACCAGGACGCGGTCGGCGATCGAGGACACGACGGCCAGGTCGTGGCTGATCAGCAACAGTGCCGTCCCCGCGGCCCTGCGCTCGGCCAGCAGCCGCAGGATCTGGGCCTGCACGGTGACGTCGAGCGCGGTGGTGGGCTCGTCGGCGATGATCAGCTCGGGGTCGGCGGCGATGGCGGAGGCGATCAGCGCCCGCTGACGCAACCCGCCGGAGAGCTGGTGCGGATGTTGCCCGGCCCGGATCTCCGGTTCCGGCACGCCCACCGCTTCGAGCAGCTCCAGCACCCTGGCCGCGCGCCGCGCCCTGGGTACGGCGTCGTGCACGGCCAGCACCTCCGCGATCTCGGCGCCCACGGTGCGCAGTGGGTCGAGCGAGACCAGGGCGTCCTGCAGCACGAGCCCGGCGAACCTGCCGCGCAGCCGCCGCCAGTCCGCCGCCCCGAAGGTGAGCGCGTCCCGGCCGGAGACGTGGAACGCCGAGGCGCGTACGGCCGAGCCGGGCCCGGCCAGGCCGAGCAGGGTCCGCGCGGTGACGCTCTTGCCCGAGCCGGACTCGCCCACGATCGCCACGCACTCCCCCGGCGCCACCGACAGGGAGACGCCGCGCACGACCTCGGTCCCGCCGAAGCTCACCCGCAGGCCCTCCACGGCCACCAGCGTGTCGACGGCGGGCGGGGCCGCGTAGGTCGTCATCGTGTTCTCCCCTCGAAGCGGCCTTGCAGGCGCCGCCCGGCGATGGTCAGGCAGGCGACGGTGAGCGTGATCGCCAGGCCGGGGAAGAACGCCTCCCACCAGGCGACGCGCAGGTAGTTGCGGGCCTCGGCGAGCATCGCGCCCCATTCGGCGGCCGGCGGCTGCGGCCCCATGCCGAGGAAGCTGAGCCCGGAGCTGGCGATCACCGCCTGCCCGAGCCCGATCGTGGCCAGCACGGGGATCGGGCCGAGCACGTTGGGCAGCACGTGCCCGGCGGTGATCGTCAGGCGGGAGCGGCCGAAGGTGACGGCCTGCTCGACGTAGCCGGAGTGGCGGACGACGAAGGTCTGGGCGCGGATCACACGGGCGTAGTTGGGGACCTGGGCGATGGCGATGGCGAAGATGACGTTGCCGGTGCCGGGGCCGGTGATCGCCACGACGAGCAGGGCGAGGAGCAGCTCGGGCAGTGTGGACAGCACGTCGAACGAGCGGGCCAGCGCCTCGTCCAGCCATTTCGGCGACAGCCCGGCGGCCAGGCCGAGCAGCACGCCGCAGGTGACGGCCAGGGTGGTGGCGGCGACGCCGATGCTGATGGAGTGACGGGCGCCGTGGACGACCCTGGCCAGCACGTCGCGGCCGAGGTGGTCGGTGCCGAACCAGTGGCCGGCGGTGGGCGGGGCGAGGGCGTTCAGCGGGTCGGCGGTCAAGGGGTCGGCGGGGGTCAGGAGCCAGGGCGCGGACACGGCCAGGGCGAGCAGGAAGAGGAAGACCACGGGGAGCAGCAGGCGCGAGAGGTCGGCGGCGGAGCCGGACCGCACGACCGCGGCGAACCGGCCGGAGGCGGCGGACCGCGTGGGAGCGGCGGCGGGGGTGGTCACGACGGAGACGGCGGGGGTGACGGTACGGGGTGGGCGGCCGGTGAACGCGCGCATCGCCGATCAGCCCCTTATGCGGGGGTCGATGACGCGGTAGGCCAGGTCGAGGAGGGTGCTGATGGTGACGTACACGATGGCCGACAGCAGGACGACGGCCATCACGACCGGCATGTCCCGGCCCGTGACCGCCTGCATGGCCACCTGGCCGAGCCCCGGCCGGCCGAACAGCACCTCGGTGATCACCGCGCCGCCCAGCAGCGTCCCCGTGAACCAGCCGGCCAGCGTCACGGCGGGGATCAGCGCGTGCCGCAGGGCGTGCCGGGCCACCAGGGCGCGCTCGGTCAGGCCGCGGGCCCGCGCCGTCACCGCGAACGGCTGCTCCAGCGCCCGTTCCAGGCCTCCACGCAGCACCTGCCCCAGGACGCCGGCGATCGGCAGCCCCAGCGCGAGCGCCGGCAGCACCAGCGCGCCCGGCCCCTGCGCGCCCGAGACGGGGAACCAGCCGAGTGTGAACGAGAACACCGACAGCAGCACGATCCCGATCAGGAACGGCGGCACCGACACCGACACCAGCTCGGCCGCCGAGGCGGCGCCGCGCAGCCACCGCCCCCGCCCGGCCGTGACGAGCGCGATGAGCCCCGCCAGCGCCACGCCGGTGGCCGCCGCGGCCAGCGTGAGCTGCGCGGTGGGCAGGACCTGGGTGGCCAGGATCTCGCCGACGCCGCGCTGGAGCTGGTAGGAGCGGCCGAGGTCGCCGTGGACGAGCCGCCACAGGTACGCCAGGTACTGCACGATCTCCGGCCGGTCGAGCCCCCATTCGGCGATGATCGTGGCCCGGATCTCCGGGGTGTCGGGGCCCTCGCCGACCAGGATGTCGATGGTGTCGCCGGGGGCGAGCAGCAGCGCGACGTACGAGGTCGTGGCGGCGGCCCAGAGCACGGCCAGCCCGGTGCCCAGCCGTCTGATCATGTGCCGATCCGCACGTCGTACGCGCCGGCCGGGGTGCCGGACGCGGGGTGGAAGCCGAGCCCTTGCACGCTCTTGTGCGCGGCGATCTGGTCGGCGGGGACGTAGACCGGGAACACGATGGCCTTGTCCAGCACGGCCGCCTGCTGGACCTTGGCGTACAGCTCCTTGCGTTCGGCCTGGTCGGAGGTGGCGGAGGCGGCGGCGAGCCACTTGTCCACGCGGGGGTCGGCGAAGTGGGTGCGGTTGATGGCGCCCTTCTCCGGCAGGATGAGGTTGAGGGCGGCGCCGGCGTCGGAGTCGCCGCGGGAGTTGCCGAAAAGCTCGTACTGGTCTTCGTCCAGGGCCTTCTGGGCGCTGCCCTGATCGACGATCTTGATCTGGAAGTCGATGCCGGCGTTCTGCTTGACCTGGGCCTGGATGGCCTGGGAGAGGATGTCTCTGCGGTCGCGCACGAAGGGGGCCGAGGCGACCTCGCGGACCGTGAGGCGCTTGCCGTCCTTGACGCGATAGCCCTCGGCGTCACGCCGCGCCCAGCCGGCCGCGTCGAGCAGGGCGTTGGTCTTGGCCACGTCGCCGCCGTAGGCGCCCTTGAGCGTGGCGTCGTAGAAGGGGCTCTTCTCGCCGACGATGCTCCACGCCCGGGTGGCGGTGCCCTGGTAGACGGACTTGAGCACCGCGTCCACGTCCACGGCCTGCCGGAACGCCTCACGTACGCGCTGGTCGTCGAAGGGGGCGTGGGAGGTGTTGAAGTAGTAGGAGTAGGCGGTGCCGGAGTTCAGGGACGTGTTCAGGGTCAGGTTCGGGTCCTTCTTGATGAGGTTGACCTCGGTGGCCGGGACGCCCTCGATGACCTGCACCTGGCCGGAGGTGAGCGCGCCGACCCGGACCGCGGCCTCGGGCAGGAACCGGTAGGTGATCTCCGGCAGGTGGGCCGGGCCCTGGTGCGCCGCTCCGGCGGGCGGCCAGGCGTAGGCGGGGTTGCGGCGGTAGTGGAGCTCCTGGCCCTGGACGTACCGGTCGAGGATGAACGGGCCGGTGCCGACCAGGTCGAGCCCGCCGAACTTGAGGTCCTTGGCGCTCTTCAGCGACTTCGGCGAGACCTGCCCCGAGTACGGCGAGGCGAGGAAGTCCAGGAACAGCGCGTCCGGCTCCTTCAGCGTGATCCTCACCTGGTACGGCGCCACGACCTCGGCCCGGTCGAACGCCTTGAGCTGGATCGCGGCCACCCCCGGGTTGTAGCCCTCCACGCGGAACTGGTCGAGGTTGGCCTTGACGGAGGCGGCGTCGAACTTCGTGCCGTCGTGGAAGGTGACGTCGTCCCGCAGGTCGAGGGTGTAGGTCAGCCCGTCGTCCGACACCTTCCACGACTTGGCCAGCCACGGCTGGAAGGAGCCGTCCTCGCCGCGCGAGACGAGCGCGTCGAACTGGTTGAACACCAGCAGCCTGGCCTTGTTCTGCGACCAGAGCTGCGGGTTGAGCGTGATCGGCTGCGTTTCGATGGCCCAGGTCAGCGTGGTGGTCTGAGGGGTCTGGGCGACCTGCGCGCCGCACGCGGACAGCACGGCGACGAGCAGGAGCGGGGTCAGGCGCTTCACGGGCGGTTCCAGGCTTCGGCGAGCAGCTCGAACGAGCGCACGCGGTCTTCGTGTCGGTGGGTGATGGTGGTGACGAGCAGCTCGTCGGCCCCGGTGACCCGGCGCAGCACGCGCAGCCCCTCGGCCACCTGCGCGGGCGAGCCCACGAACCGCGTGTCGACGCGGTCCTTGACCAGCCCCCGGTCGGCCGCGGTCCAGACGTGGGCGTCGGCCTCCTCCGGCGTGGGGTACGGCATCGCGCCAGCCCCCGTCCTGATGCCGCGTACCCACAGGTCGTAGCCCTTGCCCAGCTCGTGGGCCGTGGCCTCGTCGTCGGCGACGACCACGTCCGCCGAGACGATCACGTACGGGTCGGGCAGCACGTCGGACGGCTTGAACGCCGCCCGGTACCCCTCGACGGCCTCCAGCACGCTGGACGGGCTGACGTGGTAGTTGGCCGCGAACGGCAGCCCGCGCTCGCCGGCCACCTGGGCGCTCTGCCCGCCGCTGCTGCCCAGGATCCACACTTCCACGTCGGCGCCCTCGCCCGGGACGGCGTGCGCGTCGTGCGTGCCGGCCAGGAAGGCGAGCACGTCGTCGATCTGGCCGGCGAAGTCCGGCGTCTGGGCGCCGGGCTGCTGGAGGAGCGTGGCGTAGTGGGCCAGATGGGGGTGCTTGGCGAGCCGCGACAGGTCGAACGGCGCCGGGATGAGCAGCCCGTCCACGACCCTGGCCTCCTTCGGCTCGGGGACGGCCTTGGCCGGCTCGGCGCGGCGCTGCCCGGAGCGGCCGATGCCGAGGTCCACGCGGCCCGGGTACAGCGCGTCGATGAGGCCGAACTGCTCGACCACCGACAGCGGCGTCTGGTGCCCGAGCTGCACGGCGCCCGACCCGACCCGGATCGTGGAGGTGGCCGCCGTCACCAGCGCGATCAGCACGGCCGGGGCGGAGCCGGCCACGCCGGGCGCGAAGTGGTGCTCGGCCAGCCAGTAGCGGCGGTAGCCGGAGCGTTCGGCCCGCTGGGCGAGGTCGATGGTGTTGCGCAGCGCGTCGCCGGCGGTGTGCCCCGAGGGTATGGGGGCGAGGTCGAGGATCGACAGGGTCACGAGCCACCTCCCAGTGGTCGGCTGGGGATCTCCGCCCGCAGCACGGGTGCGATCTCGGCCTGGAACAGCTCCAGCGCCGTCCGGTGGTCCTTCGGCGTGAGCCCGTCGGCGTCGGCGTGCAGGTGCATGACCTCGTGCCCGAACCTCTTGTGGTAGCCCAGCACCTTGTCCACGATCTGCTGCGGGCTGCCGACGAGGATCGAACTCCGCTCGATGGCGTCCTCCAGGGTGGGGAAGACGACCGGCAGGCCGAGCCGGCGCTGGAACGCCACGCGGGCGTCGTAGACCGGCCGGTACGTCGCGATGGCCTCCTGCGAGGTCCTGGCCGCGTAGTAGCCCGCCGTCCCGGCACCCACCAGCGCGGCGGCCGGGTCGTGGCCGTAGTAGGCCCAGCGCTCCCGGTAGTGGTCGATCAGCTCGGCGTAGGGGTCGATGGGGTTGGTGACGTTGGCCGAGAACAGCGGGTCGCCGTACTTGGCGGCCAGGTCGACGGACTCCTTGCTGGTGGCGCTGCCGTGCCAGACGCGGATCGGCCGCTGGAGGGGCCGCGGCCACGTCTCGGCCTCGGTGAGCGACGGGCGGAAGCGGCCCTCCCAGGTGACCTTGTCCTCCCGCCAGAGGCGGCGGAACAGCTCGTACGACTCCCGGTTGCGCTCCCACTGGTCCTCGGGCGTGACGTGAAAGAGCTGGGCCTGGGCGGCGCCGTTGCCCTTGCCGATGATGAGCTCCAGCCTGCCCTCCGACAGGTGGTCGAGGGTGGCGTAGTCCTCGTAGGCGCGTACCGGGTCCAGCAGGCTCAGGGTGGTGACCGCGGTGAACAGCCGGATCCTGGACGTCTTGGCGGCGATGTGGCTCAGCACCACCGGCGGCGAGGAGGAGATGAACGGCCGCTCGTGCCGCTCCCCCACGCCGAACCCGTCGAAGCCGAGCTCCTCGGCCAGCACGGCGTTGTCGACGACCTCGCGGAAGCGTTCGGTGGGTGATCGGTCATCGTTGTGGACGATCAGCGTGATGGCTAGAAATTTCATGACACCTCCGCGTAGCGGGTGGCCCGGCGCGGCAGGCCCAGCAGGTCGCGGAGGGTGGCGGCCTCGTACTCGTGGCGGAAGGCCGCGCGGGACCGCAGCTCGGCGGTCAGCTCGCGGGTGATCCGCGTCAGGTCGTACGGCAGGGTGCCGGGCCGCAGGCGGAAGCCCTGGATCCCGGCCCGCCGCCACTCCAGCAGCACATCGGCCAGCTCTCCCGGGGTCCCGGTGAAGATGGCGGCGTCGGAGACGAGCTCGGCCCCGTCCAGTTCGTCCAGCCGCGCCCTGCGCCGGGCGGCGTCCTCGCCCAGGAAGACGAGCAGGTCGGCGAAGATCTTGATCTCGCCGTTGAGCCCCCTGAGCTCCTCGACGATGGCGCGGGCCTGCTCGGCCGAGTGCGGCGTGACGTACACGACGTCGGCGCCGCCCGCGGCGAACTCGTACGGCAGTCGCGCGTGCGCCAGCGCGGTCACCACCGGCTGCCCCTGCGGCGGCCGTGGCGTGATCGACGGCCCCTTGACCGAGAAGAACCGGCCGGCGAAGTCGATGTAGTGGAGTTTGTCCCGGTCGATGAAGCGGCCGGTGGCCTCGTCGCGGATCTCGGCGTCGTGGTCCCAGCTTTCCCAGAGCCGCCGCGCCACCTCGACCGCGTCGGCGGCCTCGGCGAACAGGTCGCGCACGTGGGGGTCCGCGGACAGGTCCACGCCGCCGGGCCGGTTCAGGATCCGGTCGATCGGTGGGAACTCCCTGCGGCCGAAGTGCCGGGCCTCGGAGGCGCGCGGCGAGACCTGCGCCCGCCAGCCGGCCCGGCCCTGGCTGATGTGGTCGAGCGTGGCGATGCCGATGGCCACGTGGAAGGGCTCGGTGTGCGTGGTGGTGGCCGTCGGCACCAGGCCGATCCGGCTGGTGAGCGGGGCCAGCCGGGAGGCCAGCAGCACCGCGTCGAACCGGCCCCGCACCTGGTCGGTCCGGTCGTCGGGGCCGTCGGGCAGCGTCGACTGCAGGCCGAGCGCGTCCTCGATGGTGACGAAGTCGAGCAGCCCCCGCTCGGCCTCGGTCACGAGCCCGGCCCAGTATCCGGCCGAGAAGACCTCCGCCGGGGAGTCGCGCCAGGCGGCGGGGTGCCAGCCCGCGCCGTCCAGCGCCACGGCAAGGTGCAACGTCATGCGAGCTCCAGATGGTCGCGGAGGGTGTGGCCGGTGTAGTCGGTACGGAAGACGCCGCGCTCCTGCAGCAGCGGAACCACCCGGTCCACGAAATCGTCCAGCCCGCCGGGCGTCAGGTGCGGCACGAGGATGAAGCCGTCGGCGGCGTCCGCCTGGACGTGCTCGTCGATCAGCCGGGCCACGGTCTCGGGAGTGCCGACGAACGTCTGCCGCCCGGTCACCTCGATGACCAGCTCGCGGATCGTCAGCCCCTTCTCCTCGGCCAGCGCCCGCCACTTGGCGGCCACGGCGGCGCGGTTTTTGATCGCCACCCGGCCCTGGGAGACGCCTTCGGACAGGTCGGGATCGAGGTCGGGCAGCGGGCCGTCGGGGTCGTAGGCCGACATGTCACGACCCCACACCTGCTCCAGGAACGCGATCGCGGTCTGCGGCCCGACCTGCTTGCGCCGGATGCCGGCGGCGTTCTCGGCGGCCTCCTCGTCGGTGTCGCCCAGCGCGAACGTGACGCCGGGCATGATCTTGAGCTGGTGCGGCTCACGGCCGTGGCGGGCCAGGCGGCTCTTGACGTCGGCGTAGAACCGCTGCCCGTCCTCCAGCCTGCCGTGCCCGGTGAAGATCACGTCGGCGTGCGCGGCGGCGAACTCCCTGCCCTCGGCCGAGTCACCGGCCTGGATGATGACCGGGCGGCCCTGCGGGCTGCGGGGCAGCGTGAACCGGCCGTCGACCGAGAAGTGCCTCCCCTGGTGCTCGACCGTGCCGATGGCGCCGTCGCGGACGAACCGCCCGGCCGCCCGGTCGGCGACGACCGCGTCCGGCTGCCAGGAGTCCCACAACTCGCGCGACAGGCGGACGAACTCGGCGGCGCGCTCGTACCGGTCGGCCCGGTCGAGATAGCCGCCGCGCCGGAAGTTCTCACCGGTGAAGGCGTCGGAGGTGGTCACCACGTTCCACGCGGCCCGGCCGCCGCTCAGGTGGTCGAGCGTGGACAGGCGCCTGGCCAGCTCGTACGGCTCGTTGAAGGTGGCGTTGACCGTGCCGGCCAGGCCGAGCCGGTCGGTCACCGCGGCCAGCGCGCTGAGCACGGTGAGCGCCTCCGGACGGCCCACCACGTCGAGGTCGTGGATGCGGCCCTTGAGCTCGCGCAGCCGCAGCCCCTCGGCGAGGAAGAAGAAGTCGAGCTTGCCGCGCTCGGCCGTCCTGGCCAGGTGGGTGAAGGAGGAGAAGTCGATCTGGCTGCCGGAGCGGGGGTCGGTCCAGACGGTGGTGTTGTTCACCCCGGGGAAGTGGGCGGCCAGATGGACCTGCTTGCGCGTCATCGGCCCCGCCCGTGCGGGGCGTCCCAGGCCGCGGGCAGGCCCTCGATCGTCTCCCTGAAGGCCGGGCGCTGGTAGAGGTCACGCGCGTACGGCCACAGGTGCTCGAAGTCGGTCAGCTCCCTTTCGCTGATGAGGTGCGCGCGGTTGTGCTCGGTGTCGAACCTGGCCAGCGTCACCCACAGCCGCACGTCCGCCTCGGTGATCGTGTCGCCGGTCAGGAAGCGCTGCTCGGCCAGGCGTTCGTCCAGCCGTTCCAGCGCCGCGACGACCCGGTGGCGCTCCTGCTCGCGCTCATCCTCACCGGTGGCGCGGGCCACGCGGGTGACCCCGGTGTTGACGTCGTAGTAGATCCAGCCGTTCAGCTTGTTGATCTCCGGGCGCAGCGCGTCCGGGTAGAGCTGGACCGAGGTGTCGGCCCAGCGTTCGAAGCGGGTGGCCAGGTCGATCGTGATGTCGGGGAAGTTGTTGCTGACGATCGTGCCCGAGCGCCGGTCCCAGAGCACGGGGACCGAGATGTGGCCGCCGTACCCCTTCTCGGTGGCGTCGTACGCCTGCTCCAGCAGGGTGAAGCCGTTGACCGGGTCGGGTCCCCTGCGCTCCCTGAACGCCCAGCCCCTGCCGTCGCGCTCGTCGTCCACGTAGGACAGCGAGACGACGTCCTCCAGGCCCTTGAGCTTGCGGACGATGGCCGCGCGCTGGGCGTAGGGGCAGACCCAGGCGACGTAGAGGTGGTAGCGGCCGGGCTCGGCGCGGAAGCCGCCCGCGCCGTCGTCGGTGATCCGGCCTTGGAAGGGGTAGACCGGGCGGTTCCAGGCCGGGGAGAGGTGCAGGCGACCGGGGCCGTAGTGGCCGTACGCGGCGTGGTCGACGGGGGTCGCGTAGATCCGCGTCTGCGCGGAGATGGACACGGGGTCTCCAGGGTTCAGGAGTCGGGGTGGGCCAGGAAGCGGCCGAAACGGCCCTGGTGGTAGAGCAGGGGGCGGCCGGTGTTGTGCACGTCGGCCTCGGCCACCAGGCCGACCACCAGGACGTGGTCGCCGACCTCGGCCCGCTCGTAGGGCAGGCAGATCAGGTGGGCCGAGACGTCCCGCAGTAGGGGGGCGCCGAGCGGGCCCGGCCGCCAGCGGGTGGGCGCGCCGAACCGGTCGATGCCCCTGCGGGCGAAACGCGACGCCAGGTCGGCCTGGTCGCTGGCCAGGATGTTGACGGCGAAGTGGTCGGCGGTGCTGAGCTGGGGCCACGTGGTCGAGGAACGGTCCACGTAGAAGGAGACCAGGGGCGGTTCGAGGCTGACCGAGGAGAAGGAGGTGGCGGTGAGCCCGACGGGGATGCCGTCACTCTGGGCGGTGATGACCACGACACCACTGGCGTGTACGGCGAGGGCCTGCCTGAACTGGTCGGCGGCCACAGCGCGATCAGGCAGCGTGCGGTCGGGCAGCGTGTCGGTCATGCGGGCGCCTCCATATGTCACTGATGGCAAGATCACGAGAGTTCCTCACGGGGAAAGGCATGCTCACGCGGCCCGGTCTCGGGCGGGGAGCGAAAATCGTCGGCGAGGGCGTGGGCGGCGTCGGCCACGCCGGGAGCACGAGGGTGAAGGTGGCTACAGATCCGTGATCAACGACACTGTGCGCTGGCGACGTGACCGAAGTCCACGTGGGAGCGCTTGGTCAGCAGGGAGCCCTTGCTCATGCCATCGACGCTAGGCCGCGATTCCGGATAAGTCAATATTTCCTACTGGTTTTGACGGAAATAACCTTAGCCGCGATCGGCGGGAGTGGCCGGCCCGGCGCGATCAGCCGTGGTCGGATTCCAGCAGGCCGGGGCCGCCGGGCAGGCGGAACAGCACGATGAAGGTGGCCACCAGGGCGGTCCAGCCGGTCTGGTGGGCCGCCCCGAGGCCGGCGCCGTTGTCGCCGTGGAAGTACTCGTGGAACTGGATGAGGTCACGCCAGTGCGGGTCCTGCTGGAACACGCTCTGCCCGCCGTACACCGGGCGGCGCCCTTCCCCGTCGCGCAGGAAGATCCGGGTGCACCGGTCGGCGATCTCCTTGGCCACCTCGAAGAGCGTCATCCTGACGCCGGACCCGGTCGGGCACTCGACGGTGAAGGAGTCACCGTAGAAGGAGTGCAGTTGCAGCAGGGCCCTGACGATGAGGGCGTTCATCGGGAACCAGATCGGGCCGCGCCAGTTGGAGTTGCCGCCGAACATCCCGGAGTCGGACTCGGCGGGCAGGTAGCCGACGCGGTGGCACTGGTCCCCGACCCAGAACTCGTACGGGTGCTCGGCGTGGTGCCGCGAGAGCGAGCGGATGCCGTAGGTGCCAAAAAACTCCTTCTCGTCGAGCAGGCTCGCCAGCACCGCGCGCAGTTTGCGCTCGTCCAGCGGCGACAGCAGCGCCCGGTCCGCGCGCGCCTGGTCCTGGCCCGCCAGCCCGGACAGCTCGGGGTGGCGCCGGACGAACTCCCGCACGCGTTCGGTCACCCTGGCGATGTGCGGCGCGCCCGTGTCGACGAAGGTGGTCGAGGCGCAGAGCGGCAGCAGGCCCACGAGCGAGCGCACCCGCAGGCGGGTGGCGTTGCCGTCGGGCAGGAACAGCACGTCGTAGAAGAAGCCGTCCTGCTCGTCCCACATCTCGTCCTTGAGGTCGCCGACGCGGTCCATCGAGGCGGAGATCCACAAAAAGTGCTCGGCGAACTTGACCGCCATCTCCTCGTAGACGGGGTTGCGGGCGGCCAGCGTGAGCGAGATCTGCAGCATGCACTGACTGAAGAAGGCCATCCAGGCCGTGCCGTCGGCCTGCTCTAGCCGTCCTCCGGTGGGCAGGTCGGCGCTGCGGTCGAACACGCCGATGTTGTCCAGGCCGAGGAAGCCGCCCTGGAAGACGTTGCGGCCGTCGGGGTCCTTGCGGTTGACCCACCAGGTGAAGTTGATCAGCAGCTTCTGGAACACGCGCTCCAGGAAGTCGAGGTCGGAGCGGCCGGTCATCGTGCGCTCGAGGTTGAAGACGAAGTCCGCCGCCCACGCCTGCACCGGCGGGTTGACGTCGGAGAAGTTCCACTCGTAGGCCGGGATCTGGCCGTTGGGGTGCAGGTGGCGCTCGTTGAGCAGCAGCTCCACCTGCTCCTTGGCGAAGCCGAGGTCCACCACGGCCAGCGCCACCGTGTGGAAGGCCAGGTCCCAGGCGGCGAACCAGGGATATTCCCACTTGTCGGGCATGGAGATGATGTCGTTGCTCTCCATGTGGTACCAGGAGTGGTTGCGGCGCGTGGTGCGGCTCCACGGGTCCAGCCCGTGCTCGTTCAGCCAGGTGCCGACGTCGTAGCCGTAGTACTGCTTCGACCACAGCAGGCCCGCCAGCGCCTGGCGCAGGACCAGCGCCTCGTCCTCGCCGGTGCCCGCCGGGGTGAGCCCGGCGTAGAAGGCGTCGGCCTCCTGCCGCCGCGCCCGCAGCACGTCGGCGAACTCCGCGCCGAACGGCTCGGGCGGCTCACCCGCGGCCAGCCGCAGGCGTACCGTTCCCGTGCCTCCCGCGGGGACCGTCAGCACGTAGTGGGCCGCGGCCTTGGTGCCGGTTAGGCCGGGGTTCACGGCGGTCTGCTCGCCGTTGAGGACGTAGCGGCCGATGCCGTCCTTGACGTACGGGGAGGCGCTGCGTCCGCCGAAGACGCGCTCGTTGTCGGTCTCGTTCTCGGTGAACAGCAGCGGCGGGCCGCCCTCGCAGTGAAGCCGGTACGCGCCCAGCTCCGCGTGCTCCGCCTGGACCACGCCGGGGGCCGGCGCGCTGAGCACGGGCTTGGCCGAGCCCTCCCCCCACGACCAGGTGTTGCGGAACCACAGGGTCGGCAGGACGTGCAGCACGGCCTCCTCCGGGCCCCGGTTGACCGCCCGCACCTCGATCAGCAGGTCGTCGGGCCCGGCCTTGGCGTACTCCATGAACACGTCGAAGTAGCGGCCGCCGTCGAAGACGCCGGTGTCGAGCAGCTCGTACTCGAAGGCGGTCCGGTCGCGCTCGCGGTTGACGTTCACGAGGTCGCCGTACGGGAAGCGCGCCTGCGGATACTTGTACAGGAACAGCATCCGGGAGTGGGTGGGCGTGCTGTCGAGGTAGAAGTAGTGCTCCTTGACGTCCTCGCCGTGGTTGCCCTCGCCGTTGGCCAGCCCGAACGGCCGCTCCTTGAGTATCGGGTCGCGGCCGTTCCACAACGCCACCGACAGGCACAGCCGCTGCCCGTCGTCGCAGATCCCGCCGAGCCCGTCCTCACCCCACCGGTACGCCCGCGACCGCGCGTGGTCGTGCGGGAAGTACGACCAGGCGTCGCCGGACGCGCTGTAGTCCTCGCGGACCGTTCCCCACTGCCGCTCGGACAGGTAGGGCCCCCAGCGCCGCCAGGCCGTACCGGCCTGCTCCAACCGTGCTCGTTCAGCTTCCATGTCCGGATCCCGTCTGCGATGGCGGTCGCCCTGCCTGTTCCGGGTGTCGGCCTCCAGCGCAGAGTACGTCCTGGGCAGGCTGATCGCACCGCCCCCCGCCGCGCCCATCCCGGCCCTGCCGGCTCAGGTGGGGCAGGCAGGGAACAGTGGGCGGGTGCCGGTGGGCCGGGCGGACGGGTCGGTGAAGCGGCAGCCGTAGGCCGGGTCCGCCACCGTGGCCGGGTCGGTCACGTCGTCGCCGGCCGGGCGCGGGCCGCCGCGTTCCCAGCGGACCAGATCGTCCCAGGCCGCCCCGGCCTCGGCGGCGCTGAACTCGCAGTGCCCCACCGCCCGGATCGCCCGCTGCACCAGCAGCCCGGCACGCCCCTGACGGGTCACGTCGGCCCGGTAGTACTGCTCCATCGAGAACGGCACGAAGTTGTCGCCCAGGTCGTGCAGCGACAGCACGGGCACGTCGATCCTGCCCGAGACGGCCGGTACGGCGGTCAGCCGGTGGGTACGGCGGGCCACCGGGTCCTCGGGCGGCACCCGCTGGACGCTCGCGTTGACGTCGACCGGCGAGCTGGGACGGTAGCCGGTGCCCAGGTTGGTGGCCACCCGGCCCGGCTCCTGGGCCAGCGTGCCGTCCCCGGCGGGGCCGGCCAGCCCGAACAGGAAGTCCTTCCAGTACGTGAACGCGGCCTGCGCCCCGGGGCGGTCGCCGCCGGTCAGGTTGACCACGATGGCGCGGAACTGCTCGCCGAGCGCGTTGCCCGGCCCCTGCCCGGCCAGGCCCAGCCGCTCCTCGATCAGGGGCACGGCGGAGGTCGCGTAGTCCGCCGGGAACGGGAACGCCGGCACGTCCGCCAGGTCCTGCGCGGCCAGGTGGAAGTCGAGGAAGAAGTCGAACAGCTCGTGGTCGCCCAGCACCCCGCACATGGGCAGGGCCGCGTCGTAGAAGCCCGGGTACTCCTCGAGCGAACGCACGGTGACGTGCCCGCCCATGGAGACCCCGGCCAGGAAGACGCGCCGTGGCTTGCCCACCACCCGCCTGAAGTGGTCGGCCAGGTCGCGGGTGCTGCGCACGCCGGCCCGCACGTCATAGTCGTTGCCGTAGTAGGAGGACGCCGCCCAGGCGAAGCCCTGGTCCAGCAGGCGCTGGCGCAGCCCGTACCCGGGCGGGTCCACGGTGAGGACCCGGGTGTCGCCCCGGAAGCCGTGCGCCCACATCAGCAGGGAGCCGTTCCACCGTGGCGGCACCTCGATGTCGTAGGCCGCGTGACCGTGCACCCCTTGCAGCACCCGGCTCGGCCGCCCGCCCACCGTCGCGGGCGCCAGCGGAGGGTTGTCGATCGTGTAGCCGGGAAGCGGCTGATCACCGGGTACGCGGTCGCCGCCGGCCACCGGGACGTCCGCGAGGACGGGGGCGGGCCCGGGGACGAACAGCACGGCGGATAACGCCATGGCGGAAAGGATCATGCTCCGACGGCGCATCTGCCGACACCTCCGAGGCGACCTGCTCAGGGGACGATGATTCGTTCATACTCCGGGGGACCTGCCGGAGAAAGGGCCCACCGGCCTTAGGGACGTCTTAAGAAATCCGTAAACGGGTTCCGGCAGGCTGAGACCACAGCACACAGACGAACAAGAGGAGCATTCAGATGGCCAGCAGGCTGGTGGTTTCGACTTTCCTGTCGTTGGACGGCATCATGCAGGCCCCCGGCGGGCCCGGCGAGGACGACTCCAACGACTTCCCGCACGGCGGATGGCTGGCCCCGCACGTCGACGAGAAGTTCGGCCAGATCATGGGCGAGCAGCTCGAGCGGGCCGACGGCATGCTGCTGGGCCGCAGGTCGTACGACATCCTCTCCTCGTACTGGCCCGACGTGCCCGACGAGGAGGGCGGCGCCAAGATCAACGGCATGACCAAGTACGTCATCACGAGGTCGCCCATGACCGCCGCATGGCGCAACACGAAGGTGCTGGTGGGCGACGCGGCTGAGACCGTGGCCGGCCTGAAGCGGGAGACCGACGGCGAGATCCTCGTCCAGGGCAGCAGCGAGGTCCTCCGTACGCTGCAGCGGGCCGAGCTGATCGACGAGTACCGCCTGCTGATCTTCCCCGTCGTCCTCGGCGAGGGGAAGCGGCTGTTCGCCGAGGGCACCCTGCCGGCCGGGCTGAAGTTCACCGGCTCGACGGCCACCGACGCCGGCGTCCTGTACGTCACCTACGAGTGGGCCGGCAAGCCCCTGTACGGCTCTGTCGCCTAGCGGGTGCCGGGGTTACCCTCCTGCGCGGGAGAGCCCCATGGACGAGGACTTAGTGCTGTCGGAGTGGCGCTTCGAGGTCACGGCGCTGCCTGACGGCGCGCTGCGGATCCGCCAGGACCCCCTGCGCGTGCCGGGGCGGCGGCGGGTGACCGTCCTGGACGCCGAGCGCCGGCGGCGCCGCTCCCCGTGGCGGCGCCGCTGGTGGCACCGCCTCTTCGGGCGGCACCGCTCGTACGGGCGGCTCAGCTAGCGACGGTCACTTCTTCTCCTCCATCGTGACGCTCACCGTGCTCGGCTTGCCGTCGCGCTGGTAGGTGAGCTCGACGCGCTGGCCGACCTTGTATCCGCGTACCTGGCCGACGATCGTGTCCCCGCCCTGGACCGGCGTGCTGCCGATCTTGGTGATCAGGTCGCCCTGCTTGAGCCCGGCCTTCTCGGCCGGGCCGTCCGCGGTCACCTCGCGGACGAGCGCGCCGGGCACGTCGCCGGTGGCGTCGGCGAGGCTCACCCCGAGGTACGCGTGGCTCACCGTCCCCTTGCTGATGAGCTGCTCGGACACGTGCTTGGCGGTGTTCGCGGGGATCGCGAAGCCCAGGTTGACCCCGTCGGCGGCGACCGCGCTGTTGATGCCGACCAGTTCGCCGGCCGCGTTCACCAGGGCGCCGCCCGAGTTGCCGGGGTTGATGGCCGCGTCGGTCTGGATCATGCCCCCGAGCGTGGTCGTCTCGGACGCCTGTTGCTGCTGGCCGCCCAGACCGGGCGGAAGCTCCTGGCCGCCGCCGCCGCTGCCGGCCGTCACCGTACGGTCGAGCGCGCTGATGATGCCGGCCGTCACCGTGCCGTCCAGGCCGAGCGGGCTGCCGATGGCCAGGACGTCGTCGCCGACCTTGAGCCGGTCGCTGTCGCCGAGCGTCACCTTGGCCAGCCCCGACACGCCCTTGGCCCTGATGACGGCCAGGTCGGTGGCCGGGTCGGTGCCGACCACGCTCGCCTTGGCGGTCCTGCCGTCGCTGAACTGCACGGTGAACTCGGTGTTCTGGCCGGCCACGACGTGGTTGTTGGTCAGGATCAGCCCGTCCTCCGACAGCACCACGCCGGAGCCCTCGCTCGACTGCCCCTTGATCATCACGACCGACGGCTGCACCTTCGCCGCCACCTGCGCGACCGTGAACTGGTCGGAGGCGGTCCGGAACACCGGGCTCGCCACGGTCGTGGTGGCGGCCGGCGCCGGCTGGGCCGCCCCGGCGAAGTACGCGCCCACGGCCCCGCCGCCCAGCGCCGCCGCCGACAGGGCGGTCACGGCGGCCAGCGCGAGCCCGGCGATCGCCCTGCGGCTGAACGGGAATCCCGCCCGCCGCGCCGGCGGAGCGGGAGCCGGAGGGGGCGGTGTGAACAACGGGCTCCGCCGGGCGAATCCCCCCGCGGAAGGGGGAGTGTCACCGAATTGGCTCCAACCACCTGCGCGCCGCTCGCTGGGCTCGTTCACGTCCATGTCATCTCCTAGAGTCCCGATGACACAAGAGTGGGAGATGAGGCGTAAGTCCTGCTTAAGCGCATGATCCTGGAGTGCGGCAGGCCCTGATGCCGGCCTTATCGCCGCTGGCAGCACGCGAGAGGGCCGGCCCGAAATTCCCGAAAAACGGCCGGGATAGGACACCCCATTGAAGGCGGACCCGTCGCGGAGTACGAACGAGTCCACCACTGGAACGGGGGATTTGTCATGGCCGATCGATCACGCTGCCTGGACCAGCCCAAAGAACTCCTGCTCACTGTGCTCTGCCTCGACGAGCTCTCCAAGGACGCGCGCGGCGAGCTGTCGCGGCCCACCGCCGAGCGGGAGCGGTGCCGCGAGCGGGACTGCGTCACCCTCAAGACCGTCCACACGCTGTCGCTGGAGGTCCGCTCGCACGTGCCCTGCGACTCACGGCTCGGACAGGCGCTCGACGGACGACTCGAAGTACGCAACCTGACCACGGCCTTCGCCGGCGGCGACGGTGAACGGCGCGGGGTGCACGCGGGGGACGTGCTCTGGAACGCCGCCGGCACCATCGTCGAGGGCAACCTGTCGGGGATGACGAACGTCGGCACCCATCGCGAGCCCTTCTTCGAGCCCGTCCAGGTCTGCGACACGAAGGGGGTCATGGAGGGCCGCCTGTGCGGCGAGGTCGTACGGACCCGGGACCGGAACCTGCTCGGGGCCCGGGTGATGGCCACCTACCGGCTGCGGTTCGACCCCTCGCGGGAGGGCGGGTCCGGGGGCGTGTCGGGCACGCTGGAGGGCGTCGTGATCAGCGACTGCCCCGACCGGCCCGCCGAGCCCGAGTGCGTCGAGTTCACCGTCACCGGTGTCGGGCCGAACCCGCGGGTCGAGGGCGCCATCACGTTCACGGTCTTCGTCGCCTCGGGCTCGCCCGCGCCCGACACGCACGTCGTCACCTGGGGCGGCACCACGGGGCTCAACCTGCTCATGGCCGCCTCGGCGCTGTTCCCGTCGCCGGTCGCCCAGGTGGACGCGACGCTCGTGCACTTCGCCCAGCCGGCCACGGTCACGGCCTTCGACTCCGCGGGCGGCATTCTCAGCACGGCCACCATGACCGCGCCGCAGGGCGTCACGCAGACGCTGACGCTCAACGGGCCCGGCATCGCCAAGCTCGAGATCGCCTGCCCGCAGGCCGACACCCTGCTGACCCGTCTCTGTCACACCACCTGAGCCCGGCCCCGGGGGGACCGGGCTCTCCCGAAGGTCGTCAGTACCGCAGCCTGCGCAGGTAGCGGTAGCCGACCTCCGAGGTACGCCGGGGAGTCACGTCGGGAGTGTCGTTCTCCACGATGTACTCCCTCACCCGGTGCGCGTCGAAGACCCGCCGGAAGTCGATGGTCCCGGTGCCGAGGTCGGCCATGTCGCCGTCCAGGTGCCGGTCCTTGACGTGGTACTGCAGCACGCGCTGCGGCGCCCTCCGGATGACGTCGATCGCGAAGCGCACCGGGTCGCGGGCGCCGCGCCCGACGCCGCCGGTGACCGCCCAGTAGATGTCGATCTCCAGGTGGACCAGGCGCGGGTCGAGCTCGGAGGTGAGCACGTCCCACGGTGTCACGCCGCCGCCGAGGTCGGTCGTGAACTCGTGGGCGTGGTTGTGGTAGCCGTAGCGCAGGCCGGCCTTCCTGGCGGCCAGCGCCTCCACGTTCATGCGCTCGGCCCAGCCCTTCCACTCGTCCAGGCTGGTGGAGCTCAGGTAGGGCACGACCATGTACGTCTGGCCGAGGGTGAGCGCGTTGTCGATCTTCGTCTCCAGCGCGGCGTCGTCGGCGCTGATGCCGTCGTGGCTGGAGCTGGCCCGGATGCCGAGCCCGTCGAGGAACCGGCGTAACTGCCGTGCCGTCCGGCCGAAGTAGCCGAGCGCCAGCTCGACCTTCGGGTAGCCGATCCCGGCCAGGTAGGCGAGCGTGGTGTCGTAGTTCTGGGCCAGGTCGTCACGCACGGTCCAGAGCTGGATGCTGATCTGGTCCGGCGGGACGCGGTCGCGCCCTCCGTGGTGCGGCGTCGCCGCGGAGGTCGCGGCCGCCGCCGGGGACGTGGCGGCGAACGCGGCCGCCCCGAGTCCGAGGCCCGCGGCGGCGAGCAGAGAACGCCTGCTGGGGCCGTAGCCGTAACACATGGGGTCTCCCCTAACTCGTGGGCTGGAGCACGACCTGGGTGCTGCTCGTCAGCGGGGGCAGGCCCCCGGTGCCCGGGTCGGTGTAGGTGGCCACGAACACGCCGGTGAGATCGTCGTTCTCCGGGTCGTGCCCGCCCGGCTCCGTGGTCTGGATGGAGCCCGTGCAGCCGCGCGCCGTGGTCTGCGGATGGCCGTGGTCGTCGTGGCCGAGGATGTAGTCGACGGTCACGTTGGCGCAGTTCACCGGCTGGTCGTCGGTCACCTGCACCTCGAACTCGACCACGTCCCCGAACGCGAACGTCTGCCCGTTGACCGGCCGGACCATCGTCACGACGGGCACGGCGTTGCCGACCACGATCCGCACCGACGTCGCCGCCGACATGCCGGCGGGGTCGGTGACCCGGAGCGTGGCGTTGTAGAGGCCGTTGGCCGTGAACGTGTACGAGGCGTCCGGGCTGCGCGAGTCCACCCTGCCGTCGGCGTTGAAGTCCCACGCGTAGCGGAGCCTGTCGCCGTCGGGGTCGGTCGTGCCCGTGCTAGTGAACGCGACGGTGAGCGGCGCGATGCCGGCCGTCACCGAGGCCGCGGCCACCGGGATGGGCGTGTGGTTGCCGGTGTTGCCGATGTAGTCGAAGCGGGCGAGCTGGGCGTCCGGGTTCTCGCTGAAGAAGCCGTCGCCGTACTCGAGGACGTAGAGCGAGCCGTCGGGGCCGAACTCCATGTCCATCGGGTTGTCGAACACGAACGAGGGCAGCACGGGCTCGATCCGCCCGTCACGGTGGAACGCCTTGACGTAGTCGCGGGTCCACTCGTAGAAGAGCGGGACGCCGTCGTAGTACTTCGGCCAGCCCGTGGCCGTGCGGCCACGCGTGTTGCGGGCGTCGAAGTCGTACGCGGGGCCGCCCATCGGGCCGATGCCGCCCGTGCCCAGCGCGGGGAACTCCGCCGACGGGCCGTAGGAGTACCACACGTTCGGCTGGACGACCGCCGGCAGCGCGCGCACGCCGGTGTTGCGCGGCGACTCGTTGACGGGCGCGGCGCAGTTGAACGTCGCCCCGGACGCGCTGGTCGCGAAGTCGTAGTCGACGTACGGGAGCCGCGCCGTGGCGCAGTACGGCCAGCCGTAGTTGCCCGCCCTGCGGATGGTCGTCCACTTGCCGGTGCCCGACGGGCCGCGCGCGGGGTTGGCCTCGCGGGCGTCGGGTGAGTAGTCGGCGACGTACAGATCGCCGTTGCGCCTGTTCAGCTCGATGCGGAACGGGTTGCGCAGGCCCATCGCGTAGATCTCCGGCCGGGTGCCCGACGTGCCCGGGCGGAAGAGGTTGCCACGCGGGATCGAGTAGGACCCGTTGTCGCGGACCTTGATGCGCAGGATCTTGCCGCGCAGGTCGTTGGCGTTGCCGGAGCTGCGCTGGGCGTCGAACGCCGGGTTGCGGTCGGCCCGCTCGTCGATCGGGGTGTAGCCCTCGGACTGGAACGGGTTGGTGTCGTCACCGGTCGACAGGTAGAGGTTGCCCTCGCCGTCGAACACGATGTCGCCGCCGACGTGGCAGCAGATGCCGCGGTCCACCGGCACGTCGATGACCTGCTGCTCGGTACGCAGGTCGATCGTGGCGCCCGTGAAGCGGAACCTGGACAGCCGGATCAGCCCCTTGAAGGGCGCGAAGTCCGCCGGCGTACCGGTGAACGGGGCGTCGCCCTCGTTGACGTTCGGCGTCGCCGGGTTGTCGATCGGGGTGTTCAGCGGCGGGGAGTAGTAGAGGTAGACCCAGTCGTCCTTCTTCGAGCCCTTGCCGAAGCCGGGGCTGAGGGCGACGCTCTGGAGCCCTTCCTCGTCGTGCTGGTAGACGTTGAGCGTGGCGGCCAGCGTGTTGAGTCCGGTCTTCGGGTCGTGCAACCAGACCTGACCCTTCCTGGTGGTGTGCAGGACCCTGGAGTCCGGTAACACCGCCAGGTCCATGGGCTCGCCGGGGTTGTCGTTGAGTGTCACCTTCTGGAACTGGCTGTCGGGCGGCGGAGCCTGCGTCATCTGCTTCGCCTGTGCTCCTTGCCTTGCCTGTGCGACTTGCTCTGCTTGGAGGGCTTGTGCGGCTGTGCTCGGCATGAGGATGGCCGCGGCAGTCATGGCCGCGATCGCGGTTCTCGCTCGCATGCCTCTCTCCTTCGGTCTACTCGGGGGGACAAGAGAGGGCAAAGTAACGTGAATGTAACCCGAGTTACGCCGATCGAGGAGGGCCTAATCCCAGACGATCAACGAACTTTCGCCTCCCATCGGACTAAGTTCCAGCCCTAGGGATGAAACGGACTCGTGACTAGGGTCATCCCTTAATACGTCCCTGGGGCCCTTCCCCGCAGGTCGGAATACCGTGCGGGAAGCAGGAGCCGGGCATCCGAGATGTCAAGGTCAGGACGTACAGATGACCTCCGCGCGCATCGACTTCACCGAGGGCTTCGACAACGACGAGATCATCGTCAGGGTCAATGGCGAGATCGCCTTTCATGGTCGCAACGTGACGACAAGTCCGCTGATCGGGCTGGCGGAATCCGTCGAACTCACGCTGCCGGGCGAGCACGCGGAGGCGGAGATCGAGCTACCGGGGCGCGGCGCCGCGACGCGCCTGGATCTTCGAGCGTCACGTCAGGTGGCCGTGTCGGTGTCCGGTTCCGCGCTGTCCCACACCGTGTCCGCAGAAGGCACGGAGTTCGGTTACGGCTGATCCGTGCATCACGCCCGGCAAGGAAGCCGGGCGGGGAGGTCCCCATGTCCATTCCATCCGAAGAGCCGCGCATCGCCGAAGAGCACGGCCAAGGTGTCCTCGACCCGATGTCCGCCCACTCCGAGAGCGCTCAGGAGCAGGCACTGCCCCCGCTGCCGCCGTGGCACTGCGTCCGCCTCGGCCCCGTCAGCGGCCGGTATCAGGGCTACCAGAGCACCAGCAGGACCAGCTTCCTGGACTGCCGCGTGGACATCGATCCGCGCGGCGTCAACTCGCCCGTCACCAACCGCGTCAGCGGCGACTTCCACGAGGTGTTCACGATCCAGTTGCCGGGACGGCCGCCGATCATCTGGCGCCGGTATCGCGAATCGTGGATCATCGACGCGCCACGGGCCACCTGGAGCAGGTGCGAGGTGACGATCACCGGTGAGGTGCGGTTCTGGAAGGGCACGCACCCGATGACGCAGACGCGCATCAGGATTCCCTGGGGCACGTTCGCCCCGGCCGGGCCCGCGGAGATCACCTTCACCGAGAACGGCGGCGTGGCCAGGACCTATCACTGCCCGCGCACCTCGGTGAACTTCCGTGAGATGACGCTCGAGGTCGACGTCTGCAACTCCGTGAACGTGACCCCGCTGATGCCCGCGTACCACACCCACGCCCACTCCAACCGGCCGGCGAACGTGCCGGCCAGGACGGTCACCGTCGAGAGCGCGTATCAGGAGGCCGGGATCGGGCTCACGCTCAACACCCCCGCCCACACGATCTTCGACGACGCCAACAACACCTTCAGCACCTGGTCGGCCCCCGAGCTGCACGACGCCATGGAGACGGCCTTCAGCCAGTTCTCGGGCGGCTGGCCGCGCTGGAGCATGTGGGGGTTCATGGCGGGCAGCTTCGACAACTCCGGCGTCGCCGGGATCATGTTCGACGCGGCAGCCGCCTTCGGCGGGGCGGGCGAGGCCCCGGAGCGCCAGGGGTTCGCCCTCTTCCGCAAGCACTCCTGGTTCAACAACCTGCCCTCGGGCTCCCCCGCCAACGACACCGAGGCCGCCGCCCTGCGTGACTTCCTCTACACCTACGTGCACGAGGCCGGGCACGCGTTCAACTTCCTGCACAGCTGGGACAAGGGACGGCCGGACTCCCTGTCGTGGATGAACTACCCCTGGCGGTACGACCTGCGCAACGGCACCGACACCTTCTGGAACCGGTTCATGTTCAGGTTCGACGACCAGGAGCTCATCCACATGCGCCACGGCGACATGGCCTCCGTCATCATGGGCGGCGACGCCTGGGCCAGCGGCGGCCACCTCGAGCAGCCGCAGGCGGGCGAGGCGTTCTCGGTCATGGAGGGCCTCGCGCCGGTCGAGCTGCTCCTGCGGGCCGAGCCGCCCGTCTACGACCTGATGGAGCGCGTCACGGTCGAGGCCCGGCTGCGCAACCTGCTCAACGTGCCCATGGAGATCGACACCAACCTCGACCCGGCCTACGGCTCGATGTCGGTCTTCGTCCAGCGGCCGGACGGAAGGGTGCACCACTTCGAGCCGATCATGTCGGTGATCGCCATCCCGGAGACGGCCACGCTCCAGTCGACCACCATGGCCACGACCGGCGAGGACCGGCACAGCCACGAGATCGACCTCACCTACGGCCGGTCCGGGTTCATGTTCACCGACCCCGGCACGTACCGGATCCGGGCCACCTACCACGGACCCGGCGGCATCGTGGCGATCTCCAACGTCCTGACCGTCCGGGTCCTGACGCCCGCGTCGCGCCAGGACGAGGTGCAGGCGGCGGAGTACTTCACCGACCAGGTCGGGCTCAACATCGCCCTCGGCGGCTCCGCCTCCCCGCACCTGTCCAAGGGCCTGGAGACGCTGACGGAGATCGCGCAGCGGCACAAGGACCGGCTGGTCGGGGCGCGGGCGGCGGAGATCCTCACCGGCGTGTACGGCCGCGCGTTCAACCGCGTCACCGACTACCAGCGGGGCACGTTCTCCCAGGTCGCGCGGGCCGAACCGCAGCGGGCGATCGAGCTCACGCAGCCTGCGGTCGAGCTCTACCGGAACAGCCCCGACCGGCGGCTCAACCTGGCCTACCACAACCTGGTGAGCAGGCGGGCGGATCTGCTCGCGGCGGCGGACGACTCGGAGCAGGCGCAGCGGGAGCTGCGGGAGCTGTACGACACGCTCGAACAGCGCAAGGTGCGGCCCAGCGTGCTGGAGCAGATCAGGATGCGGCAGGAGAAGGCGTGACCGCACCCTGAACCACGATGGCCGGCCGGTGCGCAACCGGCCGGCCATCCCATGGCCCGCGCGTCCAATAAGCGTCACTGTCCGTGACATGCATACCGTTACGAACACGAACCGTGTGCTGACAAAGAGTCAACACACCATTCGTGTTGATTCTTCGCATCTGTGTCTTGAAGTCCATCAGCCCCCATCGGCATAGTGGACGGACCACAAGGCGTACCCAGTCGTGGCGAGCGTCCTCGGGGGCTCGATGCCGGCAGCTCACGACGACTGCTCAGCGGCGCATTGTCACGCGCGGAATTGGACATGACGAATGACCTCGCCCCCGCCGATCCGAAGCAAGTTATTGAGGATCCTCCTGCTCCCGCTGGTCTCCATGATCGCTCTGTGGGCGTTCATCGCGTACTCCAGCGTGGAGGAGATCGTCACGGTCTCCCAGGCGCAGGACCGCTGGGAGGCGATCGGATCGCCGGTGCACCAGCTCATCGTCGACCTGCAGCGGGAGCGCCAGCTCTCGGCCGAGGCGCCGCGCGGGACCGCGTCGTACGCGCCGCTGGCCCAGCAGCGGCGGGTCACCGACGGGAAGGTGGAACGCCTGCGCGAGGTCATCGGGACCGTTGACGTCACCGAGACGGGCACCGAGACCCCGGCCCAGGTACGCGCCATGGTCCAGGCGCTCGACGGGCTGCAGTCGCTGCGCGCGTCCGCCGACGGAGGCGTGCTGGCCCCGCCGCTGACGATCATCCAGGCGTACGACAACCTGATCAGCGTCGCGAACCGGCAGTTCAACGACCGCGACGCGCTCAGCGACGTCTCGTCCTACCGGGCGGTGCGCGGCATGGCGGCCTACAGCGCCACGGCCGAATACCTGGGCCGCGAGCACGCCGTCCTCACCAGCACGATCGTCAACCGCAGGATGACCCCGACCGACCGCGCCGCGTTCGTGGCCGCGATGACCAACCGCAGGCTCGTCTTCGCCAACGCCGAGCGCGACGCCGGGCCCGAGCTGCGGGCGAACTACGACAAACTGGTGGCCGGCGCCCCGTACAAACGGCTGACCGATGTCGAGGACGCGCTGTTCGTGTGGGACACCAACGGCGCGCCGCCGGTCGACCCGGCCACCTGGAAGAGCGACGCCGACGCCCTCCTCGACACGATCAACCGCGACACCGAGGCCGAGCTGGCCCGCGCCGCGGACGCGGCCCAGGGGCAGAAGGGCGGGGCGTACTGGCGGATCGGGCTGG
This sequence comes from Nonomuraea sp. NPDC050643, assembly GCF_040654715.1. Lineage (NCBI taxonomy): Bacteria > Bacillati > Actinomycetota > Actinomycetes > Streptosporangiales > Streptosporangiaceae > Nonomuraea > Nonomuraea sp. NPDC050643. Next base: position 252,943 of record NZ_JBFAIM010000003.1, on the reverse strand, counting down.
TCCTGCTGCTGGGGCTGGCGGCGGTGATCGTCTCGATCGCGCTGTCGTACCGGTTCGGCCGCTCGCTGGTCGCCGAGCTCATGAAGCTGCAGGGCTCGGCGGTGGAGCTGGCCGAGCAGCGGCTGCCCCGGCTGGTCGAGCGGCTGCGCCGCGGCGACGACGTGGACCCGGCCACCGAGGCCCCGGCGCTCGACCGGGCCGAGACGGCCGAGGTCGATCGCGTGGCGCACGCGTTCTCGGCCGTGGGCCGCACGGCGGTCGAGGCGGCGGTGGGCCAGGCGGTCCTGCGCAAGGGCGTCGGCCAGGTCTTCCTCAACCTGGCGCGGCGCAACCAGGCGCTGCTGCACCGCCAGCTCGCGCTGCTGGACACGATGGAGCGCCGGGTGGAGGAGCCCGAGGTCCTGGAGGACCTGTTCAAGCTCGACCACCTGACCACCCGCATGCGGCGGCACGCGGAGAACCTGATCATCCTGTCCGACTCCGTGCCCGCCCGCCGCTGGCGCGATCCGGTGTCGCTGTTCGACGTCGTCCGCGCGGCGGTGCTGGAGGTCGAGGACTACACCCGCGTCACCGTCTCGCCGATGCCGAACGCCCCGCTGCTGGTCGGCGCCGTGGTCACCGACGTGATCCACCTGGTCGCCGAGCTGGTGGAGAACGCCACCGTCTTCTCGCCGCCCGACACGACCGTGCACATCCGCGGCATGCGGGCGGCCAACGGGTTCGCGCTGGAGGTGGAGGACCGCGGCCTGGGGCTGAACCAGGCCACGCTGGACGAGCTCAACGTCCGGCTGGCCAACCCGCCGGAGTTCGACCTGGCCGACAGCGACAGGCTCGGCCTGTTCGTGGTGGGCCGGCTCGCGTTCCGGCACGGCATCAAGCTCTCGCTGCGGCGCTCCCCGTACGACGGGACCACCGCGATCGTCCTGCTGCCCGCCGTCCTGCTCGTCGGCGCCGAACCTCCGGCCGTCACGTCGGTAGAGCCGGCCGCCCGGACCGTACGAGCGCTCGACAGGGCCCCCGACCCCGACGAGCCCGAGCAGGTGACCTGGTTCGAGGCCGCCCGCAGGCCGGACCCGGCGCCGCTCGAGATGCCGGCTCCCCGGCCGGTGCCCGTGCCGGGGCCGTCCACCGAGTGGAGCGTCACGGTCTCGGCCCAGGACGCCGACGAAGACCTCGACGGGCTGCCGATGCGGGTGCCGCAGGCCAGCCTGGCTCCCCAGCTCCGCACCGCCACCAAGCGCGTGGACCGGGGCGCGGTGACGGGGCGCTCGCCCGAGCAGCTCGCAGATCTCATGTCGTCCATGCAACGCGGCTGGCAGCAGGGCCGCCGCCAGGTAGAGCAGGGACAAGACGTGTGGAACCGAAAGGACGACCAGCCCGATGCCCGACCCCAGAAGTGAACTGAGCTGGCTGCTCGACGACCTCACCCACCGCGTCCCCGGCATCCGGCACGCCATCGTGCTGTCCGCCGACGGGCTGGCCATGGGGGGTTCCCGGGAACTGACCCGGGAGGACGCCGAGCACCTGTCCGCCATCTCCGCCGGCAGCCACAGCCTCGCCATGGGCGCGGGACGGCACTTCGGGATGGGCGGCGTACGTCAGACGATCATCGAGCTGGAAGGGGGTTTCCTGTTCGTCACCGCCGCCGGTCAAGGCGCGCGGCTGGCCGTGCTGGCGACGGCCGACGCCGAGCTGGGCATGGTCACGTACGAGATGGCGCTTCTGGTCAAGAGGGTCGGCGAGCACCTCTCCGCGCAGCCGAGGGGAGCGGCACCGGCACCCGCCTGGAACGGCGCGAGACCGTGACCGGGGAGGATCCCGGACCGCTGATCCGGCTGTACGGCCTGACCGGCGGCAGGGCGCGCCCGCAGGGAGAGACGTTCGACCTGGTGGCCATCGTCACCACGGTCGACGGGCCGTTCCACACCGGGGACCTGATACCCGAGCATCGCGCCGTGCTGTCTCTGTGCCGCAAACCCACGCCGGTGGCCGATGTCGCGTCGCACCTCAAGCTGCCGCTCAACATCACCCGGGTGATCCTGGGCGATCTGCGGCGCGAGGGTCTTGTCACCATCGAACGCCCGCGCCCGGTGGCGCAGACGATCGATGAACGTATCTACAGGGAAGTGCTGCATGGGCTACGCAGTCTCTGAGCCGGGCACGACCGCGGTCGCCTCGGCCCTGGCCATCAAGATCCTCATCGCGGGCGGCTTCGGCGTCGGCAAGACGACCCTGGTCGGCACGATCAGCGAGATCCGCCCGCTGCACACCGAGGAACTCCTGAGCGAGCGCGGCGTCGGGGTCGACGACACCTCGGGCGTGGAGGCCAAGACCACGACCACGGTGGCGCTGGACTTCGGCCGCATCACCATCCGCGAGGGGCTGTGGCTGTACCTGTTCGGGACGCCGGGGCAGGACCGGTTCTGGTTCATGTGGGACGAGCTGTCCCTCGGCGCGCTCGGCGCCGTCGTGCTCGCCGACACCCGCCGGCTGCAGGACTGCTTCCCGGCGGTCGACTACTTCGAGCAGCGCGGCATCCCGTTCGTGGTCGCCGTGAACTGCTTCGACGGTGCCCGCCGCTACGACCCGGTCAAGGTACGGCGGGCGCTCGGGCTGACCGAGACCATCCCGATCGTGCTCTGCGACGTGCGTGACCGCGACTCGGTCAAGCAGGTGCTCACCACGCTCGTCACCTACGCGGTGAAGGGCATCTCATAGTGGTCATGGCCGGGCCGTTCCCGGCCTCCCATACTGATGGCGAAACCGCCTCTGCCGCTCCGGCACCCCCTAGGCCCCGGGCACGGTCAGCCCGCTCTCGTAGGCGGCGATGACCGCCTGGACCCGGTCCCGCAGCCCCAGTTTGCTCAGCACGTTGCTGACGTGCGTCTTCACGGTGTGCTCGCTGACCACCATCTCCTGGGCGATCTCCGCGTTGGACAGCCCCCGCGCGATCATCCGCAGCGTCTCCCGCTCGCGTGCCGTGAGCACGGTGAGCCGCTCAGGCGGCGGCCCGGCGGGGCGCGGGGTCGCCCTGGTGGTGAACTCGGCGATCAGCTTGGTGGTGATCGAGGGCGCGAGCAGCGACTCACCGGCCGCGACCACTCGTACGGCGTGCACGAGGTCGTCGCGGCGCACGTCCTTGAGCAGGAACCCGCTCGCGCCCGCGCGCAGCGCGTCGTAGACGTAGTCGTCCAGGTCGAACGTGGTCAGCATGAGGACCCGGCAGTCGCCGTCCGCGCACACCACGCGGGCCGCCTCGATGCCGTCCATGACGGGCATGCGGATGTCGAGCAGGAGCAGGTCGGGGCGGTGCTCGCGGACGGCGGCCACGGCCTGTGCGCCGTCGCCCGCCTCGGCCACGACCTCGATGTCCGGCTGGGCGTCGAGGATCATGCTGAACCCGGCCCGGACCAGTTCCTGGTCGTCGGCGACCACCACGCGCACGGTCATGCCGCCACCTTCTGCAGCGGCAGGCGGACGAGGACCCGGAAGCCGCGGCCGTCGGCGCGCGGCCCGGCGACGGCGGTGCCGCCGCAGGCGGTGGCCCGCTCGCGGATGCCGATCAGGCCGTGGCCGCCGGAGGGAAGCGACGATTCCCGGCCGTGGCCGTCGTCGGTGATGTCGATCATGAGTGCGTGATCCTGCCAGGTGAGGGCGATGCCGGCGCGGGTGGCGCCGGCGTGCTTGACGATGTTGGTGAGGGCTTCCTGCGTGATCCGGTACGCGGCCACCTCGGCGTCGGGCGACAGCGGCCGTGGATCACCCGAGGCGGAGTAGGTCACCGGGAACCCGGCGCCGGTCCCGACCCGGTCGGCCAGGGCGGCCAGGCCGGAGATGGTGGGCTGGGGCGAGCGCGGGCCCTCGTCCTCCTTGAGCACCTTCAGCAGCCGGCGGAGCTGGTCCATGGCGTCGCGCCCGGCGGCGGCGATCGCGTCGAACGCGGCCACCGCCCGGGCCGGATCGCCTCCGACCACCACCGGGCCCGCCTCCGCCTGGACGACCATGACGCTGACCGCGTGGGCGAGGATGTCGTGCATGTCGCGGGCGATCCTGGCCCGCTCGCGTTCGGCGGCCCGCTCGGCCGCGATCTGACGCTCACGGGCGAGCTGGACGGCGCGTTCCTCCAGCGCGGCGGCGTGCGCCCGGGAGGCGGCGGCGGCGCGGCCGATGGCGTAGGCGGCCACGAAGAGCAGGACGCCGCGCATCGCGGTCTCGGACGAGCCGACCAGGAACAGGCCGCCGCCGATCGTGGCGACGAGCAGGCTCACGCGGACCCACCGGGTGCACTGGACGGCCACGGTGTAGAGGGCGATCAGCCCGCCGTACCAGATGGGCTGGGCGGCCACCGCGTCGACCAGGTCGTAGAGCCCGGTCGGGATGAGCGTGGCCGTGAGGACGATCGCCGGGGCGCGGCGCCGCCAGGTCAGCGGCACCGCGGAGACGATCACGATGAAGTAGCCCCACCAGTGCCAGGGCACGCCGTGGGGGCTCTCGCGGGAGAAGAACGGCCACAGCTCGGCGACCAGCACCAGCGCCGCGAGCGCGCCGTCCACCCATGGCGGGGGCAGCGAGCGCACCCGCGCGAACAACCCTGACTCAGACACGGCACCTGATCCTGCCCGACCCGCTGTTCCCGGGCATCGCCGGTATGGGGGATTCGGGGACTCCCTCCAAGGAGTGAGCGCGAATGGGTCGCACCGGCGATTCGCGGCGGCGCCGTGCTCGCCAGGATTGCCACATCACCTCGAAACACCTCTCACCTGGAGATACAGCGATGAAGCCTATCGTTCTCGCCCTCGCCGCCGCGCTGGTGACGGTGCCCGTGCCCGCTCAGGCGGCCGCTCCCACCCCCGCTCCCTGCCCGCCGCCGGCCGTCGTCCGGTCCGACCCCGAGGCGACGGTCCCGCCGGTCAACGACGCCGCCCTGACCAAGGCCATCGCGAACCTGCCGGCCGCCGACGCGACCGCCGCGATCGTCCGGGTGAGCGGCACGAAGGGCTCGTGGAAGGGCGTGAACGGGGTCGCCGACCTCACCACCGGGCGCAAGGCGTCCGAGCACGTACGCTTCCGCGCCGGCAGCGTCACCAAGATGTTCACCACCGCGGTCGTGCTGCAGCTCGTGGCCGAGGGCAGGCTCTCGCTCAACGCGACCGTCCAGGACCACCTGCCGGGGCTGCTGCCCGACTCCTACCCCGACGTCCGTGTCGGCCAGTTGCTGAACCACACCAGCGGCCTGCCTGCTCCCGACCTGCCCGGCTCCTTCGACTGGGTGTACGAGACCCGGTTCAGGACGTGGACGCCCGAGAAGTATGTCGCGCTGGCCGTGCGGAACCCCATCGAGTTCCCGCCCGGCACCCGGCAGCACTATCTGAACACCAACACGTTCGTGGCCGGTCTGCTGATCGAGAAGGTCACCGGCAGGTCGTACGAGCACGAGGTCACCACCCGGATCCTGCGCCCGGCCGGCATGCGTGACAGCTATCTGCCCGGCGCCTCGCCGCTCATCCGCGGCCCGCACCACAAGGGCTACCAGGCGGTGCCCGCAGGCTTCGACGACGCCATCGCCTACGGTGACGCTCACGTGGTGGACATGACGAGGACGAGCGTGACCTCGACCTGGGCCTCGGGCGACCTCATCTCGACGGCCGCGGACCTGGAGAGGTTCGTCAAGGCGCTGTTCTCCGGCAAGCTCGTGCCATCCGCGCAGCTCGAGCCGATGTTCACCGTCCCCGACGTGAAGATGCACGACGAGTGCGGCAATCAGCCGGCGATCTACACCTCGGGCATGTCGCGCATGGTGCTGCCCGGCGGGATCGTCGCCTACGGCAAGACCGGCGCCCGCTACGGCTACTCCGCCGGTGTGGGCGCGACCCGCGACCTGAGCCGCACCCTGGTCTACTCGGTCAACTCGACCGACGCCAAGGCCTCCGGCCAGAACCAGCGGACGCTCGGCATCGCGCTGGCCGCCTTCCAGAAGTAGCGGGCCTTTCAGATCGGCTTCATCGCGCTGTCGCGCGGGTGCGACCGTATGGACCGGGTGCCCCGGCCGGGTTACCGTCGAAGCGTTTCGCGATCGACTCCCCGAGCCCACTCTGCGCCATTTCGTCAACCGCGAACCCACACGGGGGTGTGTCATCAACGCCAAGAAGCTGATCACACGAATCGTCCTGGGGGCCCTGCTGCCCCTCGCCCTGCTGCTGGTGGCGGGTCAGCCCGCCCAGGCCGCACCGATCTGCGTTCCCGAGGCCCCGGTGTGCGCGGGCCTCGACGGCGGCAGCTTCGTCTTCATCGTCAAGCCGCCGCCCGCCTCGCTGTCGGCGACCGCCACGGTCAACGGTCTGCCAGCCGGCGGGTCCTTCTCCTACGTTCGTACACCTACCTTCCTGCGCGGCACCTTCCGCCCGACACCACCGCTGGTCTCGGGCGACAGGATCTGCGTGACCTTGCTCGCCGTCGGTGTCCGGCCGGGGCCGTACTGCGCGACCATGCCGTGACGTGAGCGCACGAGGCCGTCGGGATTGGCGGCCTCGTACGCCCCGCTCAGCGCCTGCGGCGGCGCCGCCGGCGCGCGCGCGAACCCGAATCGCTGTCGCGGTCCGGCAGCGGCTTCGGTGCCGCCGACGGCAGACGGATGTATCCCAGGTAATGCAAGATGCCCATGCTGTCCCCCTGTTGCAAGATGCGGGGCTCCGAACTTCCAACTTACCCGGAATCAGACAAAGCAACACAGACAGGACAATCCTGACCTGCGCTTGGCCACTCACTTGAGAGACAGCAGGCGATCCTTGAAGATCGGGTGCTTGGTCTCCCAGTAGCGCCAGCCCTCCACCCGGGCCGGCACGTTGGCGATCCCGGTGGTGACCTTGATGTGGCGGCACGAGCGGAGCACCGACCAGGCCGACCATCCGACGCGGTACCCGAAGACGCGGTACCACATGTTGCCGTACATCCCCTTGCTGATCTCGCGCGTGTACTCGTGGCCGGTGAAGACCATGTGCCGCTCCTCGAGGTGCGGCAGCCCCAGCCTGCGCAGGCGCTTCACCAGGTCTCCCGTGGTGACGCTCAGCTCCTTCTCCTTCTCGGTCTCGAGGAAGGCGAGCACTTCGTGTTCGCGGGTGACCGACACCGTCATCGAGCCGCCGGGGCCGTCGGTGTAGCGGGTGCGCGGCACGAAGAAGTTGCGCGGCGAGATTTTGTGGAGCTTGTAGAAAAGGCGCGGCGAGCACGTGTTGTCGCCGTCGTGGTCATGCTCGTGGCCGTGGTCATTGATGTTGTCCGTGTTGTCGGCCACGGCGGGGGCGGCAGGCGCCAGCGTCGCGACCAGCGCCACGGCGACGAAGCCACGCAGGGATTTCTTCCGGGATATCGGCATCGTGATGTACCGGTCCTTTCATCATTCGACCGGTTCGATGCTTACAGTTACCGCTTGTCCCGCAATAACGCCACGCCGGATCTGAATTCCCCATAACGGGAAAGTGCCGGTGAAAAAATGGCCATATTGGAACGGCTCGCGCGCCGCCCTCTCGCGACGCACGGTATCGGCACTCGCACACTCCGTAGTCATACTATATCCATATGCGCATGCATTGAGGAAGATTGACGGTGTGGTGCGTACCTTTCTTCGGCAGATTCCGGTTTTCGGGAGGTACGTAATGCACCACAGAGTCGCCCTGGTCTCCGCCGTCGCGCTCGCCGTGGCAGGAGCCCTGCTCCCCGCAGGCACCGCGCAGGCCGGCGCCTCCACCGAGCTCGACCGCAGGCCGGTCGGGTGGACGGCCACGGACTCCTGGTCGGAACGCAGGTCCGTCTCGCAGTACTGGACCGCGCAGCGCATGCTGGCGGCACAACCGCTCTCGGCACCCACGCCGCGCCGCAACGTCCGGCTGGGCCAGCCCTCCGAGGGCGACCCCTGGGCCACCGGCGGCTCCAGGTTCCGGCGCTCGGGCTTCTCCACCAGAGGGGCCGCCTTCTCGGTACAGCCCGTCAGCGCCCAGCGCACCCTGATCCCCAACAGCCCCGGCCTGCAGTGGACCGACGGCGGCGCCATCGTGCGCACCCTCGGGCGCGTCTTCTTCACCACCGCCGACGGCCGCAACTCCTCCTGCTCGGGCACGGCGGTGACCAGCGCCAACGAGAGCGTCGTGATGACCGCCGGGCACTGCGTGAAACTGAACGGCGCCGCCCACCGCAACTGGGCCTTCGTCCCGGCCTTCGACGACGGCCGCCGCCCGTTCGGCACCTGGGTCGGCACCCGCATGCTCACCACCCAGCAGTGGAACGCCCGCGAGGACATCAACTTCGACGTCGCCGCCGTCGTGGTCGCACCGCTGCAGGGCCAGACGCTGACCGACGTCGTCGGCGGGCAGGGAGTGGCGTTCAACCAGGCCAGACAGCGGCAGATGTACGCCTTCGGCTTCCCGGCGGCGGACCCCTTCGACGGCTCGGAGCTGATCTACTGCAGCGGGCGCACGTTCAACGACACCGTCCAGACCACGGACCAGGGCCTGCGCTGCAACATGACCGGCGGGTCGAGCGGCGGCGGCTGGTTCCTCAACTTCAACGAGGGCACCGGCCAGGGCATGCTGAACTCCGTCAACAGCTTCACCTACAACTTCGCCCCGAACTTCATGTTCGGCCCCTTCTTCGGCAACGAGGCGATGGCCGTCTACCAGGCCGCGCAGAACGCCGACGCCCTCTGAGGCCGCCTCCGACCGCGCGGCGGGAACCCCTTCCCGGCCGCGCGATCACCTGATGCGATGGGCGGACACCCCACCTCAGGAGGTCCGCCATGGCCATCGATCCCCTGCCGCTGCTCGAACGCCTGATCGCCCTCGACTCGGTCAACCCCGACCTTTCGCCCGGAGGCGCGGGCGAGTCGGCCGTCGCCGGCTTCTGCGAGGACTGGCTGCGCGAACGCGGCTTCGAGGTCCACCGCCTGGAACGGCGGCCGGGCCGCCCCTCGCTGGTGGCCGTGGCGCGCGGCAGCGGCGGCGGGCGCTCGCTCATGCTCAACGGCCACCTGGACACGGTCGCGTACGGCACCTATAAGGGCGACCCGCTCGCCGCGCGCGTCCAGGACGGCAAGCTCTTCGGGCGCGGCGCCTTCGACATGAAGAGCGGCGTCGCCGCCATGATGGCCGCCGCCGCCCAGGCCACCGAACGGGCCCGGCTGCCCGGCGACGTCCTCCTCGCGTGCGTCGCCGACGAGGAGCACGCCAGTTTCGGCACCGAGGAGGTGCTGGAGAGGTTCACGGCGGACGCGGCCATCGTCACCGAGCCGAGCCACCTGGAGGTGACGCTGGCGCACAAGGGGTTCGCCTGGTTCGAGGTGGAGGTGCTGGGCCGCGCGGCCCACGGCTCCCGGCCCGACCTGGGCGTGGACGCGATCGCCAAGGCGGGCCACTTCCTGGTGGCGCTGGAGGAGCTCGGGCGCCGGCTGGCCGCGTCGGGCGGGCATCGGCTGCTCGGCCCGGGCACCGTGCACGCCTCGCTCATCGACGGGGGTGAGGGGCCCTCGACCTATCCCGCCCACTGCCGGATCACCCTGGAGCGGCGCACGGTGCCCGGCGAGAGCGCCGCCACCGTACGGGCCGAGCTCACCGGGATCCTCGACGGGCTCGGCGCCACGGTGCCCGGATTCGCGTACCGGCTGCACGAGGGCCTGCACCGCGAGCCCTTCGAGGCCGACCCTGACTCGGCCATCGCCCGCGTCGTGCTGCGGCAGGCGGAGCGCGTGCTCGGCCGGCCGCCGGTGATCCGCGCCGAACCCTTCTGGACCGACTGCGCCCTGCTGGCCCGGGCCGGGATCCCGTGCCTGCTCTTCGGCGTGGACGGCGGCGGCGCGCACGCGGACACCGAGTGGGCCGACCTCGCCTCCGTACGTCAGGTCACCGACGTCCTCGCCGCCACGATCACGGAGTTCTGCTCAGGAACTCCGTGAGGATGCGCGGCGCCGCCGCCTCGGCCAGCGCGGGAGCCTCGTCCTCGGCCAGGTCGGGGATGCGGCAGCCCTGCTCCCCTGCCGCGACCGCCGCCGTCAGCGTCACCACGCCCGCCCGCCTGCCGAACGGGGACGAGCCGAACGTCCAGGCGACGACGCCCGCCCGCCGCAGCGCCCTGGCGATGCTCGTCCGCCGCTCATCGTGATCGACCTGTCTTGGCACTCGTCCGCCGTACCCAATACAAACGACTTGACATAAACCCAGAGTTTTCCCTAGTGCGACCCCTGGGGCGCGCACGCGCGTCCGCGCCTACCGTCGTGGTCATGCTGGAAGACCTCGACCAGATCTTCGCCTGGCTCCTCGCCACCCTCATCCGGCCCACCTCCGGCCTGTACGGCGAGTTCGACCTGCGGGACGACGACAGAGACCCGCGCGACGGCGTCACCGCCCGATACGGCGGCCGCGAACGCCCCGGGCTGACCGGCACCACCCACGTCCGCGACCTGCACCGGGACCTGCGCGAGCTGGGCTTCCTGCTCGCCCCCGAAGACGCGACGACCTTCACCCGGGACACCCGGTGGGCGGTCCAGGAGTTCCAGCGCTACGCCTCGCTCCCCGACTCGGCCGCCCAGCGCCGGCCGGACAGCGCGACCCTCGTGACGGACCTGACCGCGGCCCACGGCGCGCTCCAGGTGAGCGCGCTCTCGGCCTTCCCGGGCGTCCCGCCCTTCCGGGTGCGGATCGACGCCGAGATCCTGGAGGTCACCGGCGTGCGCGGCGAGCTGACGGTGACCCGCGGCGCGCAGGACACGACGGCCGCCGCCCACGCCGTCGGCGCCGTGGTGGAGCCGATCCGCTGGTCGGACCGGCTCGTACCGGTCGTCGCGCACTTCTACGAGCGCTACACCGAGGCGATCACCGGCGTGGTCAACCCGTGGACCCGGTTCGTGCTGCGGCGCTGGAAGCAGGCCCGCCGGCGGTGCCCGATCGTGGTGGAGGCGTGGCAGCTCCAGCAGGGGCAGCCCGACCGCCTCCACACGCTGCCCGCCGCCGGCAACGTCTGGGGGCACCGGGACGTGCCCGTGAAGGCCCTGCGCTTCTACGTCCGCGACCTGACGCGCACCTGGCGGCGCCCCGCCCGCCCGCCGTCCGCCCCGGCGCACCCGGAGCTGGACGTGACCGGGGAGTTCGCCACCTATCTGCAGGACTGGTCGGGCCCGCGGGCGTGGCCCAACTTCGGCCACACGTGGCGGCCGGAGGCCGAGATGCTGCCCGAGCACCTGCTGCCGGTACGCGCCGGGGGGACGGGGCCGACCCTGGCCGAGCTGATGGCGGACGCGGCGGGGCTGAGCACGTACAAGGTGGTCAGGGCGGTCGCCGAGGTCGAGGCGGTGGGCTTCTTCGACGGGCTCAACGGCTACGACCCGGCGTTCGTCTCGCTGGGGCCGTGCCACTGGACGGCGGGCGCGGCGAGCGGCCCGGCGGCGGGCGGCTCCGTGGACGCCGGCGAGCTGTGGGGCTATCTGGCCTACCTGAAGTCCGCCGACCCGGCCGCCTTCGAGCAGACCGTCGGCCGGTACGGCGTCTCCGTCGCCGACTGGGGCCACAACGGGGGCGACCTGTTCCTGCCCGGCCAGCGCAAGTACGTCTCCCGCCCCACCGTCCCGCAGGAGGGCGGCCCGGCCCGGCTGCTGCCGCAGGTGGTGGAGGAGTTCGACGTCTTCCGGGGTTGGCACTGGTTCTACCGCTTCCAGATGGCCACCCGTACCGTGGAGGGCTTCCGCCGCAGGATGTGGCACATGGCCAGGCTCCGGATCCGCGACATCATGCGGACGCCGTGGGACGGCCCCGAGGGCCCGCCCACCTGGGTGGTGCCCGACCCGCAGGCCCCAGGCGGCACCCGTCCGGCCCTGGTCCAGGACGTGATCACCTCCGAGCGCGGCCTGGCCATGGTCTACCGCTGGCACATCAAGCGCCCGGCCAACATGGTCTCGGGCGGCCCGGCCTCGGAACCGGCCGAGAGCCGCCGCATCGGCCGCGCGGGCCCACAGCTCCGCACGGCCGTGGAGGAGGCCGTCACGGACGACAAGGCGCTGTTCGCCGGCACCCCCGACCAGTGGGGGGACGACGCGGAGCGGGCGCTCATCGAGCACCTGACGACCCGGGCCAAGCGGCTCAGCCCGGCCGACGCGGGCCTGGTCGGCTCCCTGCAGTACGTCATCGACTGGCCCGCGTACGGCGCCAACCCGCGCGGCTACACGCTGCCGGTCGAGATCCTGCCGGAGGCGGAGGACGGGCAGGGCCGCAGGCTCAGGACGGCCCGGCGCTCGTTCACGTTCGACGCCGGCGACCTGCCGCTGCCCGCCCTCTAGAACCAGCCGCGCCGGGCGGCCAGCAGCCCGGCCTGGAAGCGGGTGCGCGCGCCCAGCAGGTCCATCAGCTCGCTCACCCGCCGGTGCACGGTCCGCAGGCTCACCCCGAGCTGGCGCGCGACGGCCTCGTCCTTGAGCCCGGCCGCGAGCAGCGTGAACAGCTCGGGGTCCGGCAGCCCCGCCGTGGAGTCCCCGCCGGGCGCCTTCAGCGGCAGCGGCAGCGCCGAGCGCCACAGAACCTCGAACAGCGCGACCAGCGCGTCCAGCAAGGTCGAGGAGTGCACGATGACCGCGCTGTCGGCATGGGCGGAGGCGTCGGTGCCGAGCGGCAGGATCGCCCACTTCCGGTCGGCGATGGCCAGCTTCATGGGCACGTCGGGGCTGACCCGGGCCTCCTCGCCGGCGGCGGCCGACTCCTGCGCCAGACGCAGCTTGCCGGGGATCTCCAGGGCCGAGGCGTCATAGATGCCGCGTACGTGGACGCCCTGGGCGAGACGCTCGATCTCGGCGACGTTCTGCTGCGTGGGGTCCTGGGCGTAGGGCGGCCGGTCCAGCACCAGGAGCTCCTTGGTCGCGGTCTGCTGCAGTTGCGTGAACCGCTGCACCACGGCCGCCTGGCCCTGCACGACCTCGACCAGCTCCTCCGGGGACTGGTGCTCCGTGCGCGGCGTCTCGGCGAGCAGCGCGACCGCCGCCAGCCGGGCCTGGGCCAGCCCCTCCTCGCGGCGGGAGATCAGGGCCGCCACCGCGACGTCCGGCCGGATCGGCACGAATCGCACCGGGCGGCCCGCCATGCGGCTGACCAGGCCGAGCGCCTCGAGCCGGGAGAAGGCGCGGCGCAGGGCCACCGTCGTCAGCCCGGTGTGCCCGGCCAGCTCGGGCAGCGTGGCGCGCGGGTGACGCAGCAGATCCCGGTATATTCGCTCATCCTCGGCGTCGACCCCGACCGCCGAAAGTGCGTTGTCATGCGTGTCCATGATCGGAAAGCATGTCAGATGGCTGCAATGTCATAAAGTCGCCAAGCACTTTCCTGGCCTCCGGGATCCCGTCACCGGTAGGACGGTACGGGGGCCTGTGCCGCGCAGCCGGCCAGGCCCCGCGAGCTCAGCCGGTCAGGGAAGAGGCAGTTGTGAAAAGAGCGATCACCATAGGAGTCGCGGCCGCGCTGACGGTCGTGTCGGCCGCCGCGCCGGCCGCCGCGAACGGGTACGACGACTGGATCGTGCCGTCGTGCGGCACGGTGACCGGCGACGGGACGGTGACGTACACGCGGACCGAGGGCAAGACGATCACGCCGACCAGCAAGAGGCTGAGCCCGGTCGTCTACACCACCGGCCTGGTGGCCCTCGACAGGCCGGACACGTTGCTGTCCATCGCCAACAACCGGCTGTCGAGATCGACCGACGCCGGTTGCACGTGGCGGCCGCTGGGCCAGGTGAACGGCTCGCACGTCGAGCTCGTGGCCGCCCCCGGCGGCTCCGCCTACGCGTGGGACCGGGAGGGCAACCTGTCCCTCACGACGGCCGAGAGCCGCATCACCCCGCTCACCTCCCCCGCCCCCGAGGTGGCCGGGCTCGGCACGGACCGGAACCAGGCCGGCCGCCTGCGGGTGGCGGACGGGGACGGGCAGTTGCACGAGTCGGCGGACGGCGGGCGCACGTGGCAGCCCGTCGGGGTGCCCGCCTGGCCGCAGAGCGAGCTGCTCATGGTCTACACGGCCGTGTTCGACCCGGCCGACCTCGACCACGTGGTGCTCGGCTCGGCGGGCGACGCCCGTGTCACCTTCGACGGCGGCCGCACCTGGTCGACGGCCACCGGGATGAGCGAGGGCGGCAAGGTCAACGTGTTCAGCGCCGCGATCTCCGCGGTCGCGCCCAACGTGGTGTGGGCGATGGGGCTGAACCTCAAGGAGTTGGACGCGGGCGTGCCCTCGGGTGGCCGGCACATCTACATGTCGTCCGACGGGGGCCGCAGCTTCACTCCCGTGGTGGACCACGGCGCCGAGATCACGATCTCCAACGGCCCGCTGCTGACCACCCACCCGGCCAACCCCGGTGTGCTCTACTTCGAGTTCGGCACCGGCTGGGCCGGGACCGGCACCGACCTCTACCGCTACGACGCCCGCGCGAACAAGGTGACCACCAACCACAACAACTACGACCGGGTCACCTCGATCACCTTCAACCCCGCGTCGCCGCAGCTCATGTACCTCGGGGTGGCCGAGGAGTCGTAGTCCGGGCGGCCGCCGGACGGCCTGCGCCGATGATCGACCAGCCACCGCCGGCTCGGCCGGCCCGCTCCCCCGGGCGCGCGTACGCGACCTCCCGAACCGCCTCTCTCCGACCTGGCCCTTCGCTCGCCGGCGCTGTCGTTCGCGCCCGCGCCCGAGCCGGTCAAGGCCGAGTTCGCCAGGCCGCCGCGGCCGGGAAGGCGCTCCCCCTCTCTGGACAAGTGGGACCTGTGGTTCTGAGCCCCGCGCGCCGCACGCGGCACGCAGGGCTCAGAAATCCGGCATTGACGAAAAATCCTTACATGGTACTCATAGATCAAGTCGGAAACCTTCAAACCCCCTCGCTGAGATCGTCCAGAGCTCACCCAAGGAGGACGCGCATGGCGCGTAGCAAGTCCGCCGACCCGCCCGCCGACTTACTCGGCCCCGTCCAAGGAGAGGTCTCCTGGTTCTGCTGCGGCACCGCCTGGGGACCGTGCAGCAGCACCGGTAAGGGAGCCTGCGGCACCTGCAACTCGGGAAACCTTCAACACGCCTGGCCCAACACCTCCGACGCCTGCTGGAACATCACCCGCCCCGACTCCTGCGGCGTCAGCCTGTCCCGCAGGACCTGCGGGTACCGGCACCGCATCACGGCGCTGTGCACCGGCACCAGCGTCGTCACCGCCATCGCCGACTGCGGCCCGCAGACCGACCTGTTCTGCGGTGAGCGGAGCTGCTGCGGCGCCACCTGTGCCGGCAACCGGCTGATCGACCTCACTCCGGCCGCCTACAGCCAGATCGCCAGCCTGTCCAGCGGCCTGCGGCCGTGCGAGATCTCGTCGGCCTAGGAGGCGGAACGATGCGCAGCAGAAGGGACATGCTCAAGTCCGCCGTGCTCGGTGGCGGCGCGGGTGTCGTCGCCGCGACCACGCTCGGCTCGCTCGGCCCCGAGGCGGCCTTCGCCGCCTCGGCGCAGAAGGTCGAGCCCGGCGCGCCCGACCCCGACTTCGCCGAGGGCCGGATCCGCTCGATCAAGGACAACACGCTGCTCGTCCTGGGCTCCAACATGGTGTTCCACACCATCAGGGTCGTGGACGGCACCAGCCTGTGGAAGCTCGGACCCGTCGGGTTCGAGCAGGCCAAGCCCGGCGACGGCCTGTACGCCAGAGGCGTGCGCATGCCCGACGGGATGCTCGCCGCCGAGTCGGTGTGGCTCAACATCGTCAACATCAAGGGCCACATCAAGAACATCACCGACAAGACACTCCACCTTGACCACAACGGTCACGAGGTGCTGTGCCACGTCGTGGCCGGCAAGTCGGTGGCCATCCACTCCGAGTCACCGCCCACCGCGGACCTGTCGATGCTGAAAGTGAGCCAGCACGTGCAGATCCTGGGCGCCTGGCGGCCGGACACGAACGAGGTCGACATCGCCACCGTCTTCTCCCCGCACTAGGAGGCAGCAGATGCACGGGATCGCCGCGTCGCAGCCGTACGTCATCGCGTTCTTCCTTCTCTGGGCCGGTCTGATGAAGCTGCTCAGCAGGCGGATGCGGGCGCAGGCCGGGCAGAGCGCCCTGGCCCGGCTGACCGGCCCGGCGCGCGCGGTCCCCGCGCTGCGGCTCGTCGGGCTGGCCGAGCTCGCCGTGGCCGCCGCGCTGCTGGCGCCGCCCGCACACCCCCTGGAGGGCACGGCCGCCGCGCTGCTGGCCGCCGGGTTCCTCGTCTATCTCACCTACGCCCACGTCGCCGCGCCCACCTCGTCGTGCGGATGCCTGGGCGCCCACTCCCGGCCCGCGGACCGGCGCGCCTTCGCCCGCGCGGGGATCCTGCTGACGGCCGGGGTCGCGGCGGTCGGGGCGGGGCCGTACCCGCCGGTCGTGCCGCTCGTCGTGGCGGAGGTCGTGCTCCTGCTGGCACTCTCGGCGGAGCTCGACCGTCACTGGCTGGTCCCGCTGCGGAGCCTCCTCGTACGCCTGCGCCGCCCCCTCGACCTGCCCCCGACGCCGGACGTCCCGCTGGAGGCGTCGCTGCTCCTGCTGCGCCGCAGCCCCGCCTACTGCGCGGCGTCCGCCCAGCTCACCTCCGACGTACGCGAGACGTGGGACGACGACGGCCTGCGCTTCGTCGTGTACGGAGCCCGCGACCGCACCGCCGTCTTCGCCGTCCCGCTGTCGGGCGACGACCCGGAAGCCGTCCGGGTCGCCCTGGTCGCCCTGCTCGACTGACCGCGGCGTCCTCACTTGCCGATGCCGTCGGCCAGCCCCTTGACGATGTAGCGCTGGCCGAGGAAGAACAGCAGCACGACCGGGAGCGCCGCGATCACCATCGCGGCGAACACGACCGGGTACTCGGTGCCGTGCTTGCTCATCAGGCTCGTCAGCCCGACGGGCAGGGTCTGCACGCCGGAGCCGCTGGTGAAGACCATCGCGAAGAGGTACTCGTTCCAGGTGAACAGGATGTGCAGCAGCACCGTCGAGGTGAGGATCGGCTTGCACATCGGCAGGATGACCCGCCAGAACGCGGTCCACCGGCCCGCGCCGTCCATCTCGGCGGCCTCGTCCACCTCGCGCGGCAGGTCGATCATGTACGCGCGGATGAGGAAGGTCGTGAACGGAATGCGGAAGGCGGTGTAGAGGATGAGCAGCGCCCAGAACGTGTTGTACAGCCCCATCGCCTGGAACATCTTCACCAGCGGCACCAGCGCCACGGTCGGGGCCAGCATGAGCCCGCCGAGGATCAGCGACGTGAGCGTCCGGCCGAACGGGACGGCCACGCGGGTGAGCCCGTAGGCGGCCCACGCGCTGATGAACACGGTGGCGACCGTCGAGGTCACGGTGACCAGCACGCTGGTGGTGAGGTAGTCGCTGACGCCGCGGTTCCACGCCTTCTGGTAGTTCTCGAAGCTCCAGCTCAGGGGCAGCGCGAACGGGTCGCCGAACAGCTCGGCGTTGGTCTTGAACCCGTTGAGCGTCATCCACAGCAGGGGATAGAGCACGACCACCGCGAGGGCCAGCAGGAACGCCCACATGAAGACGCGGGCGATCACGCCCAGGAAGCTCAGGCGCCTCACCATTCCACCCTTCTCCTGCGGGTGACCCAGAGCTGCGCCACCGCGATGCCGAGCGTGATCACGAAGAGGACGGTCGCGATCGCGGCGGCGTAGCCGAAGTTGTTGCGGACGAAGCCGCTGCGGTACAGCCAGGTCCCCAGCACCTGCGTCGAGTTGTTGGGGCCGCCGCCGGTCATCACCATGACCTCGTTGAACACCTGGAACGCGCCCGAGATCGTGACGATCGCCATGAGGCCGGTCATCTCCCGCACGAGCGGCAGCGTCACCTGCGTGAAGCGGCGCACGGGGCCGACGCCGTCGATGGCGGCGGCCCCGTAGATCTCCGACGGGATGCGCTGGATCGCGACGGCGAACAGCAGCGTGGAGTAGCCGAAGCCCTGCCACTGGCTCATCGCGATGATCGCCGGCATGGCCGTGCTCTCCTGGCCCAGCCACGCCTGCGTGAGCCGGTCGAGCCCGGCGGCCTGCAGCGCGTGGTTGAGCGGGCCCAGGTTCGGCTCGTAGATGAAGTAGAACAGCAGGCCGGCGACGGTCAGCGAGAGCGCGGCCGGGATGAAGTAGATCGCGCGCAGGGCGCGCCGCCACCTCTCACCCCGGATGCTCTCGATGAGCGCGGCCAGCACGAGCGCGCCGAACACCTGGAACACGATCGAGATCACCGCGTAGAGGGCGTTGTTCCCCAGCGACGACCAGAAGACCGGGTCCTCGACGAGCTTGGTGTAGTTGCCGAGGCCGACGTACTCCTCGCTGCCGCTGTAGATGTCCCACTTGAGCGTGCTGAAGCGCAGGTTCTGGACGAGCGGCAGGTAGACGAACACCCCGACCAGCACGAGGGCGGGGAGCACCCAGGCGAGCCCGAGCATCCTTCGCAAGGTGGCGCGCACGTGCGGTCCTCCTACTTGGCCTCGGTCGAGGCCCGGCGCACGCTTTCGAGCACCTTCTCGGCGGTCATCCCGCCGCTGATGAGGCCCTCGCCGCCGGCCAGCCACGCGTCGGCGACCTCGGGCACGGTGACGGTGTCGAGCCAGATGGCCAGCTTCGACGCCTTGTTGACGAGCTGGACGCCCTCGTGGACGGCCTTGCTGGAGGTCTCGGGGGTGACCGCGCCGACGACCGTGCTGGGCTGCCCGTACGGCGGCGACGACAGGGTCTTGGCGTTGTCCGGGTTCGTGGCGAACTTCATGAAGTCCACGGCCAGCGCGACCCTGGGCGACTTGGCGTTGACCAGGTATCCCTCGGGCGAGCCCTCCAGCACCGTGGCGTCCCCGGCGGCGCCCCGCGGGGCGGGGAGCTGGAAGATGCCGAAGTCGCCGGGCTTGACCTTGCCGGACGTGGCGTTGTCGAACTCGAGGATCTCCTGGTAGTACATGGCGGCCTTGCCGTTGGCGAACGCCTCCTGCGCGGAGGAGTAGAGCACGCCGTTGGTTCCGTCGCGGGTGTCGGTGCACTGGTCGACCAGGGTCTTGAACTGGTTGAGCGCGGTGACGTAGCCGGGGTCGTCGAGCTTGGCGGTCTCCGGGACGAAGTCGGCCTGGAGGATGGCGTCGGGCACGTTGTACGCGAACAGTTGCTGCAGGTAGTGCAGGGCGGGCCAGCCGTCCTTGTTGCCGAAGGCGATGGGCTCGTACCCGGCCTCGCGCAGCGGGCCGCAGGCGGCCACGAGCTCCTCGAACGTGGCCGGCGGCTTGACCCCGGCCTTGCCGAAGGCGCTCTTGCTGTAGCCCATGAACTTGCCGTTGCCGTACAGCGGGATCCCGTAGTTCTTGCCGTCACGCGCGAACGCGGCCAGCGAGCCGGGGCTGAACGTCCTGCCCCACGCGGTGTCCGGGCCGATCACCTTGGTCAGGTCGGCCGCCCGGCCGCCGCGGATGTAGTTGTCCGCCCAGTTGCCGGTCCACGTGAAGTAGACGTCGGGCAGCGCGTCGGAGGCCGTGAGCGTCTTGAGCTTGTCCTTGACGCTCTGGTCGGTCTCCTGGATGAGCTCCACCTTCACCTGCGGGTGCTGCTTCTGGTACGCGGCCGCCAGGTTCTCGAAGTAGGGACCCGTGGGGTCGCCGGCGAACTTGGTGAGGATGCTGAGCGTGCCCGAGAACTCGGGCGTCGCGGCGGCGTCGGCCGCGGGAGCCTGTGCGGCACCACCGCCGGAGCAGGCGGTCAGCGTGAGGGTCCCGACGAGTGCCGCGAACGTCGGCAGTGCGCGAGGGCGCATGGGCTTCCTTTCTCTTCCAGGAGCCTTGGTGTTGGCCGACCCTACAGCCGCTCTGATACCGGTACCAGACCCGCAAGCCAAGATCTTTCTTTCGTTAACCCGGCGTGACCTGGTCGGCGCGGTCATATCGGCAGGTCAGTAGCTATTTCAAGAACCGCGAGGTTGACGGGTCGCGGCTCGCTGTGCCAACGTGACTGCCGCGTGATACCGGTATCAGGCCGCATGTACGGCGCCGGTCGCGGCATTTCCTCCGGAAAGGATGCGATGATGCTCGGATTCAACGAGCCGGAATTTGTCTCCCAGGTCGCCAGCGCGGTGGCCCTGCGCCCTCAGATCGAGGAGCTGGTCGACCGGCTCGTGGACGAGGGATTCGACCAGGTTCTCCTCGTCGGCGCGGGCGGCACCTACGCCCAGATGTGGCCGTACGAGCACCTCGCCAGGCGCCTGTCCACGCTCGACGTGCGCGCCGCGATCGCGGCCGAGCTGATCGTCTCCGGTGACGCCCGCCTGGGCACGGGCACGGTGGCGGTGTTCACCTCGGTCTCCGGCACCACCGACGACAGCGTCCGCGCCATCGAGTACTGCAAGTCCAAGGGCGCCTACACGGTCGCCTTCACCGGGCACCCCGACTCCCCCATCGCCACGAAGGTGGACGCGGCGCTCGTCTCCAAGCCCAAGACCTGGCCCTTCGACATGCAGCTCCTGCTCCTCATGGGCCGGCTGCTGTCCCGCAGGGGCGAGTTCGACGGCTACGACAGGCTGGCCGGAGAGCTGGCCGGCCTGCCGTCGGTGCTCGTCGAGGTCGCCCGGCAGGCCGAGCCGGTGGCCGCCGCGTTCGCCGACGCGCACAAGGACGACGACTTCCACTTCCTCATCGGCGGCGGGAACCTCTGGGGCTTCACCTACCTGTACTCCATGTGCATCCTCGAGGAGATGCAGTGGCTGCGCACGACCAGGGTGCACAGCGCCGAGTTCTTCCACGGCTCGCTCGAACTGCTCGAAGAGGACACCAGCGTCATCATCTTCCAGGGCGAGGACGAGACCCGCCCGCTCACCGACCGCGCCGAGTCCTTCGCCAGGCGCGTCTCCAAGGACGTCACCGTCTTCGACACCCGCGACTACCCCCTCACCGGGATCAGCCCCGAGTTCCGCGGCCTGCTCGGGCCCGTCGTCCTCGACACCGTGATGAGCCGGGTCAGCAAGCACCTGGAGCGGGTCCGCGAGCACTCACTCGACCTGCGCCGCTACTACCGGGTCATGGACTACTGAGGCATGAGAGTGCTCGGCTTCGGCGACAACATCGTCGACCGGTTCCTCGACCGGGGCATCGACTACCCGGGCGGGAACAGCGTCAACGTCGCCGTGTACGCCCGGCGGCTCGGCGTCGAGGCGGCGTACCTGGGGGTGTTCGGCGACGACGGGCTCGGCGGTTTCCTGCGTGACTCGATCGCCGCCGAGGGCGTGGCGGTGGACCGCTGCGTCGTACGGCGTGGCGAGAGCGGCGTCTCCCACCTGCGCGTGGACGACGGCGACCGCGTCTTCCTGGGCTGGAACGGCGGAGGCGTCACCGTGCAGGAGCCTCTCGTGCTCGACGACGACCTGCTCCGCTACGCCGGCGGCTTCGACCTCGTGCATTCGAGCGTCTACTCGCGCAGCGAATCCGAGCTGCCCAGGCTGGGCACGCTGGTCAGCTTCGACCTGTCCAGCGAGGACGACCACCGCTCCCCCGCCTACCTCGACCGCGTCTGCCCGCATGCCGACCTGGTGCTGCTGTCCTGCTCCCACCTCAGCGAGGAGGCCACCGCCGGCCTGCTCGCCGAGGCCGTACGGCGCGGCGCCCGGCTGGCGCTCGGCACCCGCGGCGTGCACGGCGCGATCGCCCACGACGGCGAGGTCACGCTGTCGGCCCCGGCCAGCCTGGCGCAGGGCATCGTGGACACGATGGGCTGCGGCGACGCGTTCCTGTCCGGGTTCGCGGTGTCGCTGCTGCGCGACGGCTGGAGCAGGGCCGCACCGGCCCGGCCTGCCATGATCGAGCGGGCGCTGCGGCTGGGCGCGGAGACGGCTCGCGGACAATGCTTCGTCGAAGGCGCTTTCGGTCACGGCCGGCCGACGCCCGTGACTAGCATTTGATGGGCCTATCAGGAACAAGGGACGAGGACCATGCCAGCTGACCGCGGCCAGGCCGGCCCGACGATCTCCGAGGTGGCCGCCGAGGCCGGCGTCGGCCGCGCCACGGCGGCCCGCACACTCGGCGGCTACGGCTACGTCAGCCCCGAGCTGCGGGCGCGGGTGCTCGCGGCGGCCGAGAAGCTGGGCTACCGGGCCAACGCGCTCGCGCGGAGCATGTCCACCGGGGTGAGTCACACGCTCGGCGTGATCGTGGCCGACATCGGCAACCCGTTCTTCGCGGGGCTGCTACGGGGCATCTCCGACACCTCGCGGGAGCGGGGGTTCGACGTGATCGTGCTGAGCACGTACGAGAACCTGGGGCAGGAGGTCGCGGCCACCAACGTGCTGATCGACAAGCGCGTGGACGGCGTCATCGTGGCCTCCGCCGCCCTCGACCGCGACCAGGTCGCCCACCTCAGGGCGGCCATCGACCGGGGCATCCCCGTCGTGCTCGTCGACCGCGCGGTGGCCGCGCTCGACCTCGACGCGGTCGTCATCGACAACCGTGAGGCGGCGCGCGAGGCCGTCGAGGTGCTCGTCGCGGCCGGGCACCGGCGCATCGGGTTCGTCTGGGGGCCGCCGGTGGCGCAGGCGCCGGCCACCAGGCGCGAACTGCTGGCGGCGGCCTCCCGCAACCTCTGGACCGACGGCGAGCGGCTGCGCGGCTACCTCGACGCGCTCGACGACGCGCACATCCCGTTCGATCCCGACCTGGTGATGGTGGGGCCGAAGACCGAGCAGCGGGTGGTGGGCGAGGTGAGCCGCATGCTGGCGCTGCCCGACCGCGTCACGGCCGTGTTCTGCACCGAGACCGACGGCATGACGGGCTCACTGCGCGCCCTGCGGAAGGCCGGGCTGTCCTATCCGGACGACGTGGCGCTGATCGGGTTCGACGACAGCGCGTGGGCGGCGGTCATGGAGCCGCCGCTGACGATGATCGCGCAGCCGGTGCACGAACTGGGGGCGAAGGCCGCCGCGGTGCTGCTCGACATCCTGGGCGGGGCCGAGCCCGCCCGCGAGATGCACACGCTGCGCTCCCGCCTCATCCAGCGCTCTTCGGTGGCGCCCCCGAGGCCGGTGCCGCCGGGGCAGGAGCCCCCGGGGCAGGTGCCGTTTCCGGCGGAGAGTCGCGACCCGTAGCCGTCCGCGCGCTGTGCCTTCCTCGGGCGTGTCAGTTGGCCGCGCTGCGGCGCAGGCCCGGTCCGGCGCCCGAGTCGTTCGCGCGTGCCGCCGCGATTAACTCGTGGTGCCGGACGACCTCGGCGATGATGAAATTCAGGAATCTCTCGGCGAAGACGGGGTCGAGTTTCGACTCCTCGGCGAGACTGCGCAACCGCCGTATTTGCCGCGCCTCCCGCTCCGGATCCGCCGGGGGCAGCTCATATTCGGCCTTCAGCCGGCCGACCTCCTGGGTGCACTTGAACCGCTCCGCGAGCAGGTGGACGAGGGCGGCATCGAGATTGTCGATGCTGTCGCGCAGCCGTTGCAGCTCTCTACGGACGTACGCATCCTGGTCAGGCTGATCCGCGGAGGAGTTTCCCATAAGGGTTTTTTACCACAATGCGACAATTGCTTAGATTGTGAAAATTCAGCCGCCGGCCATCAGGTCGGCGAAGGCGCGGGCGGCGGCGCCGGAGGTGAACAGCCGGTCCAGGCGGGCTCGCGCGAGCCGGTGCCGGAACGGTCCGGCGAGCGTGGCGTCGCCGGAGTCGTGCATCATCTCGGTCATCCAGCGGGAGAACTCCTGGTGGTTCCACACCCGCTTGAGACAGGTGGCCGAGTACGCGGCCAGCGGCCCGTCGTCGCCGTCGCGCACGGCCGCGCGGAGCGCGTGAGCGAGCACGTTCGCGTCGGCGATCGCCAGGTTCATCCCCTTGCCGCCCATGGGGGTGATGATGTGGGCGGCATCGCCGACCAGGAACAGGCGGCCGTACCGCATGGGGTCGACGACGAAGCTGCGCATCTCCACCACGGCCTTCTCCGTGATCGGCCCCGTGGGCAGGCCGTCGTCGCCCAGCCGCAGGCGTAACTGGGCCCAGACGCGCTCGTCGGTCCACTCGCCGAGCGCGTCGCCCGCCGGGCACTGGAGGTAGTAACGGCTCGCCCGCGGCCCGCGCGCGAACTGCGCCGCGAACCCGGCCGCGTGGATCCCGAAGAGCGGGTGCCGTGGCGGTGGCGCGTCGGCCAGCACGGTGAACCAGCCGATGCCGTGGTCGTAGGTGTACGTGGTCAGCTCCCCGTCCGGCACGCCGGCCCGGCTGATGCCGTGGAAGCCGTCGCAGCCCGCGACGTATCCGCAGGCGATCTCGTACGCCGCGCCGCCGGGATCGCGGTAGGTGACCCTCGGCGCGCCGCCGCTCCCGACGTCGTGGGGCATCACCTCGGCCGCGTCGAACCGCAGGTCCCCGCCGCCCGCCAGGAAGGCCCCGATGAGCCGGCCCACGAGCACCTGCTGTGGCACGATCCGCCCCGTCCTGCCGCCGGCCAGGGTGGGCAGGTCGAGGAAGTGCGGCTCGCCGTCCACCCGGATCTCCAGGAGACCGTCGTGCGGCATGCCCGCCAGCACCGAGTCTCCCAGGCCCCAGTCCTCGTACACCCGCGCGCCGTCGTGCTCCAGCACGCCCGCCCGCTGCCGCTGCTCCACATAGGACCGGCTCTGCCGCTCCAGCACCACGCACGCGACCCCGGCCCGCAGGAGCAGGTTGCCCAGGGTCAGGCCGGCCGGACCGGCTCCGATGATGACGACCTCGGTGCTCTCGCTCATGCGGCACTCCTTCGCCGATCGGCCCACTGGTCGGCATCCGACACCAAGATCGACCCATCCGCAAGCCCCCGGCACAACCGCTCGCTCCGCCTGCGCCCGGCCAGACGGACCTGCGACCACGGCGGCCAGCGCTCAGCCGGGCGAGACCGGCGATGATCTCGGCCGGAATCTCTTGCGCACCGCGGAGTCCCGTCATGTGGGAGGTGTTTGACGCGAACAGGAGGAAAGGATACGTTCCGGTAGATTTCACGGTTGTCCAAGGGAAATCCGGTGAGATGCCGGTGCGGACGCGCCACTGTATCCGGGACGTAGATCCCGGGAGCCAGGTCGCTTGGAGACCGTGACCTCGCGAAATGGGACGCGTCACCCTGAGGAGGCTCGTATGAGTGGTCTGGCCACTCCTTCCACCGTCATCCCCTTCCCCCGTCTGCGTCGCTGGCTGCTGTCCGTGCCGCTGCTGCTGCTCGTCGCCTACCTGGTGCTGATGGACAACGGCGCCATCTCCCAGACCGGCGCGTTCCTGCACGAGCTGATGCACGACGGGCGTCATCTGCTCGGCGTGCCCTGCCACTAGAGCGCGGCATGGTACGCACCCTCCTGGTCAGGGGCCTGCTTCTGGGGCTGCTGGCCGGACTCATCGCGGGCGGCTTCGCCTTCGCCTTCGGGGAGCCGCGCGTGGACAGCGCGATCGCCCTGGAAGAGGCGGCCGCCGCCACAGCGCACGAAGAGGCTCCCGACCACAGCCATGGCGAGGAGGCCGAGGTCAGCAGGCCGGCGCAGAAGGCCGGGCTGTTCCTCGCCACCGGGCTCTACGGACTCGCCGTGGGCGGGATCTTCGCCCTCGTGTACGCCGGACTGCGCGGCCGGGTCGGCCCTCGTACCGACGGGCCGCTGGCCCTGGCGGCGGCGGGGACGGCGTTCGTGGCGGTCATCCTCGTACCGTTCGTGAAATATCCAGCCAACCCTCCGGCCGTCGGAGACCCCGAGACCATCAACAGCCGGACCCTGCTCTACGTGGTCATGATCCTCGTCGGCCTGGCCGCGACGGCGATCGCGGTGGCCACGGCCCGGCGCGTCACGGCGGGGCCGTGGGCGCGGTGGGTCGCGACGGCGCTGGCGTTCCTCGTGCCGGTGGTGGCGGCCTGGGCGCTGCTGCCGTCGATCAACGAGGTGCCGGACGGCTTCCCCGCCACACTCCTGTGGGAGTTCCGGCTCGCCTCGCTCGGCACGCAGCTCGTCTTCTGGGCGGCGTTCGGCGTGCTGTTCGGCTGGGTGAGCGACAGGGCGGCGCGCGCCACGGCGTCCGCTCCCGTCGGCGCCGCGCCGGGCGGCTGACCCGGTGCTGTTCGTCCGGCTCGCCACGACGCCGGGGATGCGGACCGCCTGCTTCCCCGCCGACGAGGACGCCGACCCGGCGAGCCTGTCCAGGGCCGCCGCCCTGCGCCTGCCCGCGGGCACGGCGTGGGTCGCGCCGGCCCCGGCGGCCCGGCAGACGGCCGCCGCCATGGGGCTGGAGCCGCGCGTCGTGGCGGCGCTCGCCGAGGCGGACTGCGGCCGATGGCGCGGACTGCCGTACGGGCGGGTCGCCGAGGAGGAACCGGAGGCGCTGGCGCGATGGCTGGCCGACCCGGAGGCGGCGCCACACGGCGGCGAGAGCCTGGCGGCGATGGCGGCGCGGGTGGCGGGATGGCTCGACACGATGCGTGAAAGACCCGAGGGGGTGGTCGTCTGCGACGTGGGCGTCATCCGAGCGGCACTCGCACACGCATCAACGACCACCGCCATTGCCGCCACACCACACGCCCCGAACACCACCGCCCTGACCACCACACCCCACGCGCCGGGGAGTGTTGCTTCGCTTGCGCTCCTTGGTGCCGCGCGGTTCGACCTTGCGCCCCTGTCCACCACCGAACTGACCCACGCGCGGGACGGCTGGCGGGTCGCCCACGTCAACAGGAAGGTCGTGTCTTGATCGTCACCTATCCCTTCAGCGCCGTCGTCGGGCTCGGCGACCTGAAGCTGGCCCTGGTGCTCAACGCCGTCTCCCCCAGAGTCGGCGGGGTGCTCGTACGCGGGGAGAAGGGGACGGCCAAGTCCACCATCGTGCGGGCGCTGGCGGCCCAGCTCCCGGCCGTGGACGTGGTGCCCGGCTGCCGGTTCGCGTGCGACCCGGCAGCCCCCGACCCCGGGTGCCCGGACGGCCCCCATGAGCCCGGCGCCCAGCGGTTGCGGCGCCCGGCCGCGCTGGTCGAGCTGCCGGTCGGCGCCTCGGAGGACCGCCTGGTCGGCTCGCTGGACGTGGAACGGGCACTGACCGAGGGCGTGAAGGCGTTCGAACCGGGCCTGCTGGCCGCGGCGCACCGCGGGGTCCTGTACGTGGACGAGGTCAACCTCCTCCACGACCACCTCGTGGACCTGCTGCTCGACGCGGCCGCCCTGGGCACGTGCTATGTGGAGCGGGAGTCGGTGTCGGTACGGCACGCCGCCCGCTTCCTCCTGGTGGGCACCATGAACCCCGAGGAGGGCGAGCTGCGCCCGCAGTTGCTCGACAGGTTCGGGCTGACGGTCGAGGTGAAGGCGTCGCGGGATCCCGGGGAGCGGGCGGAGGTGGTACGGCGGCGGCTGGCGTTCGAGGCCGGGCCCGAGGCGTTCGCCGATCGGTGGGCCGCGGAGGAGTCGGCGCTGGCCGGACGGATCGCGCGGGCCCGCGCCCGGGTGCCCGACGTGCGGTTGCCCGACGCGCGCCTGCGGCAGATCGCCACGGTGTGCGCGGCCTTCGAGGTGGACGGGTTGCGAGCGGACCTGGTCACGGCCAACGCCGCCATCGCGCACGCGGCCTGGCAGGGGCGCGACACGGTGACCACGGAGGACGTACGGGCCGCGGCCCGGCTGTCACTGCCGCACCGGCGGCGACGCGACCCGTTCGACGCGCCCGGATTGGACGAGGACCTGCTGGACGAGCTGCTGGCGAGCTGCGACGGGGACGACGACCCCGACGGAGGTTCTGACGGCGGCCCCGACGGCTCCGGTGACGGGCCGGGCGGGGAGGACGGCTCTCGCGGCGCCGCCGACGACGGCCGGGGCAGCGGACCGGACGGCAGGCCCGACGGCGCGGCAGGCGGGCCGGATGCCACGGCCGACGGCAGGGCGGGCCGCGACCCGGACGGCGGGGCCCGCGACTCGTCGGATGGCCGGGCGAACCGAGGGCCGGTCGACGGCGCGGGCATGGGTTCGGACGACCGTGCTTCGGACAGTGCTGCGGGCAACGGTTCGGACGGCCGGGCGGGCAACGGTTCGGATCGCGGTGCGGGTGACGGTGCGGAGGCCGGCCGAGATGAGGCCGGTGAGGCCGGTGGCGCCGGGCGGGTTGATGGGGTGGCGGTGCCGTACCGGGTGCCGTTGCTGGAGGTGCCGGGCCTCGGTGAGGGCGTGGTGGGGCGGCGGTCGCGGGCGCGTACCCCCAGAGGGCGGGCCACCGGCTCGCGGCTGCCCGCCGGTCGGGTGCGTGACCTGCATCTGATCGCGACCATGCGGGCCGCCGCGCCGCATCAGAGCGCGCGCGGACGTGCCGGTCGCGGGCTCGTGATGCGTGCTGACGACCTCCGTGAGGTGGTGCGCGAAGGGCGGGAGGGCAACCTCGTGCTGTTCGTGGTGGACGCGAGCGGCTCGATGGCGGCGCGCAAGCGGATGACCGCCGTCAAGACGGCCGTGCTGAGCCTGCTGCTGGACGCCTACCAGCGCCGTGACAAGGTCGGGCTGATCACGTTCAGGGGCAGGGGGGCCGAGCTGGCGCTGCCGCCGACGTCGTCGGTGGAGGCGGGCGCGGCCCGGCTGCGCTCGCTCCCGACCGGAGGGCGTACGCCCCTGGCGGCCGGACTTGTACGGGCGGCGGAGGTGCTGCGCGTGGAGCGCCTGCGCGACCCGGCCAGGCGTCCCCTCCTGGTGCTGGTCACCGACGGCCGGACGACGTTCGCGGAGACCACGGCCGTGGAGCGGGCGGCGGCGCTGCTCGACGGTACGGCGGCGGTGGTCGTGGACTGCGAGCACGGTCCGGTCCGGCTCGGGCTGGCGGGCCGGCTGGCGATGCGGTTGCGGGCCCGGCTCGTACCGCTCGACTCGCTGGCCGATCTGGGGTCGGTCGTGCGGGACTACAGGAAGGCGGTCTGACCATGCCGCAGGGCAAACCGGACGTCGTGCCCGACGACGGCCTCACCACCCGCCAGCGCCGTACGCGGCCGCTGCTGATCGTCCACACCGGCCCCGGCAAGGGCAAGTCCACGGCCGCCTTCGGGATGGCGCTGCGGGCCTGGAACCAGGGGTGGCCGGTCGGGGTGTTCCAGTTCGTGAAGTCGGCCAAGTGGCGCATCGGTGAGGAGCGGGCGCTCAAGGTGCTCGGCGAGAGCGACGAGGGCGGCTCGGTGACCTGGCACAAGATGGGCGAGGGCTGGTCGTGGATCCAGCGGCCGGGCAGTGAGGAGGACCACGCGGCCGACGCCCGCGAGGGGTGGGAGCAGATCAAGCGGAATCTGGCGGCCGAGACGTACCGCTTCTATGTGCTGGACGAGTTCACGTACCCGTTGAAGTGGGGCTGGCTGGAGCTGGACGACGTGCTGGCGGCGCTGACCGGGCGGCCGGGCAACCAGCATGTGGTGATCACCGGCAGGGACGCGCCCGAGCGGCTGATCGAGGTGGCCGACCTGGTGACGGAGATGGGCAAGGTACGCCATCCCATGGACACCGGGCAGAAGGGCCAGAAGGGGATCGAGTGGTAGTTCCCCGGCTCGTCATCGCCGCGCCCTCGTCCGGCAGCGGCAAGACGACGGTGGCCACGGGGCTGATGGCGGCGCTGCGGGCGCGCGGGCTGGAGGTGTCGCCGCACAAGGTGGGGCCCGACTACATCGACCCGGGTTACCACGCGCTGGCCACCGGGCGGCCCGGACGCAACCTGGACCCGTGGCTCGTGGGCGAGGAGCGGGTGGCGCCGCTGTTCCTGCACGGCGCGGCCGGGTGCGACGTGGCGGTGGTCGAGGGCGTGATGGGGCTGTTCGACGGCAGGGGCGAGACGGACTTCGCCTCGACGGCGCACGTCGCCAGGCTGCTGGACGCGCCGGTGGTGCTGGTCGTGGACGCGGCCCGGCAGAGCCGGTCGGTGGCGGCCGTGGTGCACGGGTTCGCCACGTTCGACCCGCGCGTACGGGTGGGCGGGGTGGTGCTGAACCGGGTCGGCTCGGACCGGCACGAGGAGCTGTGCCGGGCGGCGCTGGCCTCGGCGGGCGTGCCGGTGCTCGGGGCCATCCGCCGCGACGACGCCGTCTCGACCCCGTCCCGGCACCTGGGACTGGTGCCGGCCGTCGAACGCGAGGCCGAGGCGGTACGCGCGGTGCGGCGGCTCGGCGCCCTGGTCGCCCGCTCCTGCGACCTCGACGCCCTGCTCCGCCTGGCCACCACGGCCCCCACCCTGCCCGGCCCACCCTGGAACCCGGAGACCGAACACGCGGCAAAGGACACGGGCACCCCGCACCGATCACCCGGATCGAACGGAACAGGCGAGTCGAACGCCAGGAGCGAATCGGGCCTCGAAAGCGCGCCGGTTGCTGAGGGCGGGCCAGGTGCCGGAGGTGGAGTGGGTGCTGGGGGCGGGGTTGTGGCGGTGGCGGGTGGGGTGGCGTTCAGCTTTGGGTATGCGGAGCATCTTGAGTTGTTGCGCGCCGCCGGAGCCGAGCTCGCCGTCTTCGATCCGCTGCGCGACGAGCGCCTCCCCGACGGCACCGCCGCGCTGGTCATCGGCGGCGGCTTCCCCGAGGTGTACGCCGCCGACCTGGCCGCCAACGAGCCGCTACGCGCCCAGGTGGCGGCCTTCGAAGGCCCGATCGCGGCCGAGTGCGCGGGCCTGCTGTACCTGTGCGAGGAGCTGGACGGCCGCCCGATGTGCGGACGGATCCCGGGCCGCGCCCGCATGACCCCGAAGCTCACCCTCGGCTACCGCGACGCCGTCGCCCTGCGCCGCTCGCCCCTGACCCGGCCGGGCGAGCGCTATCGGGGCCACGAGTTCCACCGCACCACCGTCACCTACCCGGGCGAGCCGTTGTTCCGCTGGCCGGGCGGCGCCGACGGCCATGGCGACGCCCGGGTGACCGCGTCCTACCTGCACCTGCACTGGGCCGGTACGCCCGAGCTGGCTCAGCGGTTGGTCTCGTCGTCCTCCAGGTCGCCCTCCGTCTTGAGGTAGACCTCCTGCAGCCCGCGCAGCAGCTCCGGGTCCGGGTGCTCCCACATGCCGCGCTCGGCGGCCTCCAGCAGGCGTTCGGCGATGCCGTGCAGCGCCCACGGGTTCGACTTGGCCATGAACGCCTGGTTCTCGGGGTCGAGCACGTAGGTCTCGGTGAGCTTGTCGTACATCCAGTCGGCCATGACCCCGGTGGTGGCGTCGTAGCCGAACAGGTAGTCGACGGTGGCGGCCAGCTCGAAGGCGCCCTTGTAGCCGTGCCGCCGCATCGCCGCCAGCCAGCGCGGGTTGACGACCCTGGCGCGGAAGATGCGCGAGGTCTCCTCCGACAGGGTCCGGGTGCGTACGGCGTCGGGCCGGGTGCTGTCGCCCACGTACGCGGCCGGCGCCTTGCCGGTGAGCGCCCGTACGGTGGCGATCATGCCGCCGTGGTACTGGAAGTAGTCGTCGGAGTCGGCGATGTCGTGCTCGCGGGTGTCGACGTTCTTGGCGGCCACGGCGATCCGGCGGTAGGCGTCCTCCATCTGGGGCCGGGCGGCGACGCCGTCGAGGTCACGGCCGTAGGCGAAGCCGCCCCACACCGCGTACACCTCGGCCAGGTCGGCGTCGTCGCGCCAGTTGCGGCTGTCGATGAGCGGCAGCAGCCCGGCCCCGTACGCGCCCGGCGCCGAACCGAAGATCCGCATCGTCGCCTGCCTCTCGTCCCCGCCGGTGGCGGCGACGTGGGCGCGCACGTAGTTGTCCTCGTGCGGCTCCTCCAGGCCGGCCGCCAGCCGTACGGCGTCGTCGAGCATGGCCACGACGTGCGGGAAGGCGTCGCGGAAGAACCCGCTGATGCGTACCGTCACGTCGATCCTGGGCCGGCCGAGCTCCGCGAGCGGGATCGGCTCCAGGCGGGTGACGCGCCGCGAGGCCTCGTCCCACTCGGGACGGACGCCGAGCAGGGCCAGCACCTCGGCCACGTCGTCGCCCGCCGTCCGCATGGCGCTGGTGCCCCAGACCGACAGTCCCACCGAACGCGGCCACTCCCCGGTGTCGGCGCGGTAGCGCTCCAGCAGCGACTCCGCCATCGCGTGCCCGGTCTCCCACGCCAGCCGGCTCGGCACGGCGCGCGGGTCGACGGAGTAGAAGTTACGGCCGGTCGGCAGCACGTTGACCAGCCCGCGCAACGGGGACCCGCTCGGCCCGGCGGGCACGTAGCCCCCGTCGAGCGCGTGCAGGATGTGATCGAGCTCGTCGGTGGTACGGGCCAGCCGCGGCACCACCTCGGCGGCGGCGAACCCGAGCACCCGAGCGACGAGCGCCACCCGCTCCCGCGCGGCCAAAACACCAGAACCCTCCGGTCCGGCGCTCTCCACCGCCTCGATCCCGCCGAGAACGGCTCCGGCCACCGCCTCGTGCCCGCCGACGACAGCCCCGCCCGCTGTCTCGAACCCGGCGTCCGCGACCTCATCCGCCGTGGCGAGTACGGCGCGGGCGACCTCGTCCGCCGCCTCCACCGCCCAGCCGTGTTCCTCCATGCCCGCCACCAGCGCACGCGCCGTGGCCTCGGCCCGGTCCACGGCGCCCAGCCCGGCCGTGCCGTCCTCGGCCAGGCCGAGGGCCTCGCGCAGGCCGGGCAGCGTCTCGCGCCCCGACCACATCTGCCGCGCCCGCAGCACCGCGAGCACCAGATCCACCCGCCCCTCGCCCTCGGGCGCCTGGCCGAGCACGTGCAGGCCGTCACGGATCTGCGCGTCCTTGATCTCGCACAGCCACCCGTCCACGTGCAGCAGGAAGTCGTCGAACTCGGTGTCGTGCGGCCGGTCCGCCAGCCCCAGGTCGTGGTCGAGCCGGGCGGCCTGGATCAGCGTCCAGATCTGCGCCCTGATCGCGGGCAGCTTGGCCGGGTCCATGGCGGCGATCGTGGCGTGCTCGTCCATGAGCTGCTCGAGCCGGGCGACGTCGCCGTAGGTGTCGGCGCGGGCCATGGGCGGCACCAGGTGGTCCACCAGCACGGCGTGCGCCCGCCGCTTGGCCTGCGTGCCCTCTCCTGGGTCGTTGACCAGGAACGGGTAGACCAGCGGCAGGTCACCGATGGCGGCGTCGGTGCCGCACGCGGCCGACATGCCCGCCGACTTGCCCGGCAGCCACTCCAGGTTGCCGTGCTTGCCCACGTGCACCATCGCGTTCGCGCCGAACTCGGCCGACAGCCAGCGGTAGGCGGCCAGGTAGTGGTGGCTGGGCGGCAGGTCGGGGTCGTGGTAGATGGCGATCGGGTTCTCCCCGAAACCGCGCGGCGGCTGGACCATCACCACCAGGTTCCCGGCCCGCAGCGCGGCCAGCACGATGTCGCCCTCGTGCACGAACAGCTCGCCGGGCGGCGGCCCCCAGTGCCGCTCCATCTCCTCGCGCAGCCCGGCGGGCAACGTGCGGTACCAGCGCTCGTAGGAGGCGGCCGAGATGCGTACCGGGTTGCCCGCGAGGTGCTCCTCGGTCAGCCAGTCCTGGTCCTGCCCGCCGGCGGCGATGAGCGCGTGGATGAGCGCGTCGCCGTCCTGCTCGGCCACGCCGGGGAAGCCCTCGCCCAGGTCGTAGCCGGCCTCGGCGAGCCGGGCCAGCAGCCGTACGGTGCTGGCCGGGGTGTCCAGGCCGACCGCGTTGCCCACCCGGGAGTGCTTGGTCGGGTACGCCGACAGCATCACCACCAGCCGCCGCTCGCCGGGCGGGGTGTGCCGCAGCAGGCCGTGCCGTACGGCGATGCCCGCCACGCGCGCGGCCCGCTCGGCGTCGGCGACGTACACGGTCAGCCCGTCCTCGTCGATCTCCTTGAACGAGAACGGCACCGTGATGATCCGCCCGTCGAACTCGGGGATCGCCACCTGCGAGGCCGCGTCCAGCGGGGAGAGGCCGTCGTCGTTCTCCTCCCACGCCTGCTTCGAGGTCGTCAGGCAGAGCCCCTGGAGGATCGGCACGTCCAGGGCCGCCAGGGCGCCCACGTCCCACGCCTCGTCGTCGCCGCCCGCA
The DNA here is from genome assembly GCF_040654715.1 of Nonomuraea sp. NPDC050643. Taxonomy (NCBI): domain Bacteria; kingdom Bacillati; phylum Actinomycetota; class Actinomycetes; order Streptosporangiales; family Streptosporangiaceae; genus Nonomuraea; species Nonomuraea sp. NPDC050643. The sequence goes on along the minus strand of NZ_JBFAIM010000003.1, from coordinate 218,968 downwards.
CCGGCCGTGGCCGGTCGGGAACCGCCCGCCGCCAGCACGGTGACCACCAGCGCGTCGGCCGCGCGCAGGGTTTCGAGCAGCTCGGGCTCGGCCGTGCGCAGGGACGAGCAGAACACCGGCAGCGCCTGCCCGCCCGCCGCCTCGACGGCCGCGCACAGTGTCTCGACGAAGGAGGTGTTGCCCGCCATGTGATGCGCCCGGTAGTAGAGCACGCCCACCACGGGCCCGCCGCGCGTACCGGCTGCCCGCTCCAGCCGCCCCCACGAGGGCGCGGGGACCGGCGGCGCGAACCCATGACCGGTCAGCAGCACGGTGTCGGACAGGAACGCGTGCAACTCGGCCAGATTCCCGGGCCCGCCGTGCGCCAGATAGGCGTGGGACTCGGCACAGACCCCGCCGGCGACCGTGGACAACTCCATCAGCTCCGCGTCCGGCGCCTGCTCGCCGCCGAGCACCACCACCGGCCGCGACCCGGCCAGCAGCGCGTCCAGCCCTTCTTCCCAGGCGCGGCGTCCACCGAGCAGGCGTAGGACGACCAGATCGACGTCTTCGAGCAGGCCGGGCAGATCCTCGGCCGCCAGCCGGGCGGGGTTGCCCAGCCGGTAGCCCGCGCCGCTGGCGCGGGCGCTCAGCAGGTCGGTGTCGGAGGTGGAAAGCAGCAGGACGGTACGGCTGTCGCCAGGCACGGCGCAATCCTCCCTGGGGGTCCTCGCCCCGGTCGCGGGTGTCACGACGGCAGGAGTCTCCTGGCTCCCGGATCGGCACTCACCCCGGCCTTCCCACCCGTCTCCGGGCAGTGGCCTGCGGTGGGGTTCGCTCCCCGGTCACAGTGGCGGGACCGCGCCGGATTCGCACCGGCTTCCTCCCTTTGCCATCGCCTACCGAGGAGCCTACGACAGGGGAGGCCGCCATCAGAACAGGCGTTACCATCCTTTTCGTGTCCATAGCCGACTTTCCCGGACGTGTACGCCCTGACGCCTGTCCGGGAGCGCTACAGGTACACCAGGCCGCCGACGGCCCCCTGGCCCGCGTCCGCCTGCCCGGCGGCGCGATCTCCCCGGCCCGGCTACTCGAACTGGCGGCGTGCGCGGCGGAGCTCGGGACGGGGGTGATCGAGCTGACCTCCCGGGCGAACGTCCAGGTACGCGGCCTGCGCTCCCCTGCCGCCTTCGCCGCCCGCATCGCGGCGGCGGGCCTCCTGCCGTCACCCTCCCATGAGCGGGTCCGCAACATCGTCGCCTCACCACTGGGCGGACGGGCGATCATGGCCCTGGTCGAGGCCCTCGACCACGAGCTGTGCGCCCGGCCCCGGCTGGCCGGGCTGCCGGGTCGCTTCCTGTTCGCCCTGGACGACGGGACGGGCGACATGACGGCGCTGAACGCGGACGTCACCCACCTGAACGGCCGGTTGCTGCTGGCGGGCGCGGACTCCGGCCTCGCCCTGACCCCCGAGTCGGTGGTGCCCACCATGCTCGCGTCCGCCGAAGCCTTCCTCGACGAACGAGCCGCTCAAAGCGCCGAACCGACGAACGCCCGGCCGCCCGGCCTCGCGACAGCGGGCGATCAGCCGGGCGATCAGGAAAAAGGCCAGTCGGGCGGGCCCGCGCCGGCCGCCGCCTGGCGTATCGGTGAGTTGCCCGACGGGCCGGCCCGCATCGCCGCCCGCCTGGGCGGCGCCACCACCACCGGCAGCCCCCTGTCCCCTGCCGTCCCCCACCGCCCAGGATGCACCGCCCAGCGGGACGGCCGCGTGGCCCTGGAGGTCCTGGCCCCGCTCGGCCGCCTGACCCCCGCCCAGGCCAGGACCCTCGCGGCGGCCGGGCCCGTGCGGCTGACGCCCTGGCGCAGTGTCGTGGTGCCGGATCTGCCGGCGGACCAGGTCGACGACGTGGCGCGGCGGCTGGAGGAGGCCGGGCTGAGCGCCGATCCGCGGTCCCCGTGGGCGGGGGTGACGGCCTGCACCGGGCGGCCGGGGTGCGCGAAGTCGCTCGCCGACGTCCAGGCCGACGCCCGCCGCTGGGTGGCGAGCCTGACCGGCCCCCGCCCCACCCCGACCCACTGGGCGGGATGCGAGCGACGCTGCGGGCTCCCGCCCGGCGAGGTCACCCAGATGGTCGCCACCGGCGACGGATACCAGGAAAGGCAGCAGTGACCGACTACCTTCGCGACGGCGCCGAGATCTACCGGCGCTCGTTCGCGACCATCCGCGCCGAGACCGACCTCACCGCCCTGCCACCCGACGTGGCCCAGGTCGCGGTACGGATGATCCACGCCTGCGGCATGACCGACCTCGTCAGGGACCTGGCCTGGTCCCCCCAGGTGGTCCGGCGGGCCCGGGAGGCCCTGCGCCGGGGCGCGCCCGTGCTGTGCGACGCGCAGATGGTCGCCTCCGGTGTGACCAGGCGCCGCCTGCCCGCCGCCAACGAGGTGATCTGCACGCTGTCCGACCCCGGCGTGCCGGAGCTGGCGGAGCGGCTCGGCACGACGCGCAGCGCCGCCGCGCTCGAGCTGTGGCGCGACCGGCTGGACGGCTCGGTGGTGGCCGTCGGCAACGCCCCGACCGCTCTGTTCCGGCTGCTCGAACTGGTCGCCGAGGGCGCCGGCCGGCCCGCGGCGGTGCTCGGCGTCCCCGTCGGCTTCATCGGCGCGGAGGAGTCCAAGCGGGCGCTCGCCGGCAGCGACCTCGAGTATCTGGTGGTGCACGGCCGGCGCGGCGGCAGTGCGATGACGGCGGCGGCGATCAACGCCATCGCGAGTGAGGCGGAGTGAGGACGATGACGGGACGGCTGTACGGCGTGGGCCTCGGCCCCGGCGACCCGGAGCTGGTCACGGTCAAGACCGCCAGGCTGATCGGCGAGGCCGACGTGATCGCGTATCACGCCGCCAGGCACGGCCGGAGCATCGCGCGCTCGATCGCGCTGCCGTACATGCGGGAGGGGCAGATCGAGGAGCTGCTGCTCTACCCGCTGACCACGGAGACGACCGACCACCCCGGCGGCTACCAGGGCGCGCTCGACGACTTCTACGCCGACTGCGCCGAGCGGCTGGCCGCCCACCTGGACGCGGGCAGGACCGTGGTGGTGCTCAGCGAGGGCGATCCGCTGTTCTACGGCTCGTACATGCACATGCACAAGCGGCTCGCGCACCGCTACCCGACCGAGGTGGTGCCCGGGGTGACCTCGGTCAGCGCGGCCTCCGCCGTGCTGGGCCGCCCGCTGGTCGAGCGGGACGAGGTGCTCACCGTGCTGCCCGGCACCCTGCCCGCCGACGTGCTCGCCGAGCGGCTGCGCGGCACCGACTCGGCGGCGGTGCTCAAGCTGGGCCGGACGTTCGAGAAGGTCCGCGACGCCCTCGCCGAGGCCGGGCGGCTGGACGACGCCTGGTACGTCGAGCGCGCCACCATGGGCGCCGAGCGGGTCGCGCCGCTCAAGGACGTGGACGCGGGCGGCGTGCCGTACTTCTCGCTGGCCCTGCTCGCCAGCCCGGCCGAGCGCACCTTCGTGCCCGAGCCGGTGGTGAGCGAGGGGCCGGGCGAGGTGACCGTGGTGGGCCTCGGCCCCGCCGGGCGGCCGTGGCTGACGCCCGAGGCGCAGGAGGCGCTGGCGGCGGCGACGGACCTGGTCGGGTACGGCCCGTACGTGGACCGGGTGGCGCCGAACCCACGGCAGCGGCGGCACCGTACCGACAACCGGGTGGAGGCCGAGCGGGCCAGGCACGCGCTCGAACTGGCCAGGGAGGGCGCCCGGGTGGCGGTGGTGTCGTCCGGCGACCCGGGCGTGTTCGCCATGGCCAGCGCGGTGCTCGAAGCGGCCGAGGACTTCCCCGACGTGCCGGTGCGCGTCGTCCCCGGGCTGACGGCGGCGCAGGCGGTGGCGAGCAGGGCGGGCGCGCCGCTCGGGCACGACTACTGCGTGCTGTCGCTGTCGGACCTGCTCAAGCCGTGGGAGGTGGTGGCCGGCCGGCTGGAGGCGGCGGCGCGGGCGGATCTGGTGCTGGCGCTGTACAACCCGGCTTCGCGCAGCCGTACCTGGCAGCTCGGCGCCGCCCGCGACCTGCTGCTCGAACACCGCGACGCGGCCACCCCCGTCGTGATCGGACGGGACGTCGGCGGGCCGGAGGAGAGCGTCACCGTCACCACGCTGGGCGAGCTGGACCCCGCGCGGGTGGACATGCGCTGCCTGCTGATCATCGGCTCCTCCACCACACGCGTCGCCGCCGGCGGCGGGGTCTACACGCCGCGCCGCTACCCGTGAACCCAGGCCACGGCCGCCTCGACCGTGTCCACCGCCCGCACGCCGGTGGGCGGGGCGGGGCGGTTCACCAAGATCACCGGTAGGCCGAGCTCGCGGGCCGCGACGAGCTTGGCGGTGGTCATGGCACCGCCGCTGTCCTTGGTGACCAGCACGTCGAGGCGGTGCTCGCGGATGAGGGCCAGCTCGCCCTCGACCGTGTACGGCCCTCGGTCCAGCAGCACGTGCACGTTGGGCGGCACGGGCGGCTCCGGCGGATCGACCGACCTGGCCAGCAGCCACACTCCGGGCAGCCCGGCGAAGACGGGCAGGCTCCTGCGCCCGGTGGTCAGGAACACCCGGCCGCCGGTCAGGAGATCGGCGGCGGCGTGGAGGGTGGGGACGCGGCGCCAGGCGTCGCCCGGCCCCTCCCGCCATCCCGGCCGCCGCAGGACGAGCAGCGGCACCCCTGTCGCGGCCGACGCGAGCGCCGCCGAGGCCGTCATCCGCCCGGCGAACGGGTGCGTGGCGTCCACCAGCGCGTCGATCCGCTCCTCCACCAGGTAGGCGGCCAGCCCTTCTGGCCCGCCGAAGCCGCCCTCGCGCACCTCCCCGACCGGCAGCCGCGGGTTGCTCACCCGCCCGGCCAGCGACGACACCACGTGGACGGATCCCGGGACGAGCGCGGCGGCCAGCGCCCTGGCCTCGGCGGTGCCGCCCAGGATCAGGACCCGTCGCACGCCCTGGCCCGTTCCGCGCTGTAGAGGTGGCTGTCGGGGAACTCCGACGCCGACAGCACCCGCCCCACCACGATCACCGCCGTACGCCGGACGCCCGCCTCCCGCACCTGCTCCGCGATGTCGCCCAGCGTCCCGCGCAGGATCACCTCGTCGGCCCGGCTGGCCCTGGCCACCACCGCCACGGGACATCCGGACCCGTAGGAGGGCAGCAGCTCGGCCACGACCGCGTCGATCCGCTGCACGGCCAGGTGCAGCACCATCGTGGCCGCGCTCGCCCCGAGCGTCGCCAGGTCCTCGCCGGGCGGCATCGGCGTGGCCCTGGCCGAGGTGCGGGTCAGGATGATCGTCTGCCCGACGCCCGGCACGGTCAGCTCCCTGCCCAGCGAGGCCGCCGCCGCGGCGAAAGCGGGCACGCCGGGCACCACCTCGTAGGGCACCCCGAGCGCGTCCAGCCGGCGCATCTGCTCGGCCACCGCGCTGAACACCGACGGGTCGCCCGAGTGCAGCCGCGCCACGTCGAGCCCGGCCCGGTGCGCCGTGGCCAGCTCGGAGACGATCTGGTCGAGGGTCAGGTTCGCGGTGTCGACGAGCCTGGCGTCCGGCGGGCAGGAGTCCAGCAGGTCACGGGGCACCAGCGACCCCGCGTACAGGCACACCGGCGACGACTCCAGCCGCCGCAGCCCGCGCAGCGTGATCAGGTCGGCGGCGCCGGGGCCGGCCCCGATGAAGTACACGGTCACGATTCGTCCCTCCTGGTGACCGACCACACGGTCACCGGCATCGCCGCCCGCCATCCGGTGAACCCGCCCACGGGCGAGCCCCGCTGTACGGCCAGCCGCACCAGGTCGCCGCCGAGCCGGGCGTACCATCCGGCCACGACGGCCTCGGACTCCACGGTCACGGCGTTGACCACCAGCCGCCCGCCGGGCCGCAGCGCCGACCAGCAGCGTTCCAGCAGGCCGGGCACGGTCGCGCCGCCGCCGACGAACACCGCGGCGGGCTTGGGCAGCCCGTCGAGCGCCGCCGGGGCCCGGCCCTCGACGACGCGCAGTGACGGCACGCCGAGCGCGCCGGCGTTGCGCCGGACGGCGGCGGCCCGGTCGGCCCGGTCCTCGACGGCGACGGCCGCGCACGACGGGTGGGCGCGCATCCACTCGATGGCGATGCTGCCCGCTCCCGCCCCGACGTCCCACAGCAGCTCCCCGGGCAGCGGGGCGAGCCGCGACAGGGTGACCGCGCGGACCTCGCGCTTGGTGAGCTGCCCGTCGTGCTCGTAGGCCGTGTCGGGCAGCCCCGGCACCCTGGCCAGCGGTTCGGTGCCCGGTCCCGCGACACACTCGACGGCGATCACGTGCAGCGCGGACGCGGCGGGGCCCGTCCAGCCGTCGGCGCTCCCCCGTTGCTCGCACTCCGACGGCGCGCCCAGGTCGGACAGCACCCGCATCGGGCTGGGCCCGTACCCGCGCCCGGTCAGCAGCCCCGCGACCAGGGCCGGGGACTCGGGGCCCGCGCCCAGCACGACGACGCGGCGGCCCGGCGTGACGACGGCGCTGAGGGCCGAGGGCGGGCGGCCCACCAGGCTGACCACGTCGACCTGCTCGACCGGCCAGCCGAGCCGGGCGCACGCCAGCGACAGCGACGACACGTGCGGCAGCACGCGTACGCGCCCGGCCCCGAGCAGCCGCACCAGCGTGGCGCCGATGCCGTAGAACATCGGGTCGCCGCTGGCCAGCACGCACACCTCGCGACCGGCGTGCTCGTCCATGAGCGCGGGCAACGCGGCCAGCAGCGGCGACGGCCAGGCCACCCGCTCGGCGGCGGCGGCCGACGGGGGCACGAGGTCGAGCTGCCGGGGACCGCCCATGAGCACCTCGGCCGCCTCCAGCGCCCGCCGCGAGCCGGCGGCCAGGCCGTCCCAGCCGTCCGCGCCGATGCCGACGACGGTGATCACACGTTGCCCAGCACGCGCGTCACCTGGATCTCGACGACCACCCGCGCCGGGTTCACCCGGGGCGGCTTGTAGCGGGCGGCGTAGCGGCGCTCGGCGTCGGCCACCTGTTCGGGCTCGGTGCGCACCACCGCCCGTCCTTCCAGCGTGGACCAGCGGCGGCCGTCCACCTGGCAGAGCGAGACCAGCGCGCCGGAGGCCCCGATGAGGCCGGCCTTGTGCGAGGTGCCCGAAGTGATCACCCGGGCGATGCCGGTGTCCAGGTCAAGGGTGGCGCCGACCGGCACCACATGCGGCGGGCGGTCCTGACGCGCGGTGGCGAGCGTGCACAGATGGCGCTCCTGCCAGAACGCGGCGAACGCGGCACCCTGCTCCACCAGGTTCACGGTCCTCCTCGGAGATAAGCGACGGACATCGTACTGGCAGACTTTCACGGGTGAAGCGGCTACTAGTGGTCGGCATCGGCGCCGGCGATCCCGACCATCTCACCCTCCAGGCGGCCAAGGCCATCGCCGCGACCGACGTGTTCTTCGTCGTGGACAAGGGCGCGGTCAAGCAGGAGCTGGTCCAGCTCAGGCAGGACCTGATCAAGGAGCACGGGCGCCCGCCGTACCGGGTGGCCGAGGCCCGCGATCCCGAGCGCGACCGGACCACCCCGGCCTACGCCGAGGCCGTCGAGGACTGGCGCTCGCGCCGGGCGCTGGCCTGTGAGGCGCTCATCCGCGACGAGCTGGGCGCGGACGAGACCGGCGCGTTCCTGGTGTGGGGCGATCCCGGCGTCTATGACAGCACGCTCGCCATCGTCGAGGAGATTCTCGGGCGCGGGAACGTGGCCTTCGACTACGAGGTGATCCCCGGCGTCAGCAGCGTGAGCGCGCTGACCGCCCGCCACCGCACGAGCCTCACCCAGGTGGGCCGGCCCGTCCACCTCACCACCGGGCGCCGCCTGGCCGAGGAGGGCGCCACCGCCGACGACGTGGTGGTGATGCTGGACGCCCACTGCTCCTTCGCCGGCCTTTCGGGCTACCACATCTACTGGGGCGCCTACCTGGGCACACCCGACGAGATCCTCGTGTCGGGGCCGGTGGCCGAGGTGGCCGACCGGATCAAGGAGGTACGCGCGGAGGCGCGGGCCCGCAAGGGCTGGATCATGGACACCTATCTGCTGCGCCGGAGCTAATCAAGTTTGACCAGTGGCGGCTTCGGGGCTTACGGTGGCCAAGTAGTCAAATTTGATTAGCAGGAGGAAACGTGGAAGTCACGCCGTACCTCATGGTCCACAGCGCCAAGCAGTTCGCCGACTACGCCGCCGCCGTGTTCGGGGCGGAGACGGAGAACGTCATCCCACTGGAGGGTGACCCCGAGCGGGTCGTGCACGGGGTGGTCCGCATCGGCACGAGCACGCTCTACTTCGCCGACGCCAGGATGGACGGGGCGCAGTGCCTGCCGCCCTACCGCAAGGGCGAGGACCCGTCGCGCACGCAGATGTACGTCGCGCTGCCCGACCCGGCGAAGGCGTACGACGCCGCGATCGCCAAGGGCGCGACCTCCATCATGGAGGTCACCGAGCAGGAGGGCGGCACGCGGATGGGCGGCTGGGTGGACCCGTTCGGGACGCTCTGGTGGGTCAGCTCGGAGCCGCCCCGCCGGACGTGAGCCGTACGAGGGGTACAGCAGGCTGTACTTTTCGTCCGGCGATCACACGACATCCTGGCTCATGTCCTATGGTCGGAGCCCAGGAGGTGGGGGATGCCGACCCAGGAATCGACGGACGAGCGGCGACCGGCCCGCTCGCTGGACGTGTTCGCCCGCGCCCGCGTCACGCTGGACGGGCTCGAACACCTCATCGGCGGCGTCGGCACCGCCACCCTGGCGCTGGTGGCGCTGATCGGGGTCATCACCGTCATGGCGCTCTGCCTCGTCGGCATCGGCCTGCCGCTGGTGCCCCACGCGCTGCGCGCCGTGCGCGCGGTCGCCAACCGGGAGCGGGCCCGGCTGTCCCGCTGGGGCCCCGACGTCATCATCGACCCCGACCCGGTGCCGCCAGGTGTGCGGGATGCGATCCGGCATCCCGCCACGAGCCGGGAGCTGCGCTGGCTCCTCACCCACGCGACACTCGGCCTGCTCCTGGGCGTGATCGGCATGACGCTGCCGTTCAGCGCGCTGCGCGACCTGCTGTTCCCCTTGTACATGGGGTTGCTGCCGCCGGGTGAGATGGCCGGCGCGGCGATGGGGATCTGGCAGGTGGACGGCCTGCCCAGCGGCCTCGGGGTCAGCCTGCTGGGCGTGGGCTGGCTCGCCCTCGCCCTGGCCATCGTCCCCGGGATGGCGCGGTTGCAGGCGTGGCCCGGACGGCGGATGTTGTCCGCCGACCCCGGCACCGACCTGGCGCTGCGGGTCGCCCAGCTCACCGCCACCCGGGCGGGCGCCCTCGACGCGCACGCCACCGAGCTGCGCCGGATCGAGCGGTCGCTGCACGACGGGACCCAGAACCGGATCGTCGCCGTCACCGTCATGCTGGGCGCGGCCCGCCGGGCCGTGCAGCGCGACCCGGCCACCGCCGACGCCCTGCTCGAACGTGCCCAGGACGCCGCCGAGCAGGCGCTGGCCGAGCTGCGCGCGGTCGTGCGCAGCATCCTGCCCCCGGTGCTGGCGGACCGGAGCCTGGCCGACGCGCTCACCGGGCTGGCCGCGGCCTGCCCGGTGCCCTGCGAGGTCGACGCCGACGTGCCCGGCCGGTGCGCCGCCTCGGTCGAGGCCACGGCCTACTTCGTGGTGGCCGAGGCGCTCACCAACATCGCCAAGCACAGCCAGGCCGGGCACGCCACCGTGATGGTCCGCCGGCACGACGACCGGCTCCAGGTCCGGATCACCGACGACGGCCGCGGCGGGGCCGGCGAGGACGGCGGGTCCGGGCTGGACGGGATGCGCCGCCGCACCGAGGCGCACGACGGCATGTTCGAGCTGACCAGCCCTCCAGGTGGACCGACCACCCTGAATGTGAGTTTGCCATGCGGATTGTGATCGCCGAGGACGACCCGTTGCTGCGCGAGGGCCTCGCGCTGCTGCTGCGCGCCGAGGGCCTCGACGTCGTGGCCACCGCCGGGGACCCGGCCGGCTTCCTGGCCGCCGTCGACGCCGAACGGCCGGACGTCGCCATCGTGGACGTGCGGATGCCGCCGACCCACACCGACGAGGGCATCGTGGCGGCGGTGGAGGCCAGGCGGCGGCTGCCGGGGCTGGCCGTGCTGGTGCTGTCGGCGTACGTGGAGCAGGCGTTCGCCACCGACCTGCTGGCCCACGGCACCTCCCGGCTCGGTTACATGCTCAAGGAGCGGGTGGGGCGGGTCCAGGAGTTCCTGACCGCGCTGCACCGGGTGGCCGACGGCGGCACCGCCATCGATCCCGAGGTCGTCGCGCAGCTCCTGTCGCGCAGCCGGCCCGACAGCCGGCTGGAACGCCTCAGCCCGCGAGAGCGCGACGTCCTGGCGCTCATGGCGGAAGGGCTGGGCAACGCCGCGATCGCCGAGCGGCTCTTCGTCACCGACGGCGCCGTGCACAAGCACATCCGCAGCATCTTCGCCAAGCTCGACCTGGCCCCCACCGACGGCACGGACCGCCGGGTCGCCGCGGTCCTGCACTACCTGGAGGACGGCGACCGCCGGCCGGCGTGATCCTCAGGCGCCCAGGTCCCTGACCACGTTGTCCAGGCGGACGGCCAGGTCGTCGAGATCCTTGTCGGTCGGGGCGCCGTCGGGGAGCTGGGTCACGATGTCGTCGCGGGCGGCGATCACGAGCCCCTTGTGGGCGTCGTCCACCTCCGAGGCGGGCATCACCACGCACTCACCCCTGACGAACACGAGGGTGGCGTCGGGGTGCCGGGAGTCCAGCAGCCGGCGTACGCATTCTCGATCGACGAGGGACATGTGCATCGGGTCGTCCTTCCGCTGCGGGCGGCGCGCACAACCGGCCGCCTGGAACCTCATCGTCGCAGGTCACGGCAGGTTTTTGAGATAGCCACACGCCGCCGCCCTATGTGCTCGGTCAATTACTCAGAGTAATCGTATGGTGTGCTCAGTGGCCCCAGCGGCCCCTCAACGAAGAGAGGACTGAGCATGGCGCAGGAACCGAGGATCGACGTCGAGACGAGAGCTCAAGGGGTCGAGCACAGCCTCACCTCCGAGCAGGTCGAGCGCATCTCCGAGGCGCTCGGACGGCAGGGCGTATGGTTCGCCGCCCCGCCTTCCCGCCGGGGCGACGCGCGTCCGGCCGACCGCACCTGGGACCTGGTGGGCGACTGGGCGCACGAGGGCCGCGTGGCCACCGGGCGGGCCGCCGTTCACCTGGCCGAGGGACACGACGAGCTGACCAGGCCATTCATCCTGGCCGACGGCTTCAACTACGGGCCCAGCGACCTCGACGAGCTGTGGCGGCACTTCAACGCGCCCTACCAGAAGGGCACGCCCGGCTTCCTCGACCAGCTCAGGGCGATGGGCATCGACGTCGTGCTGCTCGGCTTCGACCAGCGGCAGATCCACATCCAGGCCAACGCCGCCGTGGCGGCCTCGTGCGTGCTGCGGGCGATCGACGAGCGGCGGGGCGACGACCCGCTGGTCGTCGGCGGCGTCAGCATGGGCGGCATGGTCACCAGGTACGCGCTGGCGCGCATGGAGAGCGAGCGCATCGACCACCAGACCGACAAGTTCTTCTCCTGGGACACCCCGCACCTCGGCGCCTGGATCCCGCTGGTGCTCCAGCAGCTCGCCTACCTGCACGAGGCGCTGCAGCCGCGCTCCGACGGGCCGGGGCAGGCCGAGCTGATCCGCAGCCCGGCCGCGCAGCAGCTCCTGTGGGGCTGGGTCGAGAGCGCCGACTACTCGGGGCCGGTGACCACGTCGAGCCGGCTGCGCACGGAGTTCCTGGAGGACCTGCGCCGGGTCGGCTGGTTCCCGATGCGGCCGTACAAGCTGGGCGTGGCCAACGGGGTCGGCAACGGCACCGGGCCCGACCTGCCTCCGGGGACGCCGGTGTTCGACCTGCACCACGACCCGCTGCAGCTCACCGCCCGGATCCAGCCGAACCTGGGCGAGCTGCAGAACGTCGGCACCGTGCGTTTCGGCGCCCCGGTCTGGACGAGCGCGACCTCGTGGGTGCCCGCCTTCGACGGCGCGCCCGGCGGCACGCTCGACTCGTGGGGCAAGATCGCCGACGCGATGGGCCTGCCGATCCAGGACCGGTACAGGAGCAGTTCCTTCGTCCCGGCGGTCAGCGCGATCGCCCTGGCCAGGGACCCGTTCGAGTGGTCGGCCGACCTCTACCGGGACCTCACCGACCTGCCCAAGGACGAGACGTTCCTGGACGCGTTCTGCTGTGACATCGCCAACGGGCCGCACGGCGCCGTGACCAAGACGCTGGCCGAGTGGGTGCTGGAGCAGCTCGCCGGTTGGTGATCGAACACGGGAGTGCCGGCTCGCGTGCGAGCCGGCACTCCCGTGCGGGCGAGAACGTCAGCGACTACCCCGGTGCACGCAAAGGAGCTGGTCGCGGGTGGCGTTCTTGTCGCGGTAGGCGACGATGGCGGGGCTCTCACCGCTGAAGTGGTGGGGCAGCCGCTCGTCGGCCGTCCAGCCGGAGCCGTTGAAGCTCGACCACCACAGGCTCTGGTCGGAGCCGCCGCGATGCACGCAGTAGAGCCGGTCCTTGTAGACGGTCAGGGCCGGGCCCTCGGTGGCGTGGTGCCCCGGCAGCTTCTGGTCGGGGCTCCACTTCGAGCCGTCCCAGCGCGTCCACCACAGCGCCGAGTCGTCACCGGCGCCGCGGTGCACGCAGTAGAGGTGCCCCCGGTAGACGGCCAGTGCCGGGTTCGACCGGCTGGCGTGGCCGGGCAGCTTCTGGTCGGGGCTCCAGTTGGCGCCGTCCCAGCGGGTCCACCACAGCGCCTGGTCGTCGCCGGCGCCGCGGTGCACGCAGTAGAGGTGCCCGTCGTACGCGGCCAGCGCCGGGGCGGCGGCGCTGAAGTGCTCGGGCAGCCTGGCGTCGGCGCTCCAGGAGGAGCCGTCCCAGCGCGTCCACCACAGCGCCGCGTCGCCGTCGCTGCCCCGGTGCACGCAGTAGAGCTGCCCGTCGTACGCCGTCAGCGCCGGCCCCGAGTCGCTGAAGTGATGGGGGAACCGCTGGTCCTCGCTCCAGCCCTGCTCGGCGTCGTAGACGGTCCACCACAGGCTCGAGTCGCCCACGTTGCCCCGGTGCACGAGGTAGAGCCGGTCCTGGAACTGCGCCAGGGCAGGGCTCGACACGCTGAAGTGGTCGACGAACCGCTGCTCCACGCTCCAGCCCTCGCCCGGCTCGTGAACCGTCCAGTAGAGCGTGGTGTCACCCGCGGGCCGGCCGTCCTGGCGGGCGGGGACGAGCATGCCGGGCGCGGTCCAGGGCGAGACCAGCTTGACCCCGTACGGGCGGGCGATCGAGGAGATCCAGCCGGACTTGGCCTGCACCGAGCGCTCGACGACAGGGGACAGCCAGATGCCCAGCACGCTGCCGGTCAGCTCCCCGATGAGCTGCGGGATCTCGGCGGCCAGCAGCGCGGCCGACTCGTTGAGGTGGACCTCGTAGCCCCACCACCTGGCCACCGGCCAGACGTCGGCGCCCATGGCGCGCAGTTCGCGCTGCAGCCGCTGCACGCGCTCCTGGTCCTTGGCGGTCAGCTCGGCGATCTGCCGCTCGCTCTCCCGCCGGGCCTCGACGGCGTCGCGGGCCGGAGAGTCCTCCAGCAGCTCGGTCTCGACGGCCACGTCCACGGCGGCGGAGGCCGCCGGGTCGTCCTGGGCGTGCAGCAGCGTGGCCTCGCCGCCCACCGCGGTCTCCTCCGCGTCGACGACGCCTACTTTGTCGGCCTGCGTGTCATCAGTCATTTTCCAGCCCCCTGGCGCGTTTGATGTGCGAACTTCGCCATCGTAACTTTGAGTATTGATTCGGTTACTCTAGGGCAGGATTGTTCCGGGTAAAGCCCGGCGGAGAAGCCGCCCGCCGGGCTCCGGCGGTCAGGGGCGCCACCCTCCCAGGTAGTCGCGTACGGTGTGGCCGGCCGCCTGCGCGTCGGTGAGCTGCGGCCGGTCCGCCGTGACGGCCGCGCCCGGTCCGGTGTTGCGATATTCGGCCAGACGCGCGTCCCGCCAGGAGAAGCCGCCCATGTCGGCCCAGGCGTCGTCCTTGACGTGCGCGCCGAGCCAGGAGTCGCGGATCACGACCTGCGCGATCGCCCTGGGGTCGTTGCCGGGATGCCACGGCCGTCCGAGGTGCACCGTCTTGTCCGGCAGGTCACTCTCCAGGCGGCTGCCGACGATGAGGAAGCCGTGGCGGTTGGAGTCGCTGGTGCTGGCCGCCGTCACGTATCCGGCGCCGGTCGACCTCAGCACGCAGCGGTCGAGGACGGCCGTGCCCCTGCCGTAGACGAAGTCGACGCCGCCCTCGATGTAGCAGTCCCGCAGGTACGTCCGGCTGACCGTGTCCCTGTCGGGGGTGTCGGCCTTGAAGGTGTCCTGGTCGCCGAGGAACCTGGTGCCCTCGAACGCGATCCGGTCGCCCACCGTCCGCACCGCGAGCGCCTGGCTGGGGGTGACCGACTCGTCGTAGGCGTTCTCCAGCGTGACGTCCTCGACGGTGACGCCGTCGCCGAGCACGCCGAAGGTGGGGCTGTCGGCGGAGCCGTACGTGCCGCCGTAGAACTTCTGGCCGCCGGCCGGCAGGTCGTACGTGATCACCACGTCCGCGGCGTCGCCGGTCTCGCCCCTGATCGTCAGGTCCCCGCGCCCCGGCCACACCCGGACGATCTCCCGGTACACGCCGGGCCGGACGGTGATCACCGCGCCGCGCGGCGCCGCGCCGACGGCCGCCTGGACGCTGCCGAAGTCGCCGGTGCCGTCGAGCGCGACCGTGATCCGGCGGGGCGCCGGCCGCTCCCGGCCCGGCGGCCCGGCCCCCCGGGTGACGATGCCGGGCACCCGGCCGGCGGGGTCGAGGGCGTAGGCGTAGTAGGCGGACGGGTCGAACGCGGCGCCCGCGCCGTCGACGCGCCCGCGGGTGCCGTCGAACACGTTGCCCCGCTGCACGACCTGCGCGGTGGCGTCCTTGGCCACGATCGGGTCGGGCACGCCCTGGTAGTAGCTGTTCTCGACCACCATGCGGCCACTGCCCCGGATCATGGTCCCGTACAGGCCGACGTCCTGGACATAGTTGTTGTACAGGTGCGCGGCCTCGGTGTTGTCGATGCTGGCGTTGCGCTGGTAGGTGCCGCGGATCCAGTTGTGGTGCATCGTCACCTTGGTGACCACGTTGGCGGTCCAGCCGACGCCGACGGCCTTGTTGTGGTCGCTGAAGACATTCCAGGAGACGGTGACGTAGTCGCTGTCCTTGCGGATGTCCAGCAGGCCGTCACCGGTCCTGGTGAAGTGGTTGTGGTCGATCCAGACGTGGTGGGCGCCGTCGAGCTGCACGCCGTCGTAGTCCCTGCTCTTGCCGTCCCAGTCGCCGGGGACGTAGGAGTCGCGGATCGTGAGGTCGCGGATGATGACGTTGTGCACGCCGTTGAGGAAGAAGCCGCCGTGCACGATCTCGGCGCCGGGGCCCGCGCCCACGATGCTCTTGTCGGAGGCGACCTCGATCTCCTTGCCGTACGGCTCCATCGCGATCGACCCCCTGACCCTGATCACGTACGGCTCGGCGGCCGTGGCGTACCGCTCGAGGGCCGCCTGGTCGGACACGGTCACGGTGCGACCGGCCGCGCCCCCGGTGGTGCCGTCGACCCCGAGCGCGTCCAGCGAGGCGAACCCGTCGGCCCGCGGAGCCCCCCTCGCCTGCGCCTGGGCGGGGACCGGCACCAACGTCAGCACCAGGGCCAGCGCCACCGCCCTCATGAGCCGTTCCGCTTCTTGTACGCCGCCTGCGCCTCGGTCAGCCTGGCCCCGAACTGCTCCAGGAAGTCCTTCGCGCCGAGCTGCCCCAGCAGCACCTTCTGGAACAGCGGCTCCGCCCAGGTCTTCGTGATCTCGTTGAACTCCGGCAGGTGGTACGGCATCTGCACGACCTTGGTCGCCGGGTCGTTCAGCACCCGCTGCGCCTCGGTGATGTGCGGCGCCCGCGCCCCCCGCACGTCGGTGTTGGCCGGGATGACGCCGGTCTTCTCGGCGATGTAGCCGTCCATCTCCGCGGCGGCGAAGAACTCGGCGAGCTTGAACGCCGCCTCCTTGTTCTCGCCGGCCGAGAAGACGCCGACGCCGCCGACCGGGTTCGACAGCACGGTCTGCACCCCGGAGTCGGACTTCGGCACGGAGAACGAGGCCACCTTCTCGGGGCCGAGCGCCTTGATGTGGTCCTGGTAGGAGCCCAGGTTGTGCTGCATGACGGCGATGCTGCCCGCGGTGTCGAACTGCGCGACCATCTTGACGTAGTCGTTCTGCAGGTCGCCCTCGGGCGTGTTCTTCTTGTACAGGCCGGCGTACCTCTCCAGCGCCGTCACGTTGCGCGGGTCGCTGAGCGTGGCCTTGCCGGCGGCGTCGAAGAACTCCGTGATGCCCGACTGGCCGTAGACGACTTCGAGCATCTGCGCGATGGAGCCCGCGCCGCCGCGGATGGTGAAGCCGAAGCGGTTCTCCTTGGGCGCGGTCAGCCTGTCCACGGCCGAGAAGAACTCCGGCCACGTCTTGGGCGGCTCCAGCCCGGCCTCGGCGAACCAGTCCTTGCGGTACCAGAACGCCCCGGCGTTGGTGGACAGGGGGTAGATGTACAGCTTGCCGTCGGGGACGACGTTCCTGACCGTCGTCAGCAACGCCTCGTTGTGCTTGCCGCTCAGCGCGGGGTTCCTGGCGATGCGCTCGTCCACCGGTTCGAGCGCCTTCTGGGCCACGAGGTTGCCCACCCCGGCGGTCGCGATGTCGGCCACGTCGGGCGTGCCGCCGCCGGCGATCGCCGTGTCGATCTTCTGGGGGGCCTGGGCGATCGGGATGCCCACGTACTTGACCTTGATGGTCGGGTTGACCTTCTCGAACTCGGCGATCGCGTGCTGCCAGACGGGCGTGCGCGCCGGTCCGGCGTTGGTGTCCCAGAAGGTGATCTCGGTCTTGCCGTCGGAGCCCGCGCCAGAGCCGCATCCGGCCAGCACGGTGGCGGCGAGGAGCACCGCCGGCACACGTCGTCTCATTGGCTTCTACCTTTCGATGTCCACGGTGAACGCGTCGAAGATCGCCTGACCGGCTCCGCTCCCCGCGGCGTACAGGCCGAGCACCGCCCCGACCCACCGGCCCTGCGTGGCCTGGAAGGGCTCGCCGATCTCGCGCGGCCCCTCTCCCGTGTCGGCCAGGAACGTGACGAGCGCGCCCGCGCCGACCCGCGCGCCGACGGTGACGGGCCCGCC
Organism: Nonomuraea sp. NPDC050643; assembly: GCF_040654715.1. NCBI lineage: Bacteria > Bacillati > Actinomycetota > Actinomycetes > Streptosporangiales > Streptosporangiaceae > Nonomuraea > Nonomuraea sp. NPDC050643. The sequence continues at coordinate 201,643 of NZ_JBFAIM010000003.1, read as the reverse complement.
GTCCTCGACCGGCACGGGTTCCATGTCCCCGCACACCAGGACCGTCTTGTCCCCGGTGCGCTCCAGCCCGACGGAGGCGGCGGTGAACCCGACGACGGCCAGCCCCGCCCGGCCCTCGCCCTCCAGGGTCAGGCTCGTGGTGACCGTGCACGGGTCGCCGGGCAGCCGCTGCCCGAGCACGGACGGCCGCTCCCTGAGATCCTCGGGTCCCGGCACGCAGGCCAGGCGGAGCCGTCCGTCACGCAGCTCCCACCACGAGGGGTCGGGGTTGGCCTGCCAGCTCCACTGCAGCCCCAGCCCGGGGCCCGCGAAGTCGTCGGAGACGGCGGGCTCGCCGGGCTCGCCGCCCGGGACCGGCACCGGGCCGCCCGGCACCGGCTCGCCGTCCGCGCCCATGACCGGCCAGCCGCCGTTCCACCGCATGGGCTGCAGGTGGACGACCCGGCCGTAGGGGCCCCGGTCCTGGAAGTGCATGAACCAGTGCCCGCCGGACGGGGTGTCCACCCAGCCGCCCTGGTGCGGGCCGTTGACGTCGGTGCCGCCCTGCTCCAGGACGATGCGGTCCTCGTACGGGCCGAAGACCGACTCCGACCGGAACACCGACTGCCAGCCCTGCTCCACCCCGCCCGCCGGCGCGAAGATCCAGTAGACCCCGTCGCGCTTGTAGAGCTTGGGCCCCTCCAGCGTCCGGTAGCCCGGCAGCAGGTCGGCGTCGATGACCAGCGTGCCCTCGTCGAGCACCGCGCTCCCGTCGGGTGCCATGCGGTGCATCGTGAGCCGGTTGTTGACGCCCGCGCGGCTCTTGGCCCACCCGTGCACCAGGTACGCCTGGCCGTCGTCGTCCCACAGCGGGCACGGGTCGATGAGCCCGAGCCCCGGCTTGACCACGTGCGGCTCGCTCCACGGGCCCCGCGGATCCTGCGCGCCGACCCAGCAGATCCCCACGTCGGGGTCGCCGTAGAAGATCCAGAACCGGCCGCCGTGGTGCCGCAGCGACGGCGCCCACACGCCGCAGCCGGGCCGTACGTCGTCGTACCCGCCGGTCACGGCATGCCCGATGATCGTCCAGTTGACCAGGTCACGCGAGTGCAGGATCGGCAGCCCCGGCACCTTGGTGAAGGTGGAGACCGTCAGGTAGAAGTCCTCACCCACCCGGATCACGTCGGGATCGGACCAGTCGGCGTTGAGCACGGGGTTGCGGTAGGTGGCGGTCATCCCTTCACCGCCCCGGCGGACATCCCCTGGACGAGGTAGCGCTGGATGAAGGCGAAGACGATGACGACGGGCAGTGCGGCGACGACGCCGCCGGCGGCGAGGGCGCCGAAGTCGACGCTGTTCTCGCCGAGGTTGTAGGCCAGGCCCACGGGCACGGTGAACTTCTCCTGGTCGTTGATGAACATGAGGGCGAAAAGGAAGTTGTTCCAGCTGTGGATGAAGGCGAACGAGCCGACCGCGACCAGCGCGGGGCGCAGCAGGGGCAGCACGATCGCCAGGAAGCCGCGCAGCCGGGAGCAGCCGTCCACCCAGGCGGCCTGCTCCAGCTCGTACGGGATGTTCCTGATGAAGCCGCTGATGAGGATCAGGGAGAGCGGCAACTGGAAGACCGTCTCCGCGATGACCAGGCTCCACAGGGAGTTCGTCAGCGACAGGTTCCTGAAGATCTCGAACAGCGGAATGATCATCAGGGCGCCAGGGATGAACTGGGTGCAGAGCATCCCGACCATGAACGCGCCCCTGCCCCGGAAGTCGTAGCGGGCCAGCGCGTATCCGCCGGCCAGCGCCACCACCGCGGTCGCGACCAGCGAGGCGACGCCGACCATGAGGCTGTTCTGGAAGAAGACGGCGAACCCCATCCCATTCCAGACCGTGTCGAAATGCTCGAACGTGATCGGCCACGGCACGATCGACGTGGAGCCTCGCGGCCGGAACGCGAAGACCAGCATCCAGTAGAACGGCACCAGCGTGAACAGCAGGTACAGGCCCAGCGGGAGATAGATCTGCCAGCGGGACACCCGGGTGGAGCGAAGGCTCACGACTTCACCCCGAACTTGCTGAGCCGCAGGTAGGCGATGGAGAAGAAGGTCAGGATGAGGAACGCCACGGTGGTCAGCGCGGTGGCGTAGCCGAAGTCGTGCGACTGGGCGGCCAGCGAGGCGACGTACAGGGGCAGTGTGGTCGTCTGGTGGGCGGGGCCGCCGCCGGTGAGGGTGTAGAGGAGGTCGACGTTGTTGAACTCCCAGACCGACCGCAGCAGCGTGGACAGGATGATCGCGTCCCTCAGGTGCGGCAGCGTGATGTGGAAGAACCGGCGCGTCCGGCCGGCGCCGTCCACCGACGCGGCCTCGTACAGCTCCTTCGACACCGACTGCAGGTCGGCCAGCAGCAGGATCGCGAAGAACGGCACCCCGCGCCACAGCTCGGCCACCACCGCGGCCCAGAACACGGTGTCCGGGTCGGCCAGCGGCGCGGCGCCGTACTCCATGAGCCCCATGTCGGCCAGATAGCGCGAGGCCCCGGTGAAGGGGTTGTAGAGCAGCACCCAGATCGCCGTCGTGAGCACCCCGGAGACCGCCCACGGCGAGAAGACGAGCGCCCGCGACAGCGCGCGCCCGATGAAGCTCTCGTTGACGATCAGCGCGAGCGCGAGCCCGAGCAGGAACTGCAGCACGACCTCGACGACCACCCACTTGGCGCTGAAGCCGAGGCTCTGCCAGAAGATCGGGTCCTCGAACAGCAGCCGGCGGAAGTTGTCGAGCCCGGCGAAGCCGTTGTCCCAGGGCTTGGTGACGTTGTAGCGCTGAAGGCTGTAGTAGATGACGCTGGCCATCGGGTACACGAGGAACCCGAGCATCGCGATCACCGACGGGGCGATCAGTACATATGGGGTTAACGCTCCTGCTCGACGTGGGTTCGTACGGGGCGGGGGCGCCGAGACGACGGCCACGTGACGGACTCCTTCACTCGGTGCGGCCTTGCAATCGGTTGCAGGAAACGTTGCGTTAGCATGCACGCAACGTCAATGGCCGACGAACGCGGCACACGTCGCTACCAGCCCGAATGCCGAAATTTCGAAATTTTCGCCCCTAGAGCCTGGTCTCTTCCCGGCGTGCCGGAGGAGAGTGGGGGGCATGACGGCCGAGGACCCGCCCCCGCCATTGCCCAAGCTGGCAGTGATCGCCCGCGAGGCCGGGGTGTCGGTTGCAACCGTTTCCAAGGCACTCAACGGCAGAGCCGACGTCTCCGCCCAGACCCGCCGCCTGGTGGCCGAGGTGCTCGAACGCCGCGGCTATCCACGGCAGCGGCTCAAGCCCGCGCGCGGCAGCATGGTGGACGTCATGCTGCAAGGGCTGGAGTCGCCGTACGCGCTGGCCATCCTGGGTGGCGTGGAGGACGCGGCCTGGCGGCTGGGCGTCGACCTGGTCGTCTCCGCCGTGGTCGGCCGCACGAAGAACGGCCAGCCCCCGCCCGCCTGGCTCGACCGCCTCGGCGCCCGGGACAGCGCCGGCATCCTGCTGGTCCGCACCTCACCCACGGCCACCCAGCGTGCCTGGCTCTCCGACCACGGCATCCCGGCCGTCATCGTGGACCCCCGCCGCAAACCCCCGCCCGGCCTGCCGGTCGTCGCCGCCGCCAACCTGGACGGCGCCCGCGCGGCCACCGAGCACCTCATCGAGCTGGGCCACGAACGCATCGCCATCGTGACGGGCCGCCCCGGCGTGCCGTGCGCCGTGGAGCGCCTGACCGGTTACCGCCAGGCCATGACGGCGGCCGGGCTGCCGGTCGACCCGCGGTGGGAGGTGTGCGGCTACTTCCAGCGCGACAACGCGCTCACCGCCACCCGTACGCTGCTCGCCGACCTCCCCGAACCGCCGACCGCCGTCTTCGCCTGCTCCGACTCGATGGCCGTCGGGGTGTACGAGGCGCTCGGCGAGCACGGGCATCGGGTGCCCGGCGACGTGAGCGTGGTGGGGTTCGACGACTCGTGGGCCGCCGGGCACGTCACCCCGGCACTGACGACGGTCCGCCAGCCCTGGCCCGAACTGGGCGCGGCGGCCCTGACCGCACTGCTCTCCGGCGACCCTCCGGCCCGCACCGAACTCCCGACCACCCTGGTCACCCGCTCCAGCACAGCGCCTCCGGCGACGTGAAGGCCGAGCACCTCGCCGCTGCGTCACCGGCCGACGCGTGGGGCACGTCCTGCCATTCCAGTAACCAGTTCCCGGCGTGGTGATCGGCCAGGGCCTGGGAATCGCCCGGCGGCGACTCGGCCCCGGGTGGCGCGGGGGTCGCGCCGTAGGCACCTTAGGCGAATGCGTCTGACTCCCCCGCGCGAAGCGCCCCTTCGGCCTGAGGGTGGGCTACCCGCGCTTGCCGGAGGTCACCGTGAACGCGGCCGTGGCGGTCTTGTTGCCGACCTTGACGGTCACCGTCCTGCTGCCCGGCCTCGCCTTCGACGGCACGGTCAGGGTCTTCGTCGCCTGGCCGCCCGAGAGCCCGACCCGGTACGTCTTGCCCTCAGGGCTCGTGACGGTGGCCGTGCCCGACGAGAGGCCCTTGACGAGGATCGTCACCCCGTACGACGAGCCTGCCCGGACGCGGCTCGGGTTGACGGCCACCTTGAGGGAGACCTGCTGCTGCCGGTGCCCGGAGTCCCTGGTCTCCTCATGCCGCTCGGTCCCCTTGGCGGGCGACTTGGCGGGCGACTTGGCGGGCGTCGAGTGCGTCGGCTGCGGGGCCCTGGCAGTGGTGGTGGCGGTCGGGGTGGGGTGCGGGCGGGCACCGTCGGCGAGGGCCGAGCCCGCGAAGGGGAGGGCGATGAGGGCGGCGCTGGCGATGGTGACGGTGAAAGGCTTGGCGAAGCGCACGAGTGGAAATCCAATCCGGGACGGACCTGGCCGAACATCTGAATTCAGCCCCGAAGGTCATCCGCTTGCCCTGCACTCTGCCGACCGAATATGAGAAGCGCCTGTCATGCGCTTATGAGTTGGATAAGTGCAGGTCATCGCCCTGACCTGGGGGCAGTGATGTGCAACACATAGATTCTCTTAGGGAAAACTCAGTCTTTTTCCGGATTCGCTCTCAGGATCCGCACCCGCCTCGCCGAACACGTACGGCGTCAAGATCCCGCGCAGATCACGGCGCCGACCGGCACCACCACCTCCACCTCCAAGTCGAAGAACAAAGGGCGACCACGGCTACTACGACCGCGTGGACTACATCGGCTCGGCGTCCTTGGACGCCGAGACCTACGGCGTCTACGCCTCCGCCGCCAATGTCTGGTCCGGAAAGTTGTTCTAAAGCAGATTCCGAGGGAAGGGGTGGGCTCTGGGTAGCTCTGAGCAAGTCTTAAAGGGATAGGAAGGGCCCGGCCACCGCGCCGGGCCCTTCCGCTGTTCAAGCCCGTCCTCACAGCGGGTTCATCAAACCCTCATCCAGGACCGTCATCGTCATGAGCATGCACACGACCAGCGCGCCCGTGCGCCGAGCCGACGGAGGCTCGATCAACATCCTCGTCGTCGACGACGAGCCCCCGCTGACGGAGCTCCTGTCCATGGTCATGCGGCAGGAGTCCTGGGACGTGCGCTGCGCCCACGACGGCGGCGAGGCCATCCGCGCGGCGCGCGGGTTCCGGCCGGACGCGATCGTCCTGGACGTCATGCTGCCCGACATGGACGGGATCAAGCTCCTGCCCAGGCTGCGCGCGGTGCTGCCGGGGGTGCCGGTGCTGTTCCTGACCGCGCGGGACTCCGTCCAGGACCGGCTCGTCGGGCTGCGGGCGGGGGCCGACGACTACGTCACGAAGCCGTTCAGCCTGGAGGAGGTCGTCATCAGGCTGCGCGGCCTGCTGCGCCGCTCCGGCGCCGCACGCGTACGCCCGGACGCCGGCCTCGTCGTCGGCGACCTGACGCTGGACCAGGAGACCCACGAGGTACGGCGGGACGGCAAGGAGATCAGGCTCACCCCCACCGAGTTCGAGCTGCTGCGCTTCCTCATGCACAACCCCGGCCGCGTCCTCAGCAAGGCGCGGATCCTCGACCGGGTGTGGGCCTACGACTTCGGCGGCCAGAGCAACGTGGTCGAGCTGTACATCTCCTACCTGCGCCGCAAGATCGACGCCCAGCGCAAGCCCATGATCCACACCGTGCGCGGGGTCGGCTACACGATCAGACCCGCCGGATGACGATGTCGCTGGAGACGAAGCTCGTGCTCTCCTCGATCGCGCTGCTCGCCGTCGTCTCCGCCGTCATCGCCACCGCGACGACCCTGCTGTTCAACGACTTCCTCACCGATCGGCTCGACCTCCAGGTCGGCTCGGCCGCCCGCCGCGCCACCAGCGCCGCGGCGCAGCCGCCACCCGAGGCCCGCGAGGTGGCGTTCCTGCTGTTCCCGGGGCAGTCGGTGGACACGTTCGGGGCGCGGGTGCGGGCCCCCGACGGCGACCAGCTCGTCACGGGGCTGCCGGTCACCGGCGTGCAGGCCACGCTTACCAGGCTCGTCGTGGTGGAGGCGGCGGTGACGCCGGCGGGCGTGGCGGTGACGGCCGTGGCCTGCACCCTGCTCGTACGCCGCGCCGTCCGCCCCTCGGCCGCCTGGCCGCCACCGCGACCCGGGTGTCGGAGTCGCCCCTCGCGACCGGCGACGCCGTGCGCCTGGCCCGCGTACCGGAGGTGGACACCGACCCGCGCACCGGGGCCGTGGCGGGCCGGATGACCACGCTGGTCGAGAACCTGCTGCTGGCCAGACTGGACGCGGGCCGCCCGCTCGAACGGGTGGAGCTGGACCTGTCGCCGATCGTGGTCAACGCGGTCAGCGACGCCTACGCGGCGGCGCCCCGTAACCCCGGGCATCCCGCCGCAGGTGCTGCCGCACGTGTTCGGCAGGTTCGCGCGGGGTGACGGGTCGCGCTCGCGTGTGGCCGGGGGCAGCGGGCACGGCCTGGCGATCGTGTCGGCGGTCGCGGCGGCGCACGGCGGGCGGGTGGAGGTGAGCAGTGTTCCGGGGAACACGGTGTTCACGCTCGGCCTGCCTCACCCGATCAGGTCCCTCCTCGCGAAGGCGGCGCCGCCGACGCCCACGAGCACGGCGGCGACCAGGGCGAACGCGGCCGGGGCCAGGAACCCGGGTGAGAGCGCGGGATGGCCGTAGCCGAACGGGGTGAGCAGGAACGCCGTCTCGCCGATCGTCCCGCCCTCCCACAGCGCCACGCACAGGGCCGAGAGCACGATCGTCCCCCAGGCGGCGGGGGCGGCGGCGCGGGGGCGCAGGCCGTACGCGGCGATCGTCAGGCCCGCGACGGCCCAGGCGGCGGGCACGAAGAGCAGGGCCCTGCCCAGTTGGGCGAGCGGCGCTCCGGCGCCGAGCCCCGTGCCGAGACCCACGGCCAGCAGCATCGCCACCGGCGTGGCGAGGCCGAGCGCGACGTGTCCGGACAACCACCGCGACCTGCCGGTCAGGGCCAGCAGCGGCTCCGCGCGACCGCGCCGCTCCTCGGCGTACGGCCGCAGCGCCGCCACCACCGTCAGGCAGGCGACGAGCATGCAGAAGACGTACGTGAAGATCTCCAGCAGGGTGTGCCCCGTCAGCGTGCCGGCCTCGAACGACGTGGACACCCAGCCGACCCCCAGCCCGGCCGTACCCAGGGCGATCGTCCAGGTGGCCGCCTGCCCGCCGTACAGCCGCCAGGCCAGCCCGGCCGGACTCCTCAGCTTGCCTCGCACCGGGCCGGTGCTGCCCGCGCGATCGGGCAGCAGGCCCGCGCCCAGGTCGCGGCGGGCCGAGAGGACGTACGCGGCCAGGCCGAGCACGACCGCGAAGGCCAGCGGAACCAGCGGCACCCACCACCGCTCGTCCCCGTACGCACGGGCGACGCGCGGCCACCCGGCGGGAAGGATCCCGATCCGCTCCTCCGGCACCACCACGCCCGGCACGAGCCCCGCCACCAGCACGCCCACGGCGACGGTACGCGCGAGCGGCGCGCTCTGGCAGAGCTGCGCGGCGAGGAGCCCGCAGGCGGCGAACATCGTCCCGCCCGCCCCGGCCGTCAGCCCGAACAGCAGCGATCCCCCGACCGGGTAGCCGAACCCGAGGGGCAGCCCGGCCGCCAGCAGCGCGACGATGACCAGGTTGACGGCGGCGGCGAGCACCATGACGGCGCTGATGGCGGCGTGCCTGCCGACGGCGTTCGCGGCCACGAGCTCCCGGCGGCCCGCGTCCTCCTCGGCGCGGGTGTGCCGGACGGCGAACAGCAGCCCGGCCAGACCCGTGATGAGCAGGCTCTGCACGCTCGACCGCCAGGCGACCAGGCCCTCGATGGAGGTGTCGTGGACGCGGCCGAGCAACGCCGTCGCGATCGGGTTGGCCGCGCTGATCTCCGCGAACGCCACCCGGGCCGCCTCGGTCGGCAGCAGCGCGGCCAGCGAGTAGGCGTTGAACAGCGGCACCGCGACGGCCACGCCCACCCAGAGCGCCATCAGTCCCCGGTCGCGGCGGGCGATGAGACGGACGAGCGTGACGGCCCCGGCGAACCGCCCGTTCACGACTTGACCGGCTCACGGTAGTGGCGCAGGAACAGCTCCTCCAGCGTGGCCGGCTGCGCCGTGAGATCGACCAGTCCGAACCCGGTCAGCCGCGTGAGCACCTCGCCCGCCCGGCCGCTGTCCACGCGGAAGCTCACCTCGGTGCCGTGGATCTCCAGGTCGTGTACGCCGTCCAGCCGGTCCGGGGGGCGCTCCAGCCGGGCGGTGATCGAAGTCCAGGTGAGGTGGCGCAACTCGGTCAGGGTGCCCGACTCGACGACGCGGCCCTGGCGGACGATGCTCACCCGGTCGCACAGGGCCTCCACCTCGGCCAGGATGTGGCTCGAGAGCAGGATCGTGACCCCCTGGTCGCGGCGTTCGGCCAGGCAGCGGCGGAACTCGGCCTCCATCAGCGGGTCGAGGCCCGAGGTGGGCTCGTCCAGCAGGAGCAGCTCGGCCCGCGCCGCCAGCGCCGCGATCAGCGCGACCTTCTGCCGGTTGCCCTTGGAGTAGGTGCGGGCCTTCTTGCCCGGGTCCAGCGCGAACCGGTCGATCAGCTCGGCGCGGCGGCCCTCGTCCACCCGGCCGTGCAGGCGGCCGAGCAGGTCGAGGGTCTCGCCGCCGGTCAGCTCGTCCCACAGGGTGACGTCGCCGGGCACGTACGCCAGGCGGCGGTGCAGGCGTACGGCGTCGTGCCACGGATGCCCGCCCAGCAGCCGGACCTCGCCCGCGTCGGAGCGCAGCAGGCCCAGCAGGACGCGCAGGGTCGTGGTCTTGCCCGCGCCGTTCGGGCCGAGGTAGCCGTGGATCTCTCCGGCGTCCACCCGCAGGTCGAGGCCGTCCAGCGCGCGGACCCGGCCGTACGTCTTCACCAGACCGTTCACCGCGATCACGGGTTCCATGGCTGGCACGCTACGCAAATTTTGCAGTCCTGTAAATATGCATGGATTGCAATATCATGGCCGCCATGTCGTGGCGGGAGCAGAAGAAGCAGCGCACCAGGCAGGCGCTCATGGACGCCGCCGGGCGGCTGTTCGACGAGCAGGGCTACGAGGCCACCACTGTGGAGCAGATCGCGGCGGCGGCCGGCGTCTCCACCCGCACGTTCTTCACCTACTTCCGGCACAAGGCGGACGTGATCGTCACCAACAGCGCCGAGCGGCTGGACGCCGCCGTCGAGGTGATCGGCTCGCGGGCCCCTGGCGAGTCACCGGCCGCGCTGCTGGCCAGGGCGTTCGACGAGATGCTCGCGGAGAGCTGGACGCTGGGGCTGAACGTCGGGCTTGTCGGGACGGCGGTCGAGCTGCCGATCCTCTCGCCGAGGGCGTCCGTCGACCGCTCGAACACCCGGCTGGACCGGTTGGCCACGGCGCTGGCGGACGCCTGCGAGCTCGACCGGATGACCGCGTACGCGATGGTGGGGGCGGCGATCGGGGCCATCAGCGCGACGGCGGCGGTGGCCATGAGCGAGGGCCGGCCCGACGAGGAGACCCTGGCCGAAGCCGGACGCGCCTGCCGCCACGCCCTGGCGGGCTTCACCCGCTAGCCCGCCCGCCGGACCGCACCCGCCCGAGCCCGCCCGCCGGACCTCCACCCGCCCGAGCCCGCCCGCACCAGAGCTGACCCGCTAGATCTCGCCCGCTAGATCCGATCTAGCGGGCGACCTAGCGCCTCAAGGGTGAAGGGGGGCGGAACATGGGGAGCGATCCACTGAACGTCGCGGTGATCATCGGCAGCACCCGGATCGGCCGCGTCTGCGACACCGTCGGCGCCTGGTTCGCCGCATGGGCGCGGCGGCGCGAGGAGCTCGCCGTCGAGGTGCTCGACCTGGCCCGCTACGCCTTCCCCGGCTGCTACCCCGAGGAGGCGACGCCGTCCATGCGCGACTTCACCTCGGCCGTCGGCGGCGCGGACGCCTTCGTGGTGATCACTCCCGAGTACAACCGCAGCTTCCCCGCCTCCCTCAAGCAGGCGATCGACTTCGCCTACGACGAGTGGCAGGCCAAGCCGGTCGGGTTCGTCTCCTACGGCTCGGGCTCGGCCGGCCACTACGCGGTCGAGCAGCTCCGTACGGTCTTCGGCGCCCTGCACGCCGTGACCACGCGCGACTGGGTGGGCATCGACCTGCTCGGCGACGACGTGGACGAACACGGCCGCCCCCGCGACACCGACGGCCGCGTGCGAGCCGTCGGGGCCATGCTCGACCAGCTCACCTGGTGGGGCCACACGCTGCGCGAGGGCCGCCGCGCCCAGCCTTACGTTTCATGAAAGGACCGCTATGCCAGAAACAGCCATACAGACCTCCGGCCTGGTCAAGGTCTTCGGCGACACCCGCGCCGTGGACGGCCTCGACCTCACCGTGCCGGCCGGCGCCGTCTACGGCGTGCTCGGGCCCAACGGCGCCGGCAAGACGACCGCCGTACGCATGCTGGCCACGCTGCTGCGCCCCGACGCCGGCGAGGCGACCGTGTTCGGGCACGACGTGGTGCGCGAGGCGGACGCCGTACGCAGCCGGGTCAGCCTGACCGGCCAGTACGCCTCCGTGGACGAGGAGATGACCGGCGCGGAGAACCTCATCCTCCTCGGCCGCCTCCTCGGTCACCGCAAACCGGCCGCCAGGGAGCGGGCGGCGGAGCTGCTGGAGGCGTTCGGGCTGTCGGAGGCCGCGGGGCGGCAGGTCAAGACGTACTCGGGGGGCATGCGGCGGCGCATCGACATCGCGGCCAGCATCCTCAACACGCCCGACCTGCTCTTCCTCGACGAGCCCACGACCGGCCTCGACCCGCGCAGCCGCAACCAGGTCTGGGACATCGTCCGCATCGTCGTGGCCCACGGCACCACGGTGCTGCTGACCACCCAATACCTGGAGGAGGCCGACCGGCTGGCCGCGCGCATCGCGGTCATCGACCACGGCCGGCTGATCGCCGAGGGCACGCCCGGCGAGCTGAAGTCGTCCGTCGGGTCGGGCTCGGTCCACGTACGGCTGCGCGACCCCGCCACCCGCCCCGACGCCGAGCGTGTGCTCGCCGAGACGCTCGACGCGCCCGTCTACCTGGAGTCGGACCCGGTCGCGCTGACCGCCCGCATCACCGGGGGCGGCAACGAGGCCATCCAGGCCTCACGCGCCCTCGGGCGGCTGGCCGAGGCGGGCATCGTCGTCGACGACTTCTCCCTGGGCCAGCCCAGCCTGGACGAGGTCTTCCTCGCCCTCACCGACCACCCCGCCACCGAGGAGGCAGCAGCATGAGCACCACCACCGAGTCCGGAACCACGTACACGCCCGCCGCCGAGGCCCTCGCCATGGTCCTGGCCCCGGGGGCGAAACCATCCCGGCCGAGCGCGTGGTCGGCGTCGATGACCTTCGGCTGGCGGGCGATGTTGAAGGTCAAGCACGTGCCCGAGCAGTTGTTCGACGTGACCGCGTTCCCGCTGATGATGACGTTGATGTTCACGTACCTGTTCGGCGGCGCGCTGGCCGGGTCGCCGACGGAGTACCTGCAGTTCCTGCTGCCGGGCATCATGGTGACCAGCGTCGTGATGATCACCATGTACACCGGCGTGGAGGTCAACAAGGACATCGAGAAGGGCGTCTTCGACCGTTTCCGCACGCTGCCCATCTGGCGGCCGTCCACCATGGTCGGCTACCTGCTCGGCGACATCCTGCGTTACACGATGGCCTCCACGGTCATCCTGCTGGTCGGGCTGGTGATGGGCTTCCGCCCACAGGGCGGGCTCACCGGGGCGGTGGCCGCGATCGTGCTGTTGCTGGCGTTCTCGTTCGCGTTCTCGTGGGTGTGGACGATGTTCGGGCTCCTGATGCGCAGCGAGAAGTCGGTGATGGGGGTCAGCATGCTGGTGCTGTTCCCGCTGACCTTCCTGAGCAACGTCTACGTCGACCCCTCGACGATGCCCGGCTGGCTGCAGGTGTTCGTCACCGCCAACCCGATCTCACACCTGGTGACCTCGGTCCGGTCACTGATGGCGGGCACCCCTGACCTGGGGGAGATCACCTGGGTCCTGGTGTCGTCGGTGGCCTTCATCGCCATCTTCGGCACCCTCACCATGCGGCTGTACAACCGCAAGTAGGGGGCCCTCCCCTCAGCCGATCACCTGATCGGGCATGTCCAGCCACACCCGCTGCCCCTCCTCCGTCACCGTCATCCCGAACCGCTCCCGCCCCGGCTTCCCCCAGCTCACCCACCGGAAGTAGGCGTCGGTCACCTCGTCCCACAGGGGCCGGTCGCCCGCCTGGTAAATGTCGTAGTCCGTGCTGTGGGGCCGCCACTTCACCGTCCCCCACGAGTAGGGGTCGGCGGGACTCGACAGCCACAGCCGGTACAGCCCGCCCTCCTCGTCCTCCGTGTAGCCGCCCACGGAGGTCAAGCCGGTCAGCGCCGCGATGGCCAGGTCGGCACCGGGCGGGGCGAAGGCGATCGTGCGTGGATCCATCGTCGTGGTGAGCCGGTGTTCGGCGTCGAGGTCGCGCGGCGGCAGGTCTGCGGGTTCGCGCTGGGAGCGCATCATCATGTAGGAGGCGAACCCGGGAAAGCGGCCGTGCGCGCTCCCGTCCGGCGTCACGACCAGGCGCAGCCCATGGCCGGTGCCGAAGCCGGGGCAGTAAGGGAGCACGATCACCGCGCCGGGACGGCACTGCTCCAGCCAGGCGTACGGCACGGTTCGGACACCGCAGGTGACATGGACACGGTCATAGGGCGCCTGATCGGGGAAGCCCTCCGCGCCGTCGCCGACGATCAACCGTGCATGGAGCCCGGCGGCCGCCAGATTCTTGGCGGCCTGGTCGGCGATCGTCCGATCCACCTCGATCGAGGTGACGTGGCCGGCGCCGACGATGTGCGTGAGCAGGGCCGCCGACCATCCGGTGCCCGTCCCGACCTCCAGCACCCGGTGCCCGGAGAGCGGATCAAGCCAGCGCAGCAGGTCCGCGACGGTACTCGGCGCGGATGCCGACGAGGTGCACTCCCCTGCCCCCTCGGTGATGTCGGTGATGTCGGTGGCGCCGTCGTCGAGCTGGGTGACGACGGACGTGTCGCTGTAGACGGCGCTCCACCAGTCGTCAGGATCGGCATCGCGGTCGATGAGCCGGTGGTCGCCCTCGGGGGTGAAGGCTTGTCCGACGGGTGGGATGAACAGGTGGCGTGGAACGGCCCGGAACGCCTGACGTGTGTGCTCCTCGATCTGGACGATGGCGCTGACCTCGGCGATCAGCGCCTCGACCATCGCAGACGATGCGGTCACTTCTTGCCGCCGCCCGCGTTGCCCTTCCCGCCGCCGTGCCGTCCCCCGCCGGATTGCTGATCCGGATTCGGTTTGACGGGCTTCAAGGGCTCGTCCCTCTTCTTGCCGCCTTCGTGCTTGCCACCCATGTCAACCTCCTTGTCGACTCGATCGGCGCTTACCCATCACTTGCCGATCACCTGATCAGGCATGTCCAGCCACACCCGCTGCCCCTCCTCCGTCACCGTCATCCCGAACCGCTCCCGCCCCGGCTTCCCCCAGCTCACCCACCGGAAGTAGGCGTCGGTCACCTCGTCCCACAGGGGCCGGTCGCCCATCTGGTAGACGGTGTGCTCGGCGTCGCCGCGGTGATGGATGGCGACCGCCCACTGACCGGGGGCGGCCGGGTCGAGCACGTAGCTGAGGAAGCGGGTCTCCTCCCGCCCGATGTGCGCGTACAGGCCGGTGATGGCCGCCATGGCGAGGTCGGCGCCGGGTGGTGCGAGCCCGATGGTGCGCGGGTGCACCTCGGTGGGCCGGCGCAGGCCGCTCCCGTCGTCGGGGGCGTATGTGGCGGGGCGCTGCGAGCGCATCATCATGTACGACGCGTAACCGGGAAACCGGCCGACCGCGGTGCCGTCCGGCAGGGTCACCAGCCGCAGCACATGATTGTCACCGAACCCCGGACAGTACGGGGCCACGATGACCCCTCCGGGCCGGCACTGCTCGATCCACGCATAGGGGACCTTGCGTACGCCGCAGGTGACGTGCACGCGATCGTACGGCGCCCCCTGCGGAAAACCATCGGCGCCGTCACCGACCACCAGGTGCGCCCCGACGGAGGCGGCGGCGAGATTCTTGGCGGCCCGCGCGGCCACGGCCCCGTCCACTTCGATCGTCGTCACGGCGCCCTGCGTCCCGACCAGGTGGTCGAGCAGCGCGGCCGTCCAGCCCGTGCCCGTGCCGACTTCCAGCACCCGGTCGTCCGGCTCGGGGTCCAGAAGCGTGAGAAGGTACGCGACGGTGCTGGGAGCGGACGAGGAGGAGGTGTACGCGCCCGCCCCGGCCCTGATGTCGGTCCGTCCCTCGTCGAGCTGGGTGACGATGGCGTGTTCGGAGTAGACCATGTCGCGCCAGGTGACGGGATCGCGCTCCCGGTCGATGACGAACGCCTTCTCGGGGTCGCCGGGGACGACCAGTGCCACGTCCGGGATGAACTGGTGGCGGGGCACCGCGCGCATGGCCCTGGCGACGAACCCGCGGACGCCGTCAACCTCTCTGACGTGCGCGACGAGGCGCTCCACGCCCTGAACGATCGCCTCGTCCACTACTTCGCACCGTCCTTGCCTTCAGTGTCCGCGTGCCTGCCCACCCTGGCGCTCTCCTTCGTCTCGATGGCCAGGAGGAGAATACATGTTGCCAACAAGAAAATACAGGTGTCATATCTGCCCACGCAGTTAGACGTATCTACTCACAAGAGGAGATGACATGGGCGGCAAGCACGGCGATGAGCCCAAGAAGGACAACCCTTCGCACCCAGGAAGCTGTGACTTTGAGCAGCGGGTGACGTGCTGCCTTGAATTGAGCGTTTTCCGGCATACCTGCGAAGAATTGAGGCCGACCACCTGCCCGACCTACCTCGCGAGGGCCTGGAGGCGGCCCCTTCGAGGATGAAGAGGGTGAGCGAGCATCGGCCGTCCCGGAGCGAATTGAGCAGTTCCCAGCGAAATTTGGCCTTGGAGCGCTACCGGGTGTTGCGCCCGCACCTTGATGACGACGTGCCGCTGGCGCGGGTGTCGGTCGAATCTGAACGGCCCTATCGCACCCTGCAACGCTGGCCGGCCGGCTACCGCCGGGCGGGCCTGCCCGGCCTGGTGCGCCGGCCCCGGCGCGACGCCTGCAAGCGGCCCATGCCCGAGCGGCTCCGACTACTGATCGATGGTCTTGCGCTGCGGCGTCCGCCGCCGAGCATCGCCCCGGCGCACCGCCAGATCACCGACGTCGCCCCAGGCAGGGTTGGCCAGTGCCGAGTTGCGCCACCGTGTACGGCGTGGTCCGCAGCCTGGATCCGGCGTTGGTGATGCTCGCCCATGAAGGCGCCAAGCGCTACGGCCAGGTATTCGATCTGGTGCATCGCCGGGAGGCCGATCGGCCGAACCAGATCTGGCAGGCCGATCACACCCTGCTGGACCTGTGGATGATCGCCCCTTCCGGCAAACCCACCCGGCCCTGGCCGACGGTGATCGAGGACGACCACTCCCGGGCGATCGCGGGCTACGCGGTCAGCCTGGAGGCGCCCTCGGCGCTGACGACGGCGCTGGTGCTGCGGCAGGCGATCTGGCGCAAAAGCGACCCGGCCTGGAACGTGTGCGGGATCCCAGAGGTGCTCTACACCGACTACGGCTCCGACTTCACCTCCACCCACCCGGAGCGGGTGATGGCTGACCTGCACATCCAGGCGGTGTTCTCGCTACCCGGCTACGCCCCCGACAGGAGCAAGAGCCGAGCCGCGCAGGCCCGGCTCAGCCTGGCCGAACTCGACGAGGCAATCGGCCCGTTCATCCGCCACACCTACAACCTCACCCCGCACCGCCAGACCGGCATGACGCCTCAGCAGCGCTGGGACAGAGCGGCCTCCCTGGCGGCGCCGCTGGGGAAGCCGAGCGGCCGGAGTTGCTCCCGAATGGTGGCTGCGTTGAGGGGTTCTCGGGCGCTCCGGCCGGGGAAGAGCCAGCGGGCCTGCGGGTCAGTCGCAGTGTTCATGTTCGCCCGGGACTCGGCGAACTGGAGGAGCAGCCTCAGCGAGGCCCGCGGCGGATCCGGCAGCAGACGGGCAAGCAGAGTGTCTGAGCAGCCGTCCGCGACGACCGCCCGCCCCCGCTACCAGGGACGGGCGGCCGTCGCCGCGACGCTCGGGGTCACCTCGGACCTACTCGCGCACCGGTCGGTACGTTCCCCGGCCGCACGGGACGACCGCGCAAGACTGCTCGGCCGTGACCAACCTTACGAGACGGCACATCTAGTGGTATTCCAGCCGGGCCCGGTAGCCGCCAGGCACCGGGTCCACCACGGCAACCATGATCGTGTATCCCGCCGCCATCTTGAGTTGCCACTCGGCCATCAAGATCTGGAGGGCAATCATCTCTGACGGCGTCACGCCCGACGTCCACGTGCAGCACGCCTGAACCGAAACCGTGTTCGCGGACGCTGCTGCGATGGCTGGTGAGGGTACGAGAGCGGCACTGACGAGGCCGCCGAGAACCAACGCGAACCCAGTGAAAGTACGTCTGCGCACAGCACTTCCTTTCGTTCGAGAGGGGAGCACGCCCCTTTGGCACGTCTCCCGGTGGATGGATGTGAATCTGACCGGTATGCGGCGTGCTGGTGGGCATGCGACACTGCTGGACGGCTGGATGTGGCCAGGATGCTGCCCGGAGCCGGGGTGTGATCAGGCGGCCGAACCGCTGTGGAAGCGGAGAGCGCGAGCGAAGTGATCGGCGATGAGGGGCCGTGGCTGGTGGATGTGCCACTCGGGCCGGCCGTGCCGCTGTGACTCCGCTCGGGAAACCGGGGTGATCCTGGAGGGCCGGTCGATTGTCGAGTGCCGCAACGCTTCACTCGTACTCGAACCAGTACCGCCCTTGGCCGCCGGGGTCTGTGCACGTCATGATGATCGTGTAGTGGATGTCGTATTCCCGTTCCGACCTCCTGCACTCCGCCATGCTCGAGAACGGGCCCACCAATTGGCCCATGACCTGGGAAGAGTTGCCGGCCGACAGCCCAGCTCCGCGCAACTGAGTGCTTTCGTTCGCGCTCGCCGGGATCGCGGGGGCGAGTACTGCGGTGGCGATGGCGGTACCGACCGCCATCCTTTTGACGAGTTTCATTTCCGGCCATCTCCCCGGAAAGAGGAACTATGGACGTGAGTCACGTTAACCGGGTCGCCTTTCTGGTTCCTGTCGCGACGCTGTCGCCTCCAACCGGTACCTCAATCCATCGCCACGTACAGGTCAGAGCCCGGAAATGGAACGTGACAGGAGGAGACGAGCCAAAGCGTGATCAGGTGGTCGGCCTGCTGACCATGCTGGTCCGCTCGGGGCCATCGTGGCGAACTCGGTGCTGCGGGTGATGCCCGCGCAGGCCCGGCAGCAGTTCCTCTCCTAGCCCACGCTCCGGCGCAGGTTCCGCTGCCCGCCGACCATCCCGGCTGGCCCCCAGGCCAGAGCGTGGGCGGCTCTCTGTCGCTTGCCATCTCACGCGTCGGGATGCCGCCCATCCAGGAGACCGAACTACGCACTCTCCGTTACCATTTCCTGACCTAATGTGTCGAGCGGAGGGTCAATGCGTGGTCCCGTACGCGAGCTCATCCTGGTGATCGGCGCGGTGGCCGTGCTCAGCGCGGTCTTCTCCGTGCTGACCGGCATCTACGTCAATTTCGCCACGGACGGCCGGCCGCAGCTCAATCCGGCCCACATCCTGCCCGCGATCCTGTTCTCCGTGCTGGCCTCCGTGATCCCGCCGCTGGGCGACCTGCTGCGCTCGCGCTGGGCCAATCGCACGGCGACCGCGACGGATCCGTTCACCGCGCATGACCTGGCCACGTACAAGCGGCTGCTGAAGGAGTTGCGCAAGGACGGCGGGACGCCGCGCTTCGCCGTGCTCGAGGCGCGCGCCGGCGCGCTGGGGTGCGCCTACGCGCGCGACGACCTGGAGAAGGTCACCAAGCAGGGGACCCGCTGGCTGAACGACGCCGAGCGGGCCGAGCCCGTCATCCGTGGCTTTCTCGCGGTGCACGAGGTGCCGGGGGCCGTGGCGGAGAAGTGGCTGCAGGCCTACCGCAGGCTGGCCGACCCCTGGCCCGTCGTGCCCGCCCGCCGCATCAGGCTGGCCGTCGTCGTGACGGTGCCGGTGGTGTGCGCGACCGCGGCGTTCCTCGGCTACGTGACGTACGCCGAAGCCCAGGTACGCGACTCGCTCGGGCGCTCGAACGTGACCATCCTCTCCCTGTACGTGCCCGGCAGATACCTGGTCGTGAACGGCTCCTCCGGCCCCCCGCACGCCAGGCTGGGCCCCTCCGTCATCGGTAAGAGCCCCGTCCCCGCCCATCGCTGGGACCTCGAACCCGACAAGCGCGACGGCACGTACTTCCATCGGATCCGCAACCGGGCCAGCCAGCGCTGCCTGGTGCCCGAGGCCCGGCACGTCACCGAGGGCATCTACCTCACCGAGGCGCCCTGCGACGACCCCGGCGACCAGCTCTGGCGCCTGGTGGACGGCCACGTCCTCGCCCTCCCCTCCCCGCAGGGCGACCTCTGCGCCGAGCCCAGCATGGGCGCCACCGAGGCGGGCACCCCGCTGGTCCTGCGGGCCTGCGCCGCCGACCGGCCCGGGCAGCGCTGGCAGATCACCGACCGGCTGCCCGACCTCGGCAGTTCGCTGGCCAGCTCGCACAACGGCGTCTGCCTGGACGCCACCGGCATCGGCTCCGGCGTGATCACGTGGGAGTGCCATGGCCGCGCCAACCAGGCGTTCAGCTATCAGCGCGGCCCTCAGGGCGACTACGTGATCAGAAGCATGGATCGTTGCCTGACCGTCTCCGGCCAGGGGAAGCGGCGTTATCCGGTCCGCGAGCCCTGTGACGGCGCAGGCGACCGGCTTTGGCGCCTCACCTACCGCTCGCCCTACCACGAGTGGCTCTACTGGGAGGTCAAGCACGTCGCCAGTGGGCTGTGCCTGCAGTTGGAGCCGGACGGGCGATCGCTCTCCATGAGTCCGTGCACGCGGTCGAACTTCCAGCAGTGGCGCACGCCCGACTGGCTCTATCCGCCCAACACACCCGTTCACCCGGCGAAGCTGCGCCCGACGGCTCAGAGACGCCAGGTGATCGGGGCGTCGCCGGGCCGGTAGCGGCAGGTGGAGCCGGTGGAGCCGGTGGAGCCGGTGGAGACGGCGGCGCGGAGGTGGGCGGCCAGCTCGGGGTGGGCGCGGTCGAGCTTGCGCAGGGCGTCGCGGATGCGGGCGGTCACGGTCTTGCGGGCGCGCTCCGCCTCGTCGCCCAGCCGCCGGGTGCGGCCACCCAGCCCGGCCGCCGCCCGCAGCTCGGACGGCGGCGCCTGCCCGGCGGTAAGGGTCATGAGCGCGCCCACGCCCGCCTCGTCGAGCCCGTTGAGCGTGATGGTGGTGGCCTTGGCGACGAGCGGCGACAGCAGGTCGCGCAGCGGGTGGTCGACCGGCTCCACCTCGGCGTCGCGGTAGGTGCCGATCAGCAGCAGGCGCTCGAACCACGTCTGCCGCGCGGCGAACTCCAGCAGCCGGAGGGAGGCCGCGTCGGAGGCGTGCAGGTCTTCGAGGACGATCACCAGCGGGCGGCGCTGCGACAGCGTGACCAGGGCGGAGGTGACGGCGTCGAACAGCCGGAACGCGTCGGCGACCGCCGGGCCGCCGTCGGCCTGGGGACTTTCGGGGGCGGGGTGGGCCTCACCGAGCAGGGCGGCCAGGCTGCCGCCCGCGGCCTGCTCCGCCGCGGCCCACTCCTCGGGCTCGGCGGCGCGCCGCAGGGCACGGATGACCTGCACCCACGGCCAGTAGCCGGGTGCGCCGTCGGAATCCCAGCACGCGCCGCCGACCACGAGCGCGCCCAGCCGCCGGGCCTCGCCCGCCGCGCTGGTGACCAGGGTGGTCTTGCCGATGCCCGCCTCGCCGGTGACCAGCACCAGGCCGCCGTGGCTGCCGATCACCCTGGTGATCTCGGCACGCAGCAGCGCGGCGGGGTGCTCCCTGCCGATCAGCTCGTGCGCCGCGACGTCGATAGGCATGACGCTTGCACGCTATCCGCCGCCGCCGACATTTTCCTGTGCGGGCGGGTCCCGCCGGTGTGCCGCCGCGCGGGACGCGGGCTACCAGGTCACCTCCAGGGAGGACATGCCGTACACGATGCTGAAGGAGCGGAATTGGGGCTCGGTGTCCGTGAGGCGCAGCCCGGGGAAGCGCCGCAGCAGTGCGGGGAAGGCGATCCGCATCTCCATGCGCGCCAGCGGGGCGCCCAGGCAGTGGTGTACGCCGTGGCCGAAGGCGACGTGGCCAGGCGCGCCGCGACCGATGTCGAACGTGTCCGCGTCCGCCATGAGCCCCGCGTCCCGGTTGGCGGCGGGCAGGGCGCAGATCACCAGCTCACCCGGCCCGATCGTCTGGCCGCCGATCTCGACCTCCGTGGTCGTGATCTTCGTGGTGCCGGAATGCACGATACTGAGCCAGCGCAGCAGCTCCTCCACCGCGCCGTCGATCCGCTCGGGATCCTTCTTGATGAGCTCGAGCTGCTCGGGGTGGCGCAGCAGGGCGAGCGTGCCCAGGGAGAGCATGTTGGAGGTGGTCTCGTGCCCGGCGAACAGCAGCAGGCCGCCGATCCCGACCAGCTCGTCGGTGGACAGGTCGTCGCCGTGCTCGCGTACCAGCATGCCGAGCAGTTCCTCGCCCGGGTTCGCCTGGATGCGGCCGACCAGGCCCTCCATGTAGGCGCGCTGCTCGAACTGGAGCATCAGGCGTTCCGGGCCCGGCACGCTCATGTCGAGCATCCGGCGCGTACGGTCCTGGAAGCCGTCACGCTCCTCGTACGGCACCCCGAGCAGCTCGCAGATCACCAGCGACGGGATCGGCAGCGCGAACGACGACACCAGGTCGGCGGGGCCGCCCGCGGCCTCCATGGCGTCCAGGTGCTCCTCGACGATGCGCTGGATCCGCGGCTCCAGGCGGCGCATCCGGCGGATGGTGAACTCGGGCGTCAGCATCCGGCGCAGCCGCGTGTGCTCGGGCGGGTCGACGCCGAGCAGGTTGCCCGCCTTCACCTTGGCGAGCTGCTCCTCGGTCATCTTCGGCGCGCCGGGCAGCCGGGCGATGGTCTGCGGGGCGACCTTGAACCGTTCGGCGTCGCCCAGCACCTCGCGTACGTCGGCGTACCGCATCACGAGCCAGGCGGGGTCGCCGTGCGAGGTGGTGACCCGCTTGACCCGCTCCTCGTCCCGCGCCGCCGCAAGTTCGGGCGCCGGATCGAACTCCACCCGCCGCATGTGCAGCGGCATCGTCGAGGTCTCGCTCATGCAATCCCCTTGATCATCCAGATTTGTGCGTAGAACGGTAGCCTCTGATCGTTATGGACGAATAGGACAGCAGATGAATCTTGATACGCCTGAGTCCGTACCGGTGCTGGTCGCTGGAGGCGGGCCGGTGGGGTTGGCGACCGCGGTCGAGCTGGCGTATCACGGCGTCGCCTGCCTGGTGGTCGAGCCGCGCGCGTCGGTGTCGTGGCTGCGTCCGCGCGCCAAGACGACCTCGGCGCGCTCGATGGAGCTGTTACGCAGGTGGGGGCTGGCGGAGACGTTGCGCTCGCGGGCGCCGCTGGCGGTGTCGTGGTCGGACGAGGCGGTGTTCGTCACCGGCCTGCTCGGGCGGGAGATCACCCGGATCGGCGGCTGCTTCGGGCTCGACCTGGCGGGCTCCGACCTGGCCGCCGAGCCGGGCCAGCAGGCGCCCCAGCCGCTGGTGGAGGAGGTGCTGCGCGAGGCCGCCGGTGCCGCGCTGCTGACCGGCTGGCAGGTGTCCGGCCTCCAGGAGGGCGCCGACGGCGTCACGGTACGGATCACCTCCGCCACGGGCGAGGAGCGCCGGGTGCGAGCCCGCTACGTCGTCGGCTGCGACGGCCCGCGCAGCGTCACCAGGCAGGCCATCGGCGCCCGCTACGAGGGCCGCCAGGACGCCAGGCCCAACTTCAACACCGTCTTCCGCGCCCCCGGCCTGGCCGAGCGCATCCCCCACGGCCCGGCCGTGCACTACTGGGTGCTGAACCCGGCCCAGCCCGGCCTGGTCGGCCGCCTGGACCTGAAGGAGACCTGGTGGTGCATCGCCCAGGGCGTACGGGCGGAGGACGCGGACCCGGTGCGCCTGGTGCGGAACCTGGCGGGTGCCGACATCGACGTCGAGATCCTGGCCACCGACCCGTGGACCGCGCGGATGCTGCTGGCCGACCGGTACGCGAGCGAGCGCGTGTTCCTGGCGGGCGACGCGGCACACCAGAACCCGCCCTACGGCGGCCACGGGTTCAACACCGGGATCGGCGACGCGGTCAACATCGGCTGGAAACTGGCCGCGGTGCTGCGCGGGTGGGCGCCGGAGGGCCTGCTGACGACGTACGAGAGCGAGCGTCGCCCGATCGCCGCCGACACCATCGAGGCGGCCGCCGCGAACATGGCCACGCTGGCCCCCGAGCTGGCGGATCCGGCGCTGATGGGCGACGAGGCCGCGTTCGAGCGGGTGCGGCCGGCCGTGGCGGAGGCCGTGCGCAGGACCAAGGACAGCGAGTTCCACAGCCTGGACCTGGTGCTGGGGTACACCTACGACGACTCGCCCGTCGTCGCCCCGGGCAGCGGTGAGCGGCTGCCGCACCGGTGGCTCGCGCCCGGCGAGTCCCTGTACGACCGGCTGGGGCCCGGTTTCAGCCTCGTCGGGGACCAGCGCCTGCCGGGCGCCCGCGTGGCCGTCGAGGAGGCCCGGGAGCTGGGCGTTCCGCTGCGCGCCGTCGATCTGCCCGGCGAGCCCCTGACGCTGGTACGGCCGGACCAGCACGTCGCGTGGCGGGGCGAGGACCCCGCCGGTGCGCTGCGGCTGGCGCTCGGGATCTCCGGCCGATGACTTCGCGCACTCCGCCGAACGCCTGCCCTATTGCCGCTCTGGGCACCGGTCTACGCTGTCGGCATGCGCGTAGTGGTGATTGGCGGCAGCGGGCACATCGGCACCTACCTCGTCCCCCGGCTCGTCGCCGCGGGCCATGAGGTGGTCAACGTCAGCCGGGGCAAGCGGGAGCCCTACAGCCCGCACGGCGCCTGGGAGCGCGTCACCACCGTGACCGCCGACCGGGAGGCCGAGGAGGCCGACGGCACGTTCGGGCGGCGGATCGCCGGGCTCGAAGGCGACATCGTCATCGACCTGATCTGCTTCAAGGAGTCCAGCGCCAGGTCGCTCTCCGTCGCGCTCTCCGGCCAGGTCCGGCACTTCCTGCACTGCGGCACGATCTGGATCCACGGCCCGAGCGCCCAGGTGCCGACCACCGAAGACCGGCCCCGCGGCCCCATCGGCGAATACGGCCGCCAGAAGGCCGCCATCGAGGAGTTCCTGCTGGGCCTGGCCCACCGCGAGGGCTTCCCCGTGACGCTCATCCACCCCGGGCACATCACCGGCCCCGGATGGGTGCCGGTCACCCCGGCGGGCAACGTCAACCCGGCAGCGTTCCAGACGCTCGCCGACGGGGCCGAGCTGGCGCTGCCCAACCTGGGCATGGAGACCGTCCAGCACGTGCACGCCGACGACGTGGCCCGGCTGTTCATGGACGCCATCGCCAACCGGACGGCGGCCGTGGGCGAGAGCTTCCACTCGGTCGCCACCACCGCCCTGACGCTGCGCGGTTACGCCGAGGCGGTGGCGGGCTGGTTCGGGCGGGAGGCGCGGCTGACGTACCTGCCGTGGGA
This sequence comes from Nonomuraea sp. NPDC050643, assembly GCF_040654715.1. Lineage (NCBI taxonomy): Bacteria > Bacillati > Actinomycetota > Actinomycetes > Streptosporangiales > Streptosporangiaceae > Nonomuraea > Nonomuraea sp. NPDC050643. The sequence continues at coordinate 177,378 of NZ_JBFAIM010000003.1, read as the reverse complement.
CCGGTGGCGGGAGACGGTGTCGAAGGAGGACGCGCGGATCACCTTCGACCACATCGCGCACAGCCCGCACTGCAGCATGGAGAAGGCCGAGCGGGTGCTGGGGCACCGGCCCCGCTACACCTCGCTCGAGGCCATCTCCGAAGCGGTCGACTGGCTGGTCAGGGCGGGGACGATCAGCACCTGAAGGGTCAGCCCGTCAGCGGGCCGAACTCCTTGCGGGTGTCGATCACCTGGCCGAACAGCTCCCACCGCTCACCCTTGAACGTCATGAGCTGCATCGACTCGATCGGGAAGCCGTCGCCCTGGGCGGTGTCCATCGTCACCCCGGGCAGCAACATGTCGATCTTGACACCCTTGAGGTTGCGCACGGCGTCCCGCAGTCCCTCCCGGGTCGGGCACGCGGCGGCCTCCATGGCCTTGTGGAAGCTGTTGGCCGCCGCCCAGCCGAAGGTGTGATAGGGCACGTTGGGGTCGGCCGAGGGCGCGTACTGCTGCATCTTCTGCTTGTAGAGCATCATCTCGGGGTCGTTCGCCCATGTGGGGTCGTTCGGGTCCTTGTAGTAGGAGCTCGACACGACGCCCTGCACGTTCTCGAACCCGACGGGCTTGAGCACGGTGATCGAGGCGGCGACGTTGTTGACGATGTGCAGCGGGTTCCAGCCCGTGTTCTTGGCGTCGGCGGCCAGCGCCTGCGAGCCGAACTTGGGCGTGGTGATGTTGAGGAACACCTCGGCCTTCGACTCGGCCAGGTTGCGCATCTGCGGATCGATGCTGGGGTCGGTCACCTCGTAGCTCTGCTCGGCCGCGACCTTGATCTGGGTGCCTTCGACGGCCCGCTTGAACCCGCCGAGCAGGTCCTTGCCGAAGTCGTCGTTCTGGTAGAGCACGGCGACCGTGGCCTCGGGCTTCTCCTGCTTGAGGTACTGGGCGTAGACGCGGGCCTCGGAGACGTAGTTGGGCTGCCAGCCGATGGTCCACGGGTGCGCGGTGTCGGAGCCCCACTTGGAGGCGCCGGTGGCCACGAACACCTGCGGCACCTTGCGCTGGTTGGTGTAGTCCCAGGTCGCCGTCGTCGAGGGCGTGCCCAGCGTCTGGAACAGGGCGAACACCTGCTCCTGCTCGACCAGCCTGCGGGCCTCCTCCACGGCCTTGGGCGGCTGGTAGCCGTCGTCGCGGACGACGAACTCGACCTTGCGCCCGCCGATGCCGTTCTTCTCGGCGTTGACGTAGTCGAAGTACGCCTTGATGCCCTTGGGGATGTCCCCATAGGCGGAGGCGGGGCCGGACAGCGGGTAGATGCCGCCCAGTTTGATGCTCTTGTCGGTGATGCCGGTCGTCTGCTGCCCCTGGCACTTGCCCGAGGCGGCCGTACCACCGGTCTCGCCCCCGCTGTCGCGCCCTCCACAGGCGGCGACGGCGAGCAGGAGCAGCGCCGAACAGCCGATCGCGGAAACTCGCATCCCTCTTACTCCTTCCGGGGAATCTTGTTGATCAGGCGTCCGGCCAGCCCGGCCAGTCCCGTCGGGGCCACGTACATCACCGCGATGATCAGCAGGCCGAAGATGACGCCGGGTGGGACGTCGTTGAATCCCTGCGAGATGCTCGGCACGAACACCACGAACAGCGCGCCGAGCACGGGGCCGGCCATCGAGCCGAGACCGCCGACGACCAGGCCGGCCAGCAGGCTGATCGACAGGTTCACGGTGAACGAGTCAGGCGACACGAACCCGATCACCCACGTGTAGACGCAGCCCGCCGCCCCCGCGAACATGGCGCTCCAGGCGAACGCGAGCGTCTTGTAGACCGACAGCCGCACGCCCATGACCTCGGCCGCCGCCTCGTTGTCCCTGATCGCGTGCAGCGCCCGCCCCACGCGCGACCGCAGCAGCCCCACGGCCACCAGGAACGCGGCGGCGGCGACGGCCAGGGTGAGGAAGTACAGCCATTGGTCCTCGGCCAGGCCGCTCCACGCGGGCGGCGCGGGCTTGGCCAGCGTCAGGCCCATGGAGCCGCCGGTCAGCTCCTCGAACCGCTTGAGCAGCGGAACGAGGAAGATCGCGATGGCGAGGGTGACGAGGGCCAGGTAGAGCCCGCGCAGCCGCATGGCGGGCACCCCGAGGGCCAGGCCCAGCAGGAACGCCAGCACGGCCGTGACGGGCAGGGTCAGCGGGTACGGCACGTCCCAGCGGTGCAGCAGGATCGCGGCCCCGTACGCGCCGATGGCGAAGAAGGCGCCGTGCCCGAGGGAGATCTGGCCCGCGTGCCCGACGAGCAGGTTGAGCCCGAGCAGCGCCACCGCGTAGACCAGCACCATCGTGAGCTGGAAGACGTGGAAGGGGACGAGCTGGAAGGGCGCGTAGACGGCGGCGGCCAGGAGCAGGCCCAGGGCGGCCCAGCGCCATCGGAGCGCGGGCGCCCGCCGCTCCCGCACCTTGCTCCGCTCGACGACCTGCGTGGACTCGCTCATGCCCGCTCCACCACCGCTCGCCCGAACAGCCCTTGGGGCCGCAGCAGCAGGACGCCGAGGATGATCACCAGTGGCACTCCCACCTTGAGGTCGGACCCGATGAACCCGACGTACGCGCCGGCCAGGGTCTCCGCGACGCCGACGATCAGCCCGCCGAGCACCGCCCCCAGCGGGCTGTCGAAGCCGCCGAGCGTGGCCGCCGCGAAGGCGTAGATGAGGACGCCGCCCATCATGTTGGGCTCCAGGAACAGCAGCGGGGCCACCAGCACACCGGACACCGCGCCCACGGTGGCGGCCAGCCCCCAGCCGAGCGCGAGCGTCCAGCCCACCCGGATGCCGACCAGCCGCGCGGAGGCGGGGTTGGTCGCCACCGCCCGCATCCCCAGCCCGATCTTGGTGTGCTGGAACAGCAGGTAGAGCAGTCCCATGACGAGGGCCACCACGCCGAGCACGCCGAGCGTGGAGAAGCTCAGGCTGATCCCGCCCGCCTGCAGCGCGCCGCCGGGGAACGGGTTCGGGAAGTCCTTGATGAGGAACGTCCAGATCCAGCCGGCGGCGGCGTTGACGAAGATGAACAGCCCGACGGTGACGATCACGATCGTCAGCTCCGGCGCCCCCTCGACCGGCCTGATGATCACCCGCTCGATGAGCATCCCGCCCGCGAACGACACCACCAGCGTGAGCGCCAGCGCCAGCCAGAACGGCAGCCCGGCGGCCACGCACTGCCAGGCGACGTACGTGGAGAACATGGCCAGCTCGCCCTGGGCGAAGTTCACGATCCCGGTGAACTGGTAGATCAGCACCAGTGCCAGCGCCAGGCTGGCGTAGATGGCGCCCGCGCCGAGCCCCTCGACGACCTGCTGCAGAAATCCGGCCATCGCGCTACACCCGGTACCCGAGGTAGGACTGCGCGACCTGTTCGTCGGCCCTGATGTCCTCGGCCGTGCCCGACAGCACGATCCGCCCGGTCTCCAGGACGTGCGCCTGCTGGGCGATGCCGAGGGCGAGATGGGCGTTCTGCTCGACGACGACCACGGTGGTCTGCTCCTCTGCGTTGATGGCCTGGACGATGCGGAACAGCTCCCGGGTGACCAGCGGGGCCAGGCCGAGCGACGGCTCGTCGAGCAGCAGCAGCCGGGGGCGCAGCATGAGGGCCCGGCCGATGGCCAGCATCTGCTGCTCGCCGCCGCTGAGACTGCCGGCGGCCTGCTTGAGACGGGTCCTCAGGACCGGGAAGTAGGTGTAGATGCGGCCGAGGTCCTCCTCCACCGAGGCCCGGCCGCGCCGGACGAACGCGCCGAGCCGCAGGTTCTCCTCGACGGTCAGCGGCATGAACGTGCCGCGCCCCTCGGGCACGTGGGCGACGCCCAGCCGGGCGACCGCGTCGGGCGAGCGGCCGGTGAGATCGACGCCGCCGAGCGTGACCCTGCCGCGGGGCTTGACCATGCCGCACAGCGCCCGCAGCAGCGTCGTCTTGCCCGCGCCGTTGGGCCCGAGGATCGCGCAGATCTCACCCTGGGGGACGGTGAAGCCCACGCCGTGCAGCACCCGGGCGTCGCCGTAGCCGGCGACCAGACCGTCCACCACCAGCTCGCTCATGCGGCCGTCCCCAGGTAGGCCTCGATCACGGCCGGGTTCCGCTGGACCTCCTCGGGCGGGCCTTCGGCGATCTTGCGGCCGAAGTCCAGGCAGACGATGCGCTCGCAGACGCTCATGACGAAGCCCATGTGGTGCTCGACCACGACGACCGTGACGTCGTACTCGGTGCGGATCGCGCCCAGCGTGCCCGCGAACTCCTCGACCTCGGCCGTGCTCAGCCCGTTCACCGGCTCGTCGAGCAGCAGCAGCCGAGGGCGGCCGACGAGCGCGCGGGCCAGCTCGACCCGTTTCAGGGTGCCGAACGGCAGCCCGGTCGCCGGGTGCCCGGCCACCCCGGTCAGGCCCAGCCGCTCCAGCACGGCGTCGGCGTCCGCGCGCAGGGCGCGCTCCTCGCCGCGCACGCCGGGCAGCCGCAGCCCGGCGGACAGGAAGCCGGCGCGGCCCCGGTGGTGCGCGCCGACCAGTACGTTGTCGCGGACGGACAGGCGGGGGAACAGGCCCAGGTTCTGGAACGTCCTGGCGATGCCGAGCCGCGCGATGGCGTGCGGGGCCACGGCGGTCAGGTCCCGACCCTCGTACGCGATCCTCCCGGAGTCGGCGTCGTAGCGGCGGGTCAGGCAGTTGAACAGCGTGGTCTTGCCGGCGCCGTTCGGCCCGATGAGCCCCACCATCTCACCGCCCGCCACCTCGAACCCCACGCCGTCCAGCGCCGTGATGCCGCCGAAGCGAACGGTAAGATCGTGTACCTCCAGCATCCGGCCTCCTGGAGAACAATGTTCTGAAGTTGGGCTCAGCGTAGGAGCGGCCCGTCAACGGCCGCATTGGGCACGGTGACCCAAGATGTTTCCGGCGAGTTGTCCTCTGAGCACAGCGTGGGTCTCGGACCGGTTACGACCCGTTGACCGCCCGGCCATCGCCATGGATCATCCCGGCATGTCCACTGGTTCGAGCACCGTGGCAGCCGTCGGAATGGAGCGCACGCGCATCCTGTCCGAATTGCTCAACGACGTCGAGGCACTCGCCACGACCGCGGTCACGACGATCACGGAGGAGATCCCCGCCTACGCGGCGCGGGGACCCGACTTCCACGCCGAGGTGTGGGAGCACGTGGTCAAGCACTACCGGGCCAAGCTGGCCGTGCTGCTGGAGGAGCGCACGGTCACCACCGGCGACATCACCTTCACCCGCCGGGCCGCCATGCGCCGGGCCAGGGCGGGCGTGCCGCTGGCCGACTACATCAACGCGTTCAGGATCGGGCAGCGGGTCTTCTGGGAGGCGGTGGTCGAGCGGGCGGGCCGCACGTACGCCGGCCGCGAGGCCGCCCTGGAACTGGCGGCGCCGCTGATGCGCTACTCCGACTTCGCCAGCACGCACACGGCGAACGCGTACATGGAGTTCCAGCAGTACGCGGCGGCCGAGGCCGTCCGTGAGAGCCGCGACCTGATCGAGACGCTGCTGGCCGGCGGCGCGCCGACGCGCGGCAGGGAGCTGGCCGCGGCGCAGGCCCACGGGCTGGGCCCGGACGCGCGCACGCCGCTGCTCGTGGTGATCGCGGTGCTCGCCGGGCCGCCCGTCTCCACGGCCATCGGTCCCGACCGGGGAGCCGACGCCCGGCACGCGGCCTGCGCGGCCATCGCCCGGACCGGCGGCAACGGCACCCGTACGCTGTCGGTCGTGCGGCAGTCGGAGATCGTGGCCATCCCCGTGCTCGGCCCCGGCACCGGACCCGAGGAGCTGTGCGACCGGCTGCAGGAGGTGCTGCGGAGCCTGGCGGCCGAGGGCATCAGGCTGGCCATGGGCATCAGCACCGTGTCGGCCGGCACCGCGCACATCCCGCAGGCCTACCAGGAGGCCAGGGCCGTGCTGGACTTCGTGCCCGAGGAGGGCGGCGTGGCGGCGCTGCCCAGGATCACGCCGTTCCAGTATCTGGCGCTGAAGGCCGACGACACCGCCCGCCACCTGGTGGACCCGCGCATCACCTCGCTGCTGGCCGAGGACCGGGCGCGCGGCGGCGTGCTGACGGCCACGATCAGGGCGTTCGCCGCCGCCGACCTCAACCTGCGGGCCGCGGCCGACACGCTGCAGATCCATCCCAACACCGCGCAGTACCGGCTGCGCCGGATCCAGGAGCGCACCGGGCGGAGCCTGCGCTCGATCAACGATCTCGTCGAGCTGCTCGTGGCGATCGCCCTCCAGGACGCCCGGCCCGATCTCGGCGGGGCGACCAATACCGGACGGGAAAGACTGGCCACCGCGACCAATGAGCGGCGTGGGAGCGCGGACGTACGGTCTTCCCATGAACCTCGCTGACCGGCTCCAAACCGCCGCCGAGCGGCTCGGTGGCAGAGCGGTTCTCACGCTGGACGAGGCGGAGCTCACCTACGGCGCACTCGAGGAGCTGAGCGCCCGCCTCGCGGGCCTGCTGCGGCGCCGCGGGATCGGCGCCGGCGACCGGGTCGCGATCATGTTGCCGAACGTGCCCGAGTTCGGCGTCGTCTACTACGGGGTGCTGCGGCTCGGGGCCGTGGTGGTGCCGCTCGACCCGCTGCTGAAGCGGCGGGAGATCGCCGCGTACCTGGGGGACTGCGGGGCGCGGCTGCTCATCGCCTGGCACGCGTTCGCGGAGACGGCCGAGGCGGGCTCGGCGGGCACGAAGACGGACTGCTTCTTCGTGGTGCCCGAGGAGTTCCGGCGGCTGCTGCGGGCCGTCGCGGCCGAGCGGGAGATCGCCCCCATGGCGGCCGGCGACACCGCGGTCATCCACTACACCTCCGGCACGACGGGCCGGCCCAAGGGCATCGAGCTGACCCACGCGAACCTGAGCGGCAACGCGGCCACCGTCGCCCGCATGCACGCGCTCGGCGTCGATGACGTGGTGCTGGGCGCGCTGCCGCTCTACCACACGTTCGGCCAGACCTGCTCGCTCAACGCGACCGTGGTCGCGGGCGCGCGGCTGACGCTGCTGCGGCGCTTCGAGGCCGGGCGAGCGCTGGAGGTCATCCGGCGCGACGGGGTGACGGTCTTCCAGGGCGTGCCGACCATGTTCATCGCGCTGCTCGACCATCCCGGGGCCTCGGACATGTCGATGCTGCGGGTCTGCGCCTCCGGCGGGGCCGCGCTGCCGCTGGACGTGCTGCGCGCCTACGAGGCCAGGCTCGGCTGCCAGATCATCGAGGGGTACGGCCTCAGCGAGACCTCCCCCGTCGCCGCCACCAACCGGGGCGGGCGGCACCGCAGGCCCGGCTCGATCGGCTGGCCCATCAGGGACGTCGAGATGCGGGTCGTCGACGACGACGGCCGCGAGACGCCCGAGGGCGAGATCGGCGAGATCGTCGTACGCGGGCCCAACGTGATGAAGGGCTACTGGAACGACCCCGAGGGCACGGCGGAGGCGCTGCGCGACGGCTGGTTCCACACCGGCGACCTCGGGCGGATGGACGAGGACGGCTACTTCTTCCTGGTGGACCGCCGCCGCGACGTGATCATCCGCGGCGGCTACACCGTCTACCCGCGCGAGGTGGAGGAGCTCCTGTACGAGCATCCCGCGGTGCGGCAGGCGGCCGTCTTCGGCGTGCCGCATCCGGAGCTCGGCGAGGAGATCGAGGCCGTGGTGGCCCTGCGCGCCCCGGTGACCTGCGACGAGCTGCGGGAGTTCGTCCGCGAGCGGGTGGCCGCGTACAAGTATCCCCGGCGGGTGTCGTTCGTGGACGAGCTGCCGATGAGCCCCACGGGGAAAATCCTGAAGCGCGCGCTGACAGGGACCAACGGCCCTACGCCCGGCGGCGCCGGGCGGCTAGCGTGACGAACATGATTCAGGTGTTCCTGGTCGACGATCACGAGGTCGTGCGGCGGGGTGTGGCGGCGCTGCTGGAGTCCGAGGACGACATCGAGGTCATCGGGGAGGCGGGCACGGCGGAGTCGGCGATGGCGCGCATCCCCGCGCTCCGGCCCGACGTGGCGGTGCTGGACGTGCGGCTGCCCGACGGCAGCGGCGTGGACGTGTGCCGGGAGGTGCGCTCGCGGGTGCCGGGGCTGGCGTGCCTGATGCTGACCTCGTACGCCGACGACGACGCGTTGTTCGACGCGGTCATGGCCGGGGCGGCCGGCTACGTGCTCAAGCAGATCCACGGCTCCGACCTGGTCGGCGCGGTGCGTACGGTGGCGTCGGGGCGCTCGCTGCTCGACCCGGAGACGACCGCGGCCATGCTGCGGCGGCTGCGCGATCAGGCGGCCAGGAAGGACCCCCTGGCGGCGCTGTCGGAGCAGGAGCGCAACATCCTCGACCTGATCGGCGAGGGCCTGACCAACCGGCAGATCGGCGAGCGCATGTTCCTGGCCGAGAAGACGGTCAAGAACTACGTGTCCAACCTGCTGGCCAAGCTCGACATGCAGCGGCGCACGCAGGCGGCGGCGCTGGCCGCGCGGCTGCGGGCCGATCGCGGCGAATGACGGGACTTTCGGCCCTGAGCAGACCCCGCCGGGCGCGCGATCCTGACGGGCATGCGACTCGACTCGTCCGGACTGCAGGTGCTCACCCGCGAGGAGTGCCTGCGGCTGCTCGCCTCGACGCCCATCGGGCGGATCGTCTTCACCGACCGGGCCCTGCCGGCGGTGCAGCCGGTCACCTTCCACCTCGACGGTGACGCCATCGTCATCCGGACCGGCTCCGGGTCCAAGCTGGCGGCGGCCACGCGGCGGGCGGTGGTGGCGTTCGAGGTGGACGCGTTCGACCCGGGGCCGCGTACGGGGTGGTCGGTGACCGTCGTGGGGCACGCCCGCGCGGTGACCGAGCCCGCCGAGCTGGAGCGCCTGGCCCGGCTGCCGCTCCATCCGTGGGCGCCGGGCGGGCGCGACCACTACATCGTGGTGCGGGCCGAGCAGGTCACCGGGCGCCGGATCACAGGGGGACCGCCCACGTGAGCGCCGTCCCGCCGCCCTCGGCGGGGGCGACGCCGAACGAGCCGCCCAGCCGCTCCGCCCGCTCCTCGAGGTTGCGCAGGCCACTGCGCCGCCCGCCCGCGGGCATCCCGACGCCGTTGTCGCGCACACCGAGCGTCAGCCGGTCGACCGTCAGGTCCACCGACACCTCCGCCCTGGTCGCCTTGGCGTGGCGGACCACGTTGGACAGCGCCTCGCGCAGCACGGCCAGCGCCTGCTCGGCGAGCTCCTCCGGGACCTCGGTGTCGAGCCGGCCCTCCATCCGCAGGCCCGGCCGGGTCGCCGTCCACGCACTGCACGCGCAGGTCCTCGCCGTCGCCGCCCGGCAGCAGGATCCGGACGAGGTCCGCGTCGCCCATCTCCCTGGCCCTGGCCGCCACCAGGCTCAGCACCTCGCCGGTGCCCGCCCCCGACAACAGCCGGGTGGTCACCTCGGACGACGCCTGCAGCCAGGTCTCGCGCGGTGGCCAGCGCGATCACGATGGCCTCGTCCTCCTCGTCGAACTCCCCGCCGCCGCGCTTCTCGGTCAGGTAGAGGTTGCCGAACACCTCGTCGCGCACCCTGATCGGCACCCCGAGGAACGTGCCCATCGGCGGATGCCCCGGCGGGAAGCCGTAGGACTCGGGATGGTCGGCGATGCGGCCGAGCCGCAGCGGCCGCGCGTCCTTGATCAGCAGCCCGAGCAGCCCCAGCCCGTGCGGCCAGTGCTCGATCCTGGCGATCTCCTCGTCGGTGAGCCCCACGGGGATGAACTGGAGAAGCGTGCGCCCCTGCCCCACCACCCCGAGCGCGCCGTAGCTCGCGTCCACGAGCCTGGTGGCGGTCTCGACGATGCGGCGCAGCACGGTCTCCAGATCGAGGTCGCTGCCCACGGACACGACCGCCTCGAGCAGGGCGTGCACCCGGTCCCGGGTGGCCAGCACGGCGTCGAACCGGACCTGGAGCTCGGCCAGCAGCTCATCGAGCCGTGTGTGCGGCAGCAACGGACGCCGCTCTCGCTCCACCATGCGCTCAGTGTCGCACGGGGTACGTCCGCGTGATCGCCACCAGGTCACCGTCCTCCCGGGTGGCCGCCACCAGCCCAGGAGGCCGGGGCACGAACCCGGGCACCGCCGCGAACCCGTCGGTCTCGGAGATCGCGGTCACCCGGAACCCCGCCGTACCGGGCACGCGCAGGGTGACCTCGGCGCCGCTCTCCGGGATCCCCCGGAAGCGCACCTCGCCCGGCCAGGTGTTCGCCCGCGTGCCGGAGACGGGCACGGTCACCGGCCGCGCCCCGGCGACCTCGGCGCTCGCCTGCGTGATCGGCTGCTCGACGCGCAGCGTGACGGAACGCGCGCCCTTGCCCGCGACGACCCGCAGCCGGTACGTGTCCCCCGACCGGGACAACACGGACACCTGGGGCCCGGCCGCCCGGACGGCCGGTGCGCCGCCCGCCCACAGGGAGCCGCGGGCGTAGCCGGGAGGCAGGGAGGTGGTGTCGCGGCCGGTGACGTACCGCCTGGTCCAGGCCGGTGGGTCGAGGTCGGCGCTGACCCAGCCGGCGGCCCGGGTGTCGGCGTCCATCACGTACGCCAGGTGCGTGCGCCGCGGGTTCGCCGCGTCGGGCCCGTCCACCGCCAGCCCGGCGGCCACCAGCGCCACCGCGAGCCCGGCGGCGCCCACCGGCACGCCGAGCCACACGGGACGGGACGGCCGCTCCGGCAGCCACAGCTCCACGATCGGCAGCACCGTCAGGAAGAACAGGACCAGCGCCAGCGCGCTCACCCCGCCGAGCGCGAGCCCCATCCCGTCGAACGCCATCGCGGCCAGGGCCGGCAGCAGCGCCGCCGACACGACCGCCCCGGCCGTCACCGCCCCCACCCGCCAGACCACGCCACCCACGACCGCCCGCCGGACCCCGCCACCCGAGACCGCCCGCCGAACCGCGCCACCCGAGACCGCCCGCCGAACCGCGCCACCTGCGACCGCCCGTCCGATCTGGCCATCTACGCTTGCCGGCGAGGCGACGCCGTCCGGGGTCATGTCGCCGCGCGCCCGCGCGGCGACGCCGCGTGGCAGCAGCGCGGCCAGGCCGCCGAGCGCGCACAGCAGCGCGGGCAGCGCGAACATGAACGAGGCGCCCGGCGCGATCTGCGCGCACACCGCGCCCAGCAGGGCGGGCCAGGCCAGCGCGCCGATGGCCAGGGCGGCGGGCCCGACCCTGCGCCGCAGCGCCAGGTACCAGCAAAGCACCGCCAGCCCGGCCAGCACGGCGACCGCCGCGCGGAACGCCTCCGGCCGGTGCAGCAGCCCGCCCATCCCGTTGTAGTCGGGCCGCACCGCCACCAGCAGCTCCCACAGCCCCTGCGCCAGGGCCACCGCCAGGACGACCGGCACCACGCCCGACACCGCGCCGAGCGCGATCCGGCCCAGCCCGGCCACTTCCCGCCTGCGCGCGAGCAGCGCCAGCCCGGCGACCGCCGCGAGCGTGAGCCCGGCCAGCGGCCGGACCAGCGCGTCCGGGTAGGTGACCAGCATCCCGAGCAGCCGGAAATACGTCACGTCGTGATCGGCCGCCAGCGCCGGCAGGTCGGCGCCGCCGAGGTCGCGGGCCAGTGCCAGCATGTTCGTGCCGTGGTGCTGCAGGCTGCCGCGGTCGAGGAAGGCGAGGGAGTCGTCGGCGGTGTGGTAGCGCGAGGACTCCTGGATGTAGGCGAAGTTCAGGCCGGTGAACCCGGCCTTGGTCATCGGCGTGAAGTCGGTGTTGTTCGGCAGCAGCCGGTAGAGCTCGACCATCATCGAGTCACCGCGCGGATGCGGTACGGCCCTGGCGAACGTGCCGACGAGCCCGGCGTTGCCCCGGGAGGTCTCGAACATCAGCGACGGCCCGCTGACCCCGCGCGCCTCCCAGTTGAGCAGCACCCCGCCCTTGCTCCCGAGCGGGTGCTCCCTGACGAACGCCTCGGCGCCGAGCACGCCGTCCTCCTCGCCGTCCGTCATGAGGAACACCAGGTCGTTGCGGAGCCGGGCGTCCTTCAGGGCCCGTACGGTCTCCAGCATGGCCGCGACGGCCGCCGCGTCGTCGGAGGCCCCCGGCCCCATGGAGGCCGAGTCGTAGTGGGCGGCGATCACCACCGTGCCGGTCGGGTCGGTACCCGGCCGGGTGGCCACGATGTTGTGCACCTGCCCGAACGAGGCCAGCCCCGCCGCGGCGTTCGCGCCCACCGCCCGCTGGATCCGCACGTCGAGCCCCGCCTCGCGCAGCCGCCCGGCCAGGTAGTCCCTGGCCTGCTCGCCCGCCCGGCTCCCGATCGGGCGGGGCCGGGTGGCGAACCGCTCCAAGTGGCGCAGGGCCCGCTCGGCGCTGAACTGCGTGGCCGGCGCCGAGGCGGGCAGCGGCTGCATCGTGCTGTTCGCCATGGCGGACAGCACGATCACCCCGGTCAGCGCCAGCAGGGCCGACACCGCCGCGAGGGTCCGGCGGGGGACATCGAACAACTTTCCGGTCATGACCGGGAACGTTAGGTTCGCCGCCCCGGCCGCCGGAATGATGCCCGTGCCCGGATCCGCCTGCGGTTTTCCTCAGCTCCGCTCGCTTTTCCTCAGCTCCGCTCATTGACGCAGCGCAGCACGGGATAGGCGGTGAGCGCGGCGGGGTCGAGGTCGAGGCCGGTGGTGACGTGGAAGGTCACGCTCTCGCCGGGCAGCAGGGTGACGAGCTGGTCGTCGACGGTGGCGGCCGGGTCGAGCCGGTCGGGGAAGATCGCCAGCTCGCGCAGGACGGTCGTGGCGGTGACCGTGACCGCGAGCCCGCCCGGCTCCTTCGCCACGGCGGCGGTGAACTCGGCCGGCGGGTAGCCCATGGCCGGGTCCTCGGCCAGCGCGAACACGGCCCGCTCGCCGCCCAGCTCGGCCGTCAGCACGCGGGCGCCGGCGTCGGCGGGCGGGGTGAGGCGCAGCGTGGCGCGGGCGGGCACCGCGACCGGCTCGCCCCTGGCCGCGAGGACCCGGCCCGACAGGTCGCGCGCGGCCAGCCCGAGCGTGCCGGCCCACTCCTCGTCCGTGTCGTTGACCAGGACGATCTCCGTGCCCTGCCGGGTGATCAGGCGGTCGGCGAAGGAGCGGCGCAGCGCGTACCAGAGGGGTTTCCTGCGGCCCGCGCCGTCCACGGCGGCCCAGGAGGTCACCGGCCAGCAGTCGTTGAGCTGCCACACGATGGTCCCCATGCAGTACGGCATCAGCGACCGGAACCGCTCCACCCCGAACGCCATCGCCCGCGCCTGGTTGAGCTGCGTGTAGTAGTGCCAGTCGTCGAAGCCCTCCGGCCGGGGCAGGTGCTCGCCCAGGCCGCGCAGCAGCTTGGCCTGCCCGTCGTCGGCCTTCTGGTGCGAGGAGTCCGGCGTCAGTGGCTCATCGGAGGAGGCCGCGCGCAGGGTGGCGTAGGCCGGCGGGCCCTGGAAGCCGAACTCGGCCACGAAGCGCGGCGTGTGGTCGGCGTAGTGCGTGTAGTCCAGGCGGTTCCACACGTCCCAGAGGTGGACGGTGCCGGTCGAGGGGTCGCGCACGTCCCGGTCGGGAGCCCCCGAGTAGGGGCTGCCCGGCCAGTACGGCCGCGTCGGGTCCAGCTCGGCCACGATGCCCGGCAGCAGGTCGAAGTAGAACCCGGCGCCCCAGCTCCGCTCCCCCAGCGGCTCGCGCCAGTCCCAGTGCTGGTGGCCTTCGATGCTCTCGTTGTTGCCGCACCACAGCACCAGGCTCGGGTGGGCGGCCAGCCGCGCCACGTTGTCACGCGCCTCGGCCTCGACCTCGGAGCGGAACGGCTCCTCCTCCGGGTAGGCCGAGCAGGCGAACGGGAAGTCCTGCCAGATCAGCAGGCCCATGCGGTCGGCCAGGGTGTAGAAGTCCTCTGACTCGTAGACGCCGCCGCCCCACACCCGCAGCGCGTTCGCTCCGGTGGCGGTGGCCTGGGCGAAGCGCTCGGCCAGGCGCTCCGGGGTGACCCTGGCGGGGAAGCAGTCGTCGGGGATCCAGTTGTAGCCGCGCACGAACACCGGCCGGCCGTTGACGATCAGGCGGAAGGCGTCGTCGTCCAGCTCGACCGTGCGGAAGCCGATCTCGCGCCGCCACTGGTCGGAGCCGGCGCGGACGGTGAGCGGGTAGAGGGGCTGGGCGCCGTGGCCGCGCGGCCACCACCGCCGGGCGTGCGGCACGTCCAGGCGCAGCACGGTCTCGCTCTCGCCCTGCTGGAGCTTGGCCTCGACGCGCACGCCGGCCACGTCGGCGGTGACCGTCACCGGCGCGTCACCGGTGCGCTCCACGCGTACGTGCACGTCCACGCCGTCGCCGCGCACCAGCGGGCGCACCTCGGCCAGGCGCGCGCCCGACCAGGCGTGCAGGCCGATGGGCCGCCAGATGCCGCTGGTCACCAGCGTAGGGCCCCAGTCCCAGCCGAAGTTGCAGGCCATCTTCCTGATGAACGGGTACGGCTCGGCGTAGGGCCCCGGCCGCTCGCCGTGCCGCGCCTGCTGCTCCTCGGCGTAGGCGTACGGCGCCCCGAACCGCACCTCGAGCGTGTTGGCGCCCTCGCGCAGCAGCTCGCGCACCGCGAACCGGTGGCGGCGATGCATGTTGGCGGCCCTGCCGACCTCCTGGCCGTTCACCGACACGGTCGCGACCGTGTCGAGCCCCTCACACACGAGGTCCACGCGCTCGTGGCCGTCCTCGTGCCAGTCGAGAACGGTCTCGTAGACCCAGTCGGTCCGGCCGATCCAGCCGAGCCCGGTCTCGTTGTCGTCGCGGTAAGGGTCCTCGATCAGGCCCGCCGCGAGCAGATCGGTGTGCACGGCGCCCGGCACAGTGGCCGACACAGTGGCCGGCACAGTGGCCGGCACAGTGGCCGGGATCGTGGGGTGACCGGTGACCGAGCTGAGGGTCCAGCCGTCGTGCAGCGGACGGTACACGTCATTCTCCCTAGTGAACCGACTAAGATCACCGGACTTTACGTCTGGTGCGTACCAGCGTCAACCGGTGATTAACCGTTGAAGTAAAATGGATAAATCTCAAATAGCAATACAATTTGTCTTGATTAATAAGACATGCCCTAAAGTCGGACAGCATGACACCTTGGGAGATGGTCGCGGTGCTCGCGGCCGGCGTCGCGGGCGGGGCCATCAACACCGTCGTCGGATCAGGGTCCCTGATCACGTTTCCGACCCTGCTGGCCGTGGGCCTGCCGCCGATCACCGCCAACGTCTCCAACAACATCGGCCTGGTGCCCGGCGGGCTGACCGGGGTCATGGGCTACCGGCCGGAGCTGAAGGGCCAGCGCGGCCGCCTGCTCCGGCTGGCCCCCGCGTCCGTGGCGGGCGCGCTGACCGGCGGGCTGCTGCTGCTCAACCTGCCGGAGGCCACGTTCACGGTGGTCGTCACCGTGCTCATCGCGCTGTCCTGCGCCCTGGTCCTGATCCAGCCCAGGCTCAGCCGTCTGCTGGCGACCCGCCCCGGGCGTCCCCACGGCGGCCCGTGGCTGTGGCTGGGGGCGCTGGCGGCGGGCGCGTACGGCGGCTACTTCGGCGCCGGCCAGGGCATCCTGCTCCTCGGCCTGATGGGCATCCTGCTCACCGAGGAGTTGCAGCGGCTCAACGCGGCCAAGAACGTGCTCGTGGTGCTGGTCAACGGCACGGCCGCCATCCTGTACGCGCTCGTCGCCGACGTCGACTGGCTCGCGGTGCTGCTGGTGGCGCTGGGCTCGATGGCCGGCGGCTTCCTGGGCGCCCGGCTGGGCCGCAGACTGCCCGCCCCGGTCCTGCGCGGGGTGATCGTCTGCATCGGCGTCGTGGCCATCGTCAAGCTCCTGACCGATTAGAGGCATTTGCACTACAAATGAAAATCGTTACCATTGTCGGTCATGCGCCTAGATCGTCGTACCTTCCTGTCCGCTGCCGCCGCCGCGGCCCTGGCCGGCTGCGCCGCGCGGCCCACGAGCGGCGCCGCGTCCTCGCGGCCCAGGAGGGGCGGCAGGCTACGGGCGGTGTTCGCGGGCGGCGGCGCCCAGGAGAGCCTGGACCCGCATC
Organism: Nonomuraea sp. NPDC050643; assembly: GCF_040654715.1. NCBI lineage: Bacteria > Bacillati > Actinomycetota > Actinomycetes > Streptosporangiales > Streptosporangiaceae > Nonomuraea > Nonomuraea sp. NPDC050643. The sequence goes on along the minus strand of NZ_JBFAIM010000003.1, from coordinate 161,318 downwards.
TGGCCAACCTGTTCCTGGAGGCGTCGCGCTCCAAGGCGATGTTCGACAAGCTCGCCGACTACGGGACCGACGTGTCGATCGTGCCGCGGCTGGCCTCCGGCTGGGAGTCCGACGCCGAGCTCAGCACGTGGCGGGTCACGCTGCGCGAGGCCGCCTTCCATGACGGCAGGCCGGTCCGCGCCGCCGACGTCCTGCACAGCTACGCCCGCATCGCCGACGAGAAGCGCACCTTCCGCGCCAAGGCCAACCTCGCCCTGATCGACCTCGGGAACAGCCGCGCCCGCGGCGACCGGACGGTGGAGTTCCGGCTGAAGCGGCCCTACGCCGAGTTCCCGAACGTGCTGGCCGCGTTCGGGGCCTACATCGTGCCGGAGGGGGCCGAGGAGTTCAGCCGCCCGGTCGGGTCGGGGCCGTTCGCGTTCGGGTCGTTCCGGCCAGGGCGTTCGCTGCTGCTCAAGCGCAACCCCCACTACTGGGACGGCGCCCCTTACGTGGACGAGCTCGAATACCTCATCGCGGGCGAGGAGTCGGCCCGGGTGAACGCCGTGCTCGGCGGGCAGGCCGACTACGCGCACGACCTGACGCCCGCCACCGCCCGCACCCACCAGGGCGGCGGCCGGATGTCGATCGTCCGGCTGAGCAACAGCGGCATGCAGGCGTTCGCGATGAAGGTCGACCGGCCGCCCTTCGACGACGCGCGGCTGCGTCAGGCCATGTTCCTGCTGGCCGACCGGTCCCAGATGATCGACAGCGTGCTGTCGGGGGCGGGGCAGGTGGGCAACGACCTGTTCGGCAAGGACTACCTCTACTACGCCGACGGCATCCCGCAGCGCACCCCCGACCTGGAGCGGGCCAGGTGGCTGATCGACAAGGCCGGGGCCAAGGGGATGCGGATCCGGCTCGACACCTCGGCCGCGGCCAGCGGATTCCTGGAGGCGGCCGGCGTCTTCGCCGACCAGGCCAGGCAGGCGGGGCTGGAGATGAGCGCGAAGGTCGGCAACAAGGACACGTACTGGGCCGACGTCCTCAACAGGGGCACGATCTGCTGCTACCGCTCCGGCGCCATGCCCATCGAGACGCACATCTCACAGCGGCTGCTCACCCACTCCACCACGAACGCCACCAAATGGGCCCGCCCCGAGTTCGACGCCCTCTACGACCAGGCCATCGCCAGCCCCGACGAGGCCAAGCGGCGCGAGATCTACCTGGAGCTGCAGCGCACGCTGCACACCGAGGGCGGCTTCCTCATCTGGGGCTTCGCCGACTGGCTGCTCGGCACCTCGCCCAGGCTGGGCGGCGTGGCCAACGCGCCCGCCAACACGCTCGACTGGGCGCGCTTCGACAAGGTGTGGCTCGGGTGAGCCTGGCCCGCTACGCGCTGCGCCGGCTGCTGCTCGGCGCCGCGCAGGTGGTGGCGGTGGCGACGCTGGTGTTCGTCCTGACCGAGGCGCTGCCCGGTGACGCCGCCGTCGTGCTGGCCGGGGACATCCCCGACGAGGAGCGCATCGCCCGGCTCCGCCACACCCTCGAACTGGACCGGCCGGCCGTGGAGCGGTGGGCGGCGTGGCTGACCGGGCTCGTCCGCGGCGATCTCGGGCTCTCGCTGGTGTCCGGCCGTCCCGTGGCCGGCGTGCTCGCCGACGGCCTGCCGCCGACGCTCGTGCTGGCCGGGATCACGCTGCTGCTGCTCGTGCCCGTCGCGGTGGGCGTCGGGGTGCTCGCCGCCGTACGGCAGGGCGGCCCGCTCGACCGGACGCTGACCACCGTCACCGTCGGGCTCTACTCGATCCCGGAGTTCGCGCTGGGCGTGGTGCTGGTCGCGCTGTTCGCGGTGCGGCTCGGCTGGTTCCCGCCGACGGCCGTCGGCGCGCCCCCGAACCTGCTCGAGCAGCCCGCCCTGCTGGTGCTGCCGGTGCTGGTGCTGCTGGCCCGGCCCGTGTGCTCGATCAGCCGGCTGGTGCGCGCCGGCATGATCGACGCGCTCGCCTCCGGGTACGCCGCCCACGCCCGCCGCCTGGGCCTGTCCCCCTGGCGGGTACGCCTCGCGCACGCCCTGCCCAACGCCCTCGCCCCCGGCGCGCAACAGCTCGCCAGGACTACGGACTGGCTGCTGGGCGGCGTGATCGTGGTCGAGTCGGTGTTCGTGATCCCCGGGCTCGGCACGTTGCTGAACGACTCCGTGGCGGCCAGGGACGTCCCGGTGATCCAGGCACTGTGCGTGGTGTTTTCCGCCACGACGGTGGCCGTCAATCTGGCCGCCGACCTGGGGGCGTACCGGGCGGTCCCGGCGGGTGCGCGATGAGGGCGCGCCGGGGTGCCGGAGTGGTGCTGCTGGCCGTGCCGCTGGGGCTGGCGCTGCTGGGGCCGTGGCTGGCGGGCGCGCCCGAGCCGCGCGGGGTCTCCTTCGCGGCCGTGCCGCCGCTGGGCACGGACTTCGTGGGGCGGGACGTGTGGGAGCAGGTGCTGCTCGGCGGGCGGTCCGTGGTGTCGGTGGCGATGCTGGCGACGTCGCTGGCGTACGCGGCCGGGGTGCCGATCGGCATGGCGGCGGCGCTGGCCGGGCGGCGGTGGGTGGACGAGGTGCTGATGCGCCCGCTCGACCTGCTGCTGGCGATCCCGTCCCTGCTGCTGCTCATCCTGCTGGCCGCGCTGTTCTCACCGGGGCCCGCCGCGCTGGTGGTGATCGTGGCGCTGATCGGGCTGCCCGAAGTGGTGCGGATCTCCAGGGCGGCGGCGCTGGAGGCGGCGGGGAGCACGGCGATGGAGGCGCTGCGGCTGCAGGGCGAGACGTGGTGGCGGCGCGCCGTCGGCTACACGGGCCGCTCGATGCTCACCACGCTTGTGGCCGACGTCGGCGTACGCCTGGTCGGGGCGCTCTACCTGGTGGCCTCGGCCAGTTTCCTCGGCGTCGGCCTGGCGCCGGACGCCGGCGACTGGGCCGTGATGGTCGATCGCAACAGGGGCGGGATGTTCCTGCAGCCGTGGGCGGTGCTGGTGCCGGCGCTGCTGATCGTGGCCCTGTCGGTGGGGCTGAACCTGACGTTCGACCGGGCGGTGCGCAGGCCGTGATCCTCAAGGTGTCGGAGTTGCGCGCGGAGGCGGGCGGTCGCGCGCTGGTGGACGGGGTGTCGCTGGAGCTGGCCGCCGGTGAGGTGCTCGCGCTGGTGGGAGCCTCGGGCAGCGGCAAGACCACGACCGGGCTGGCGCTGCTCGGCGAGCACGCGCCTGGGGTGCGGATCACCGGCGACATCCGGATCGCGCCCGGTGCCGTCGCCTACGTCCCGCAGCACCCGTCCAGCGTGCTCAACCCGGCACGCCGGGTGGGCGGCGTGCTCAGGGAGATCGCGCGAAGAAGCGGAGAAAGGGCCGGGCAGGCGCGGGAAGGGGGCGAGGCCGGGCGGGTACGGGCCGGGGAGGTCGAGAGAAGGGTGCGGGAGGCGGCGGGGCGGGCGCGGTTGCCCCTGGAGTTGCTCGGGCGTTATCCGCACCAGCTCTCCGGCGGCCAGCAGCAGCGGGTCGTGCTGGCCCAGGCGCTGCTGCTCGACCCGGTGCTGATCGTCGCCGACGAGCCGACCACCGGGCAGGACGGCCTCATCCGCGCCGAGGTCGTCGAGGAACTGCGCGGGCTGCGCGCACAGGGCATCGCGCTGGTGCTGCTCAGCCACGACCTGGCCATGGTGCGCGCGCTGGCCGACCACGTGGCGGTGCTGCACGCGGGCCGCGTCGTCGAGTCGGGCCCGGCCGCCACCGTCCTGAACGAGCCGCGCCACGACTACACCACACGCCTCCTGGCCACCCGCCTCACCCCCAGGACGTCCACCGGAGCCACCGCGCCGCTCCTCCTGGAGGTGCGCGGCCTGGTGGCCGGGCATCGGCGCGCCCCCGTGCTGAACGGAGTGAGCCTGGGCGCCGCCGCCGGGGAGTGCGTGGCCGTGACGGGCAGGTCGGGCAGCGGCAAGACCACCCTCGCCCGCTGCGTCGCCGGGCTGCACCGGGCCTCCTCCGGCACGGTCACCCTGGACGGCCGCCCGCTCCCGGGCCACCTGCCCACCCGGGCCCGCGACGTCCAGTACGTCTTCCAGGACGCCAGGGCCTCCTTCGACCCGTACCGGGGGATGGCGGCCCAGGTCGCCCGCACCGCCGTACGGCTGCGCGGAGTCAGCCCCGGTGCGGCGGCCGCGAAGGCGCGGGACCTGCTGGAGCGCGTCGGCCTGGACGAGCGCACGGCGGGATGCCGGCCGTCGGCGCTGTCGGGCGGCGAGCTCCAGCGGGCCGCGCTCGCCCGCGCGCTGCTCGCCGAGCCGAAGGTGCTCATCTGCGACGAGATCACCTCCGGCCTGGACGCGCTCGTCCAGGCCGCCATCCTCGACCTGCTCGACGAGCTGCGCCGCGACCTCGGGCTCATCCTGCTGCTCATCAGCCACGACACGGACGTGGTGGCCAGGCTGGCCGACCGCGTGCTGGAGCTCGACGGCGGCCGGACCAGATCGGAGAACCCCTCGTGAACCCCTACACCGTCGTGCCCGCCGAGCCCTGCCACGTGGAGGGCGCGCGGAAGGTCATGCTCGACACGTTCTACCGCGACTTCGGCTACGGCTACCGGCCCGCGTGGCACTGGGACGTGGTGGACCTGGAGGGCACGTACCTGCGGCCCGCCGGGCACACACTGGTGGTCGCCGTGCGCGGGGAGGAGGTGGTCGGCACCACGGCCGTACGCGCGGGCGGCCCGAAGAGCCCGCCGCACCCCGGCTGGCTGAGCAGGCTCTACCCGGACGCCACGACGGCGCAGCTCTTCCGCGTGTACGTGGCCCCGTCCCACCGCCGGCACGGCCTGGCCCGCGAGATGGTCCGCCAGGCCACCCGCTTCGTCGCCGGCCACGGCGGCTACCGCGCCCTCTACCTGCACACCGACACCCGCGTACCGGGTGCGGAGGCGTTCTGGCGGGCGCTGGGCGAGCCCGTGTTCGACGCCCGCGACGGCGACCCGGAGCACTTCCAGACCGTGCACTTCGAGATCGCCCTGTAGCCGCCTCACCCGGTCAGCCCCAGCAGGAACGCGACCGGTACGCACGCGACGGCCAGCCCCACGGCCCACCATCGGGGCGCGGGGCCGTCCTTCAGCACGGTGACGCCGAGCGGCACCAGGGCGATCGCGAGCCCTGCCAGGGCGACCAGCGAGGCCGGGTCCGTGCTGCCCTTGAGCACGCCCAGCGGCAGCCCGGCCGCCAGCCCCAGGCACACGCTCCTGAACAGGCCCAGCGCGCCGCCCCGGTAGGCGCCGACGGCCAGCACGATCCAGCCGGCCATGATGCACACGTTGACGGCCTTGAACACGTGGAACGCGCCGTAGGTGTCGGCCACCACCCGCTGCGCCGCCGCCGGCCCGAGGGCGTCCACGAGTTGGAAGGCCAGATGGCTCACCCCGGCGTGGAACACCCGCCCGAACAGCCCGAGCAGCACCAGCGTGGCGCCCCACTGGGCCCAGCCGGGCCGCGCCCGGCGGGCCAGGGCGGTCACCGCGGGCCACAGGAGCACGAGGCCGGCGGCGTACAGGCCGTAGGACAGGGCCAGGCGCCCTGGTTGGGCGGCGTAGGCGGCGAGCTGGCCGGGGAAGAAGTCGTCATCACCCATCCGCGTCAGCACCCCGCCGGCGAGCAGCAGCGGCCCGAGCACCAGTCCGGTGCCCTCGATCCAGCGTCCGGGAATCTCCGTCGTCATGAGGATCATCCAAGTCGCGGCCGGCCTCGGGCACACGGGCGCTGCGGCGAGAACCGGAAGTGGACCTGGCACTACCCCGACGTGCTCTCCCTGACGATCAGCCGGTGGGGCACCACGATCTCGGACGGCGCGGAGGGTGTCCCGGTGATCGACTCGAGCAGCGTGTTGACCGCCCGGCGCGCGATCTCCCCCTTGTCGGGGGCGATCGTGGTCAGGCTGGGCGTGCTGAACTGGCCCTCTTCGATGTCGTCGAGGCCGACCACCGCCACGTCGTCGGGGACACGGCGGCCCGCCCTGATCAGCGCCCTGATCGCGCCCAGGGCGAGCAGGTCGTTGTAGCAGAAGACCGCGTCGGGCGGGTCGGGCATGGCCAGCAGCCGCTCCATGGCCTGCGCGCCCAGCCGCCGGTGGAAGTGCGGGGTGGACATGACGAGCTCCTCGTGGACCTCCAGCCCGGCGCGGTTGTGGGCCTGCCGGTAGCCGGCGGTGCGGAGCTGGGCGGTCTCGCCCGTCGCGTACGGCTGGTCGCCGATGGCGGCCACCCGGCGGCGGCCCAGGTCCAGCAGGTGTGTGGTGGCCTCGCGGGCGGCGGCCACGTTGTCGATGGCCACGTGGTGGAAGCTGCCGTTGAAGATGTGCTCGCCGAGCAGCACGATCGGGATCCGGTTGCCGCGCTCGCGCAGCTCCTCGGCGGAGACCGACAGCGGGCTGAGCAGCAGGCCGTCGAACATGGTGGCCCGTGAGTCCCGCCCGAGCAGCTCGCGCTCGCGGTCGCCGTCGCCGTCGGTCTGGTCGATCATGACGACGTAGCCGCGCGCCCTGGCGGCCGTGATGACCTCGCGAGCCAGCTCGGCGAAGTACGGCACGTCCAGCTCGGGCACCACCAGGGCGATCATCCCGGTGCGCCCCTGCTTGAGGTTGCGGGCGATGAGGTTGGGCCGGTAGTCGAGCTCGTCGAGGACGGCCTGCACCCGGGCCCGCAGCTCGTCGGAGACCGGCGCGTAGCCGTTGACGACGTTGGACACCGTACGGATGGAGACGTTCGCCCGTTTGGCGACGTCACGCAGGGTTGGACCGGCCATGCGTCTCCTATACCTCCGGCTGCGGCTGTTGGGAAGATTCTAAACCCGCTCTTGCATCGTTGCAGACGAGTATGCATGATGTCTGCATCGTTGCAGAGCCCTCACAACGTCTTTTTCCGCCCGGCGAGGAGTTCGAGATGTCCACACACGCTATGGGTCGCCGTGGTTTCCTCAAGGGAGCCCTGGGCATCGGCGCGCTGGCCGCCACCGGCTCGCTCGCGGCCTGCGCCCCGGGCGGCCCGAGCACACAGCCCAGCAAACTGGCCGCGCCGACCGCCTCCGCGTCGTCGGCCAAGGGCGAGATCACCATCTGGAACCGGTCGGGCGACCTGTTCAAGGTGTTCGACGCGGCGATCGGCGAGTTCCGCAAGACGTACCCGAACGTCAAGGTGAACCACCAGGCGGTGGACATCGACGCCAAGCTGGCCAACACCCTGATCAGCGGGACCGACGTGCCCGACGGCAGCTTCTGGGACGACGCCAAGATCGGCGGGCAGGCCGAGCACCTCTTCGACCTGACGGACCTGATCGCGCCCTACCGGGACCAGACCTCTGCCTACAAGCTGTCGGTCAACACCGTGGAGGGCAAGATCTACGGCGTGCCGTGGGATCTGGACCCCGGGCTGCTCTGGTACCGCGAGGACATCCTGGAGAGCGCCGGGGTCGATCCGGCGAGCCTGGCGACGTACGACGACCTGCTGACGGCCGCCCGCACGGTCAAGGAGAAGGACCCCAAGACCAAGCCCATCCACCTGGAGAAGACGCCGTTCCTCAGCCAGCTCTGGCTGGAGATGCTGGCGAACCAGCAGGGCACCAGCCTCACCGACGCGCAGGGCAAGCTGCGGCTGGACTCCGAGGAGTACCGGCGGATCTTCGGCTGGATCCAGTCGGCGGTCAAGGACGGCCTGGTCACCCACGCGCCCTACCTGGAGCCCGCCGACGTCAACACGCTCGACAGCGGGCAGCAGGTGTTCGTGCCGTGGGCGATCTGGTGGTCGTTCGCGCCGCAGCAACTGCTCAAGGCCACCAAGGGCAAGTGGCGGGCCGCGCCGCTGCCGGCCTGGACGCCGGGCGGCGCGCGCAGCGGCGCGATGGGCGGCAGCAGCTTCGTCATCCCGGCCAAGGCCAAGAACCCCGAGCTGGCCTGGCTGCTGTACGAGTTCCTCTGCTTCAAGGAGCCCGGCTACACCGCCGTGTACGGCCCCAACGACATCTACCCCGGCGGCCTGTCCACCTCGATCCCCAGCTTCACCCCTGCCCTCGACCCGGCCAAGCCGCTGTTCAAGCCCATCGAGGCGCTCGGCGGCCAGGACCTGTGGAAGGTCGCCGTCGAGGCCGCCGCCACCATCCCGGCCGCCGCGCCGATCCCGTGGTGGTGGGCCCAGTCGGTGGACTACCTGGGCAACAACGTGCAGCGCCTGATGGAAGGCAAGATGTCCCCTGACCAAGTGATCTCCGAGTCGGCCGAGAAGATCCAGCGCAACCTGATCGATCGCTCATGAGGTCCACGCGGCTGTCGCCGTACCTGTTCATCGCCCCGTTCTTCCTGGTCTTCGCCGCGTTCGGGATCTATCCGCTGATCTACGCGCTGCAGCTCAGCTTCATGCGCTGGCGGGGCGCGGGCGCGGCCCACTGGGTCGGGGCGGACAACTACCTCTACCTGCTGACCAGCCCGGACTTCTGGGCCTCGCTCGGCAACAGCGCGGTCATGTGGCTGCTCATCGTGCCGATCCAGGTCGTGGCCGGGCTGGGCGGCGCGGTGCTGCTGGCCAACGCCAAGCTGCGGCTGCGCGGGTTCTTCCGGGTGGCGTTCATCGCGCCGTTCGTGACCCCGCTGGTGGCCATGGCGCAGGTGTGGATCGTGGTGTTCGACCAGGACTACGGGCTGATCAACTATCTGCTCAACCTGCTCGGGCTGCCCGACGTGGGCTGGCTGACGTCCACGACCTGGTCCAAGCCGACGCTGGCGCTGCTGTTCCTGTGGAAGACCACGGGGTTCGCGATCATCATCCTGCTCGCGGGCCTCCAGGCCGTCCCCGGCTCCGTATACGAGGCCGCCGCCCTCGACGGCGCCACCCGATGGCGCCAGTTCTGGTCGATCACCGTGCCGCTGGTGCGCCGCAGCATGGCGTTCCTGGTGGTCATCCAGACGCTGGCGGTCTTCCAGATGTTCGCCGAGCCGTTCGTGGTCACCGAGGGCGGCCCGTACGGCTCCACCACCACCGCCGGCCTCTACCTGTACGACCACATCACCGCCTCCGACCTGGGCACCGGCGCCGCGAACTCGTTCCTGCTGGTCCTGCTGGTCTTCGGCCTGTCGCTGGTCTCGGTCAGGCTGCTACGCCCGAAGGACGAGGTGTCATGAACCAGGCCAGGCCGGGGATCGCGCAGTACGCGATCCTGGCGCTGCTCGCGATCGCGTTCCTGTACCCGATCTGGTGGGCGGTCAGCTCCTCGTTCAAGCCGGCGGCGGAGATCATCGCCAGCCCGCTGTCGCTCGGCGAGCTGACGCTGGACAACTACCGGGCGATGTTCGCCGACGTGCCGATGGGCACCGGGTTCGCCAACACGGCGCTGGTGCTCGCGGTCAAGGGCGCGATGACGATGTTCTTCGCCCCGCTGGCCGGTTACGCGTTCGCCAAGTACGACTTCCCGTTCAAGAACCTGCTCTTCGGCACAGTGCTGCTGACGCTGATGCTGCCGACCCTGGTGCTGATCATCCCCCTGCTGCTGGAGATGAGCGCGCTGGGCTGGGTGAACACGTATCAGGCGCTGATCCTGCCGGGCAGCATCGACGCGTTCAGCATTTTTTGGATGCGGCAGACCATCGCCGCCATCCCGAACGAGCTGATCGACGCCGGGCGGGTGGACGGCGCGGGCGAGTTCGGCATCTTCGCCAAGGTCGTGCTGCCGGTGATCCGCCCCGGCCTGGCCGCGCTGGCCGTGCTGACCACGATGAACGTCTACAACGACTTCGTCTGGCCGGTCGTCGCCGTCAACGACACCTCGCACCAGACCCTCCAGGTCGTCCTGGCCACGCTGGCGCAGAACATCACCGGCAACCGGATCGGCGCCGACTTCGCCACCGTGTGGGGCGAACTGCTGGCCGCCGGGAGCATCGCCATGCTGCCGCTGCTGGTGATCTTCGTCCTGCTGCAGCGCCACTTCATCAACGGCATCCTCGCGGGCAGCGTCAAGGGCTGACCCCGATCACATGAAAGAGAGCACCATGACGCCGCGTGCGGAATATCCCCGGCCCCACTTCGACCGGTCGCACTCCTGGTCGAGCCTGAACGGCGACTGGGACTTCCGGGCCGACTCGGAGCAGGACTGGAACAGGACCATCACCGTGCCCTTCGCCTGGGAGACCCCCGCGTCGGGCATCGAGGCCCACTGGCTGCCCCTGGCCTGGTACCGCCGCCACCTCACCGTCCCCGCCGCCTGGGCCGGGCGGCGGGTCGTGCTCCACTTCGGAGCCGTGCACCACGAGGCCACGGTCTGGGTCAACGACGTCGAGGTGGTCGCGCACCGGGGCGGCTACACGCCGTTCGAGGCCGACATCACCGACGCGCTGCGCGACGGCGGCCCCCAGGAGGTCGTGGTCCGGGTCTCGGCGCCGCAGGACAAGCGGGAGATCGCGCACGGTAAGCAGCGCAGCGTCCCGCGCGACGACTTCGACGGCGTCTGCTTCACCCCGTCGTCGGGGATCTGGCAGAGCGTCTGGCTGGAGGCCAGGCCGGCGACGTACGTCGAGGCGCTCAAGCTGCGGCCCGCGGCAGGGCTGGACGCCATCGAGGTGGAGGCCCGGGTGGCGGGGCCGTCGGAGGCCACGCTGCGGCTGGCGCTGCGCGGGACGAGCGTGACGATCGAGGTCCCGGTCGCCGGCGGTCTCGTGGAGACCGTGATCCCCGTGCCCGAGGCGCGGCTGTGGTCGCCGGAGGACCCGCACCTCTACCACGTGGACGCCACGCTGGCCTCGGCCGACGGGACCGACGAGGTCGCCGCCTACACCGGGCTGCGCCGGATCGAGGTGATCGGCGAGGAGCTGTACCTCAACGGCCGGCGCCTGTTCGTGCGCGGCGTGCTCGACCAGGGCTACTGGCCGCGTACGGGGATCACCGCCCCCGACGACGCCGCGCTGCGTCACGACATCGAGCTGGCCGCGGCGGCGGGCTACAACCTGGTGCGCAAGCACCTCAAGCTGGAGGACCCGCGCTTCGTGCACCACGCCGACGTGCTCGGCATGCTCGTGTGGGCCGAACCCGCCGCGACCGGGCGCTTCTCGGCGGAGTCGGTGACGGCGTTCGAGGAGCAGATCGCGCCCATGGCCGAGCGCGACGGGAACTCCCCGGCGATCGTCATCTGGGGTCTGTACAACGAGGAATGGGGCCTGGACTGGGACATCCCCGGCGACCCGGCCAAGCAGCGGGCGACGGCGCGGGCGTACGAGTTGCTCAAGGCCCTCGACCCGAGCCGGCCCGCCGTGGACAACTCCGGCTGGACCCACGTCAGGACCGACCTGCTCGACTGGCACTACTACGACGAGTCCGCCGCCTCCTGGGCCACGACGGTCGCCGCGCTCATGGACGGCGAGCAGGACGACTTCCCGGTCCGGCTCGGCCCCGACTACGTCGTGCGCAAGAAGCTGGCCGGGACGCCCGCCCAGCCGCTGCGCGGCCTGCCCAACCTCAACAGCGAGTACGGCGGCGGCTTCACCAGCGTCGAGCGGGGCTGGCACCTGCGCTGGCAGACCCAGGAGCTGCGCCGCCACGACCGGATGGCCGGCTACGTCTACACCGAGCTGTACGACATCGAGCACGAGTCCGCCGGCCTGCTGGACTTCGAGCGCCGGGCCAAGGACCTGGCCGGTGTCGACCCGGCCGACGTCAACGCCACCACCACGCTCGTGCTCGACGTCGTCCCCGTGGCGCCGGGCCGCGACCTGCTGAGCGGCACCGGCCAGGTCACGGTTCCGGTCCGCGTCTCGCACCACGGGAGCGAGCCGGTCAACGGCCACCTGCACGCCACCTGGACCACCCGCCTCAACCCCACCCCCGGCGTCCTGGGAGAGGAGGGCCCCTGGGTCGAGGCCAAGCCGTTCCTGCTCAGCGGCCCCGCCGAGCTCCGCGCGGAGCTGCCTGAAGGCTGGGCGAGCGGGCGGCTGCACATCGCGCTGGTCAGCGACGGCGCCGTGCTGGCCCGCGCGGCCGTGGACGTGGACACCCACACCGACTCCGTCATCGGAGACAACCGCTAAGGAGAGCAAGAGTGCGATTCACACCCCCCGCGCGGATCCTGACCGCGTTAGCCCTGATCGGCACGTGCCTGGCAGCACTGGCCGGCCCCGCCTCGGCGGCGCCGGCCGGCCAGGTGCTCTACGCGCCGAACCTGACCACGTATCCCCAGGGTGACGCCAGTTATCCCCGGGCGATCAGGCTCGACCACGACGGGTCGCCGAACGAGACCATGCTGGCCACGTTCGCCCGCCGGGGCCACAACACGCCCTCCTCGTTCCCGATCCACCGCAGCACCGACGGCGGGCGCACGTGGTCGGCGAACCCGATCTCCACGATCACCTCCAACACCTCCGGCTGGGGTCTCGGGGCTCCTGTCCTGTACGAGGTCCCGCGCACCGCGAACGGCCTCAACCAGGGCGACCTGCTGGCGGCCGGCACGGCCTGGGTCGAGGGCGACTTCAGGGCCCAGAAGGTCGAGGTGTTCAAGAGCACCGACCACGGGGTGAGCTGGACGTACCTGTCCAACTGCACCCAGACCAGCGGCCTGCCCAACACGATCGGGCACGGCATCTGGGAGCCGTGGTTCCTGCTGGCGCCGAACAACACGCTGGCCTGCTTCATCTCGGACGAGCGGCCCGCGAACACCGCCACGAACAACCAGGTCATCGGCCACTAAACCTCGACCAACGGCGGCCAGAGCTGGAGCTCCACGCTCACCCAGGACGTGGCCTTCCCGGCCGACAACCTGGCCCGTCCCGGCATGTCGATCCTGACGGCGCTGCCGAACGGGACGTTCCTGATGGCGTACGAGATGTGCAGGGACGCCACCAACGCCGACCACGCCTGCGAGGTCTACACCAAGACCAGCTCCGACGGCCTGAGCTGGGGCTCCGGGGCGGGCACGCTCGTGCGCACGTCCGACGACCGCGAGCTGCTGCACACCCCGTACGTCGCCTGGCTGCCCGGCGGCGGCGCCAACGGCACCCTGCTGCTGTCCGGCCAGCGCGTCGTGGCGGGCCCGACCGGCAACAAGACCGTGCTGGGCGAGTCCGGCCAGGTCCTGTTCGCCAACACGAACCTCGGGGTGGGCGCGTGGACCGAGATCGAGGCTCCGGTGCACATCTCGCCCACAGGCGGCTACTCCGCCGGTGAGCCGTCCTGCCCGGGGTACAGCTCCCCGATCACGCCCCTGGCCAACGGCACCGACTTCCTCTACCTGGCCGCCACCCACCTGACCGGCAACCAGTGCCAGGTCAAGTACGGCATCGGCACCCTGCCCGGCAGGGCCGGCCAGATCACCGGCCCGGCGGCGGCCGGTAAGTGCCTGGACGTGGACACCAACACCAACGCCAACGGCAACGCCGCCCAGCTCTGGGACTGCGGCGTCGCCACCGGCCAGCGCTGGTCCAAGCACCCCGACGGCACCCTGCGGGCCTTCGGCAAGTGCCTGGACATCGACGCCAACGGCACCGCCAACTTCACCAAGGTCCAGCTCTGGCAGTGCAACACCAACGGCGGCCAGAAGTGGGTCCACCAGGCCAACGGCTCGCTGCTGAACCCGCAGTCGGGCCGCTGCCTCGACGCCCCCGGCGGCGCCACCGCCAACGGCACGAAGCTGCAGATCTACGACTGCAACGGGCTCGACCCGCAGAAGTGGACCCTGCCGGCCTAGACGTCCTCGATGGTGAGCGGGCGGGGCCGCGTGCCGTCGGTGGCCGTGCGGCCGGTGACGTGCACGGTCGCGCCCGCCTCCAGCAGCCCGAGCGCGATCCCGCTGCCGACGCCGGGTCGCGCCGGTCACCACGCACACCTTGCCGGACAGGCTCCGCATGTCGGCTGAGCCTACTGAAAGTTTCACGCCTTCGCGCAGGTCAAAGCCATGGTGTGCGGCCGTCGCATTGACGGGGTCGCGGGGCGCTGGCGAGCATGACGCCGCGCTCTCCTCCCCTGCGAAAGGGCCCTCTCATGCATCTGCCCAAGGCGGCGACGGCCGCCCTGGCCACGCTGGTCACCGCGGCCGCGATCGCCGTGGCGGCGACCACCGCCGCCACCCCGGCCGGCGCGGCCGCCGGCACCGGCACCGGCTACCTGCGCACCAGCGGGAACAAGATCGTCGACAGCACCGGCGCGACCGTGCGCCTGACCGGGATCAACTGGTTCGGGATGGAGACCGACAACCGCACCTTCCACGGTCTGTGGTCGAGCAATCCCTGGAAGAACCAGGTCGACAAGATGGCCTCGCTGGGTTACAACACGCTCCGGGTGCCGTACTCGAACGACGCCCTCAAGCCGGGCGCGACGGCCACCGGCATCAACGACTACATCAACCCCGACCTGATCGGCCTGCCGCCGCTGCAGATCCTGGACAAGGTCATCGAGTACGCCGGCACCAAGGGCATGCGCGTCATCCTCGACCGCCACCGCCCGACCGCCGCCGGGCAGTCACCGCTCTGGTACGTCTCCGCCACACCGGAGAGCACCTGGATCAACGACTGGAAGGCGCTGGCCCAGCGCTACGCGGGCAACACCACGGTCATCGGCGCCGACCTGCACAACGAGCCGCACGCCGAGGGCACCAACCCCAACGCCACCGGCGCGTGCTGGGGCTGCGGCGACCAGGCCCGCGACTGGCGGCTGGCCGCCGAACGGGCCGGCAACGCGGTCCTGTCCGTCAACCCGAACTGGCTGATCTTCGTCGAGGGCGTGAGCTGCCCGAGCGGCGGCCTGTCCAACGTGTGGGACGGCGACCCGAGCAACGACGAGGACTGCGGCTGGTGGGGCGGCAACCTGTCGAAGGCGGGCCAGTTCCCGGTACGGCTGAACGTGGCCAACCGCCTGGTCTACTCCCCGCACGACTACGCCACCTCGGTCTACCGGCAGAGCTGGTTCGACGCCCCCGACTACCCGGCGAACCTGCCGGCCATCTGGGACAAGTACTGGGGCTACCTGTACAGGCAGAACATCGCGCCGATCATGCTCGGCGAGTTCGGCACCACGCTGGCGGCGAACGTCGACAGGATCTGGTTGCAGGAGCTCATGAAGTACATGGGGACCGGGGTGAACGGGATGTCGTTCACGTACTGGTCGTGGAACCCGAACTCGGGCGACACCGGTGGCATCTCCAACGACGATTGGACCACCATCAACCAGGCCAAGCAGGACATCCTCCAGCCGTACCTGATCTCGCCGGCCGGGGGTGCGACGCCTACCGTGACGCCGACGGTCAACCCTCCTGGGCAGTGCGTGGTGACGTACCGGGAGACGAACGCCTGGCAGGGCGGGTTCCAGGGTGAGCTGACGGTCCGGAACACCGGGAGCGCGGCCATCCCGAACTGGAGCGCCACGTGGACGTTCCCGTCGGGGGTGACGCTGGGCAGCGGCTGGAACGCGGTGGTGACGCAGTCGGGGACGACCTGGACCGCCAAGGGCCCGGACCACGCGCGGAGCCTGCCGGCGGGCGGCTCGGCGACGATCGGCTTCACCGCCAACGGCCCAACCGCCCAACCCACCAACCCAACCTGCGGCTGACCCAAGCACCAGCACCTCCCGCCCATCACCACCCCGGGCGCGGGGGTGCTGGCTCTTTGAAAGGAGCGATGGGGTGCCGCGGCACAGGGCGCGTGAGGGTTCGGGCGAGGCGGCGATTCGGTGTAAGGGGTCAGGTGAAGGGTTGGGCTATGTGGTGGAGGGTTTCGGTCATGACCTCGCGGAGGGTGCGGGCCTGCTGTTCCTCCGTCCACACATGCGTGGCCAGCCGCACCGCCACCAGGAAGGCCGCCGCCATGACCCGGGCCGGCACCGGGCTGTCGCGTTCGGCGATCGCGTCGGCCAGGTCGCGCTCCAGGGCCGCGTGGTTCGCCAGTTGGCGGGCCAGCAGCGACGGGTGCCGGCGGGCCAGCCGGGTGCGCAGCGCCCACTCGCGCTCCGGCTCCCCCAGGTAGCGGTGCAGGTCGTCGATCGAGCCGCACAGCGCCTGCCAGGCCGGCAGCTCGGGCGGCTGGGCGCGTACCTGCTCCACGAGCCGGCGGATGCGCTGCTCCTCCCCGTAGAGCAGCGCGTCCTCCTTGCCGTCGAAGTAGTTGGAGAAGGTCCGGCGTGAGATGTTGGCCGCGTCGGCGATCGACTCGACCGTGACGGCGTCGAGCCCGTGCTCGGTCACCAGCCGCAGCGCCGCCTCGTGAACGGCCTGACGCGTCTCGGCCTTCTTGCGCTCGCGCAGCCCCACCGTGGTCTCCATGATGCGGTCATCCTATGAGGCGCGGGCGTGCGAGCCCCGGCTGCGGTCAGGGCTCGCACAAGATCAATTCCACCCGATCGGGAGAGAATCCGCCCGCCAATTGATCATTTAGCTAAGTATCTGAGGCTTGACCCGTGGCTTACCGGTAGTGGATAACGGTATTCCGACAGGGGGAGTAAACCGCACTGTTACGGAGACCCCGATGGCAAGCCCCGCTTCTCCTGCGTTGGTCGGGCGCGACGCCCAGCTGCGATTACTCGTCGCCGCCCTCACCAGCCCGCCCTCCGTCACCCAGGTGCAGGGCGAGGCCGGTATAGGCAAGACCAGTCTCGTCAGAGCGGCGATCGACCCGCTCCGCGACGGCGAGGCGACGGTGCTGCTCGGCCACTGCCACCAGATCCGCGAGCCCTTCCCGTACGGGCCCGTCCTCGACGCCCTGCGGCATGTCGTGCCACCGGCCCGCGACCAGCTCAACCCCGTCACCGGGGCGCTGCGCGGCTACCTGCCCGAGCTGGCCGGACGCCTGCCGGAGGCCCCGTCCCCGCCCGCGCTCGACGATCCCCGGGCCGAGCGGCACCACCTCTTCCGCGCGGTCCACGCGCTGCTGGGCGCGGCAGGCCCCGTCGTGCTGGTGGTCGAGGACCTGCACTGGGCCGACGACGGCACCCGTGACCTGCTGCGTTTCCTCACCGGGCAACCGCCCGACGGGCTGGCGGTGGTGGTGACGTTCCGCAGGGAGGAACTGCCGGTGCCGGGGCTGCCGTTCGGGCACGCGTACCGGAGGGCGCCGGGGGTGCGCTGTGAGGTGATCTCGCTGACGCCGCTCGACGTCGAGGGGGTGCGCAGCCTGACCGGCGCCCTGCTCGGCCGGTCCGCGCCGACCGCGGACTTCGCCGCCAAGCTGCACGAGCGCACCGCGGGGGTGCCGTTCGTGATCGAGGAGGTGGTGCGCTCGTTGCTCGATGACGAGGGCCGGTTGCCCGAGCCGGAGGCGCTCGATCGCATGGCCGTGCCGATGCTGCTGCGCGAGGCCATGGCCGAGCGGCTCACCGGGCTGTCGCCGGCCGCGCTGCGCGCCGTGCACGCCGCCGCCGTGCTGGGACTGCCCGCCGAGGAGTCGCTCATCGCCGCCGTCTCCGGGCCGCCCCGCCAGGCCGGCCCGCCGCTCAGCGAGGCGCTGCAGGCCGGGGTGCTGCTCGAACACCAGGACGGCCAGTACGGCTTCCGCCACGCCCTGGCCCAGCAGGCCGTCTACGACGCCATCCCGGGCCCCGACCGCCGCCTCACCCACCGCCGGGCCATGGCCGCGCTGGCCGCGCTCGACCCGCCGCCCCTCGTGCAGCTCGCCCACCACGCCCGCCGCGCCGGCGACCTGGCGGCCTGGCAGCGGCACGGCTGCGCCGCCGCCGACCACGCCGCCGCGCTCGGCGACATCCCGCTGGCCGTCGAGGTGCTCGAAGGGCTGCTCGCCGACCCCAAGCTCCCCCGTGACGCCCGCGGCCCGCTGGCGCTGCGGCTCAGCAGGGTCGCCGCGATCGGCCTGTCGCACCGCCGCGTCGTCCGCATCCTGCGCCACCTGCTCTCCGACGACTTCCTGTCCCGGCGGGCACGCGGCGAGGCCCGCCTCAACCTGGGCGTGCTGCTGTCCAACCAGGCGGGCGCGGTCGCCGCCGGACGCCAGGAGATCCTGGCCGCGCTCCCCGACCTGGCCGACAGCCCCAGCCTGGCCGCCCGCGGGCTGGCCCTGCTGGCGATGCCCGCGTGGGGCGGCGAGCCGCTCGCCATGCACGAGGAGTGGATGGCCCAGGCCGAGAAGCTGCTGGTCGAGGATCAGGACCCCGAGTTGACGGCCGCCGTGCTGGCCAACAAGGTCAGCCTGGCCATGCTGGTCGGTGCCCCGGACGCGTTCGAGCTGGCCGGTACGCTGCCGGTCAACGACCCGTCCGCCGCCGTACGCAGGCAGGTGGCCCGCGGCTACTCCAACCTCTACGACGCCGCCCTCGCGCTCGGGCACTACCCCGCGGCCGAGCGGTTCGCGGAGCGGAGCAGGAGGATCGCCGAGGAGACCGGCGCGCTCTACCCGGTGTTCCTGGTGGAGATGTCGTCGATCAGGCTCGACCTGCTGACCGGCCGCTGGGACGGCCTGCGCGAGCGGGCGGCCGCCGCCGTGGAGATGACGTTCGAGGCGCCGCTGCTGGCGGTCGAGGCCCGGCTGGCGCTCGGCATGCTGGCCCTGGCCAGGGGCGAGTGGGACGAGGCCGGCGCGCACCTGGAGGCGGCCGGCGTGCGGGACCTGGACTCGGGCTTCCTGCCGGTCGCGGTGGCCGGTTCGAGCGGGCTGGTCGAGCTCCACCTGACCAGGGGCGCGCTGGAGCCGGCGCTGCGCGAGGCCGACCTGGCGGTGACCCGGCTGCGCCGCAAGGGCGTGTGGGTGTGGGGCGACTCGCTCGTGCCCGCCGCCGTGGCGGCGCTGCTGCGGGCCCGGCACACGGAGGAGGCGGCGGGGCTGGTGGCCGAGTTCGCGGCGGGCATCGAGGGCCGCAACTCGCCGTCGGCGCACGCCGGGCTGGACGCCGCCCGTGGGGCGCTGGCCTGGGACGCCGGCGGGTTCGACGAGGCGGCCCGGTGTTACGCGCGGGCGCGGACGGCATACCAGGCGATGCCCAGGCCGTACGCGGCGGCGCGGGCGGCCGAGTCGGAGGCCGCCGCGCGGCTCGCGCTCGGGGACCGGGAGCGCGCCGCCGATCTGGTCGCCCACGCGGGCGAGCGGTACGCGGCGCTCGGCGCCACCCACGACGCGGCCCGCTGCCGGCGGGTGCTGCGCGAGATCGGCCCTGATCGTGGCCGGGCCGGCGCGCCGCGGCGCGGCAGGAAGGGCGGGAGCGGGGTGCTGTCGCCCCGGGAGAGCGAGGTGGCCCGGCTGGTCGCGCTCGGGCGGACGAACCGGGAGATCGCCGAGGTGCTGTTCCTGTCCCAGCGGACGGTGGACACCCATGTGGCCCGGGTGCTGCAGAAGCTGGGGGTGCGGACGCGGGCGGAGGTGCGGGAGCCCTGGCCGGGGCTCCCGCACGAGGGTTAGACGGTGATGCTCCAGGAGTCGAGGAAGCCGGTGTCACCGGAGTAGACGTCCTCGATGTCGAGCACCCAGGTGCCGGCGGCCTGCTGGCTGACCGGGACGGAGAACGTCCTGGTGCCGTACGAGGTGCAGGTCGTGCCGCCGTAGCGGTCGACGGCGTACCAGGTGCCGTTGGGGCCGCGTACCCAGATGTCGAGGTCCTCCGCGCAGGTGTGGCTGATCGTGATGGACAGCCGGACCGGGGAGGTCGCGGTGCCCGACGCGGTGGAGACGATCGAGCTCTGGGTGTTGCTGAAGTCGGCGATCGGATAGTTGGTGTCGTTGGTGAACGTCCTGCCGCCCGAGGTGCCCTGGACGGTCAGCGCGTACGTCGTCGTGCGGGTCGCGGTCTCGCCCGTGCCGGTCACGGTGACGGTGTAGCTGCCCGCCGGCGTGGTGGACGCGGTCGAGATCGTCAGCGTGGCCGAGCCGCCCGACGACACCGAGCCCGGGTTGAACGCGGCCGTGGCGCCCGTCGGCAGGCCGCTCGCGGACAGGTTCACGGTCTGGGCGGTGCCCGCCGTGGTGCTGGTGCCGATGGTGGACGTGGCCGCCGAGCCGGCCTGCACCGTGCCGGAGGCCGGGTTCGCCGAGATCGAGAAGTCACGCGTGGGCGGGGTGCCGCCGGCCGCCTGCTTCCAGACCGCGTACATGGCCGCGTCCGCCGCCCGGTCCAGGACCGTGTCGTTGATGTTGGTGGTGGTGTCGCAGGAGGCGTGGTAGCAGGTGTCGTACGCGCGCCCGGCCGTGCCGCCCCACTTGGCCGCCTGCGCCGAGGTCTTCGTGGCGCTGGCGCCCGCCGCGACGCCCGAGCTGGCGATGCCGGCGTTGCGGAAGGAGGCGTCGTCGGAGCGGTTGGCGCCCTCGACGTTCTCCTCGGGCTGGAGGCTGAGCCGGTCGTAGAACTCCTTGAGGTAGGCGGCCCCGGTGGTGGTGATGTTGTTGATGAAGTAGCCGCCGTTGGTGGAGCCCGTCATGTCGTAGTTGTAGTAGACCTGGATCCGCGACCGCTCGGCGGCGCTGAGCGAGGCGACGTAGAACTCCGAGCCGTTCAGGCCCTGCTCCTCGTCGCTCCACCAGCCGAACCTGACGTGCTTGGTCAGCGTCGGGTTCCGCTGCGCCAGGGTCAGGGCGACCTCGAGCAGGCTCGCCGACCCGGAGGCGTTGTCGTTGATGCCGGGTCCGGCCGCCACGCTGTCGAGGTGCGCGCCGGACATGATGACCTGGTCGGCGTCGCCGCCGGGCCAGTCGGCGATCAGGTTCGGGCCCGCGCCGCTGGTGCAGGTCGACGTGCCGCAGTTCTGCCGGACGACCGTGTACCCGGCCGCGCGCAGCCTCTCCTCGATGTAGGAGACCGACTGCAGGTAGCCGTTGCCGGTGGACCTGCGGTTGCCGCCGTTACCGGTCGCGATCGACTGGAACTGGGTGAGGTGGGACTTGACGTTGGCCAGGCTGATGTCCGGCGGGTCGCCGCCGCCCGGCCCCTGGCCGACTGTGAGGGTGTAGGTGGCGGTGTGCGTGGTCGCGCCGGCGCCGGTCACGGTGATCGGGTACGTCCCCTGCGCCGTGGACGACCCGACCGACAGCCGCAGCGTCGAGGAGGTGCCCGAGGTCACCGAGGTGGGAGTGAAGGCCGCCGTGGTGCCGGACGGAAGGCCCGAAGCGGTCAGGTTCACCGTCTGGGCGCTACCGGAGGTCGTCTGCGTGTTGACCGTGGCCGTCACTTGCTGGCCCGGTGACGCGCTACCGGCCGACGGGTTGAGCGTGAGCGAGAAGTCGTTGCCCGGCGTGCCGCACGCGGGCTCGCCCGACGCCGCCGCCACGCTGACCCCGCTCCACGCGGCCTTGGTGGTGTTGCACTCCGCGCTGTTCGCGCCGAACAGCTCGATGGCGGCCGCGACGGAGGCGGCGCGCACGTTGGTGTAGCGCCAGCTCGAGGTCTTGCGGGCGAGGGCGCCCATGAAGATCTTGCCGGCGTTCTGGATGCCGACGCCGGTGACCGACGAGGGGCCGCCGGAGCAGATCGGGCTCGTCGGCTTGCCGCCGCCGGGGTTGTTGCCCTCGGCCAGCAGGTAGAACCAGTGGTTCAACGGGCCGGCCGCCGCGTGCACCTCGGTGCC
The DNA here is from genome assembly GCF_040654715.1 of Nonomuraea sp. NPDC050643. NCBI lineage: Bacteria > Bacillati > Actinomycetota > Actinomycetes > Streptosporangiales > Streptosporangiaceae > Nonomuraea > Nonomuraea sp. NPDC050643. Next base: position 139,809 of record NZ_JBFAIM010000003.1, on the reverse strand, counting down.
GGGGATCGACGAGGAGTAGCAGTTCGGGTCGCCGAGCGCGCTCGGGTTGTACATGTTGCGGATCGGTCCCTGGCCGACCAGGTTGACCTCCTCGCCCACCAGGTAGTCGGGCGGGTCGCCCGCGTGGTTGGCGTACGCCTCGGTGAGCGCGCCGAAGATGTCGCCGGTGGCCTCGTTGAGGCCACCGTTCTCGTTGCCGGAGCCGGCGCCGCCGGGCGTGGTCTGGAAGATCGCGTGGCCGAACTCGTGGGCCACGACGTCGATGGGGGTCGCCTGCGCGGTGTTGGCCTGGTTGTGGCCGAAGTTGGTGTAGCTGCCGTTCCAGTACGCGTTGACGTCGTTGAGCCCGACGCGGGCGGGGAAGCCGCGGCCGCTGCCGTTGATGCCGTTGCGGCCCAGCCAGTCGCGCAGCATGTCCCATTCGCGCTGGACGCCGTACAGAGCGTCCACGCAGGCGGTCTCCAGGTTGGTGCCGGAGCCGTTGCCCCAGGCGTCGTCCGTGCCGGTGTAGGCGCTGCCGTTCTGGCCGCCGCACTGGATGCCCGGCCTGGTGGTGTCGGTCATCGCGTACGAGCTGCCGGAGCCGCTGGTGTTGATCGTGACCTGGCCGTAGTAGTAGCCGTTGCCGGTGCCCGCGCGGACGAGGTCGTAGGAGTCGGCGATCTCACCGGTGCGCGCGTCCACGAACACGTGCTGGATGCTCGGCTTGCCGCCGGCGATGCCGCCGACCACGGCCTCCCAGGTCAGCCTGGGCTTCTCACCCCAGGCCAGCACGACCAGGCGCGGCGCGGCGGTGTCGTCCACCCGCGAGAGCCTGGTCCCGGCGACCTCGGTGGCTCGCTCGGCGCTGATCGAGGGCCTGGTCGGCACGCCCCGCGGGCTCGGGCCGCGCGCCGCGACCGTGTCCCTGACGTGCCCCGCCGCGTCGGTGACGACGACCGCGTCGCCGCCGACCATCGGCAGCCCCTTGTACGTGCGCTCGTAGGCCACGTAGAACATCTCGCTCGCGCCCGGGGTGACCGCGACCCGGCTGTAGGCCTCGTCGGGACCCCTGGTGAGCTCGTCGAGCTGGCTGGAGACCGCCTTGTCCGCGACCGCCGCCGCGAGTGAGGCGGGGTCGGCCGCCGCGAGCCTGGCCGTGCTCTCCTGGGACTTGGTGACCCCGGGAGGGGCGGCGTTCGCGGATGGCACGGGTAACGCCATCGTCGCGGCCGTGGCCATGCCGACGACCGCCGCGAGTAAGGCTTTGCGTTTCACGCTTGGTGCTCCTTTCGGCGGTTTCCCTGGGCCGCCGCGGCTTGTGAGCGCGCGACGGCCACCGCGTAACCCGGGTTCGCCTGGGTTCGCGGGGGTGTCAGGGAAATTGGGGGGTGATGGGGGTGACAGGAAAGCGACCGGACCGTTTCGCCTTGTTGCCGCCAGACGCTAAGCGCTCACCCCCGGCGGGGAAATACGTATGTGCATCGGTAGGACATACCGATAATTAGGTCCACGCAGGTCAGAGCACCCGAAAGTGGACGAGCACGAACCTTTGCCACGACCGCGGCATCCAATGCGGATGTGAACAACTTCCAGCGACTCGCCGCCTTGTCCGCTCTGCCCGTGGCCGCCGCTCTGATCGCCCTGCCCGCCCACGCCACCGCCCGGCCCACCTGCCCGGCGCCGTCCAAGGCGGAGCTGAGGCGGGCCGAGCCGGACCATCCACCCAGGGGCGCGACGGCCATCAAGGGAGTGCGCGTCGGCCACCTGCCGAAGGGCTTCAGCTACGGCGAGGTCGCGGCGAGCAGGCACGACGGCATCACCGAGTACGGCTACCGCTGGTCGGACGATCGCGACGACGTGGACCGCGCGCACCGGTCACTGTGGGTCCGGGTGGTGTGCCGGCCGAAGGCGACCAGGCTCGCGCAGCTCAAGAAGCTACCGGTCGACCTGGGCAGGTTCGCCGGCGCCGAGGCCGTGCGGATCGGCGGCCGTCAGGTGCTCACCAAGGTGGGCGACGGCGCGCTGGGCCACGGCCGCTACGCCGGATGGGTCGAGCGCGACGGCGTCGTGGTCACCGTGATGGCCTCCGAGCCCCTCACCCCGCGGCTCGCCGAGATCATCAAGGGGATCAGGCTCTGAGCACGCCGACCCCGCCGTCCACCCGCAGCCGCGGTGGGCCGTCCAGCAGCGGAAGACCCTCCTCGGCGGGCCCGACGCGCCAGTCCTGGACGGGCACGAGGCCGGGGCCGATCAGCTCGAAGCCGTCGAGCAGGTCCAGCACCTCCTCGCGCGTGCGGAACCTGGCCTGCGCCGGCGATCCGGCCGTCGCCAGGTCGAGCTGCGCCAGCGCCTCGGGGGCGCTCTCGGCCATCACGTGAGAGATCACCAGGGCGCCGCCCGGCACCATGCGCTTCCTGAAGGCGGCGACGATCCCGGCCGGATCCTCCTCGTCCATCACGTAGTGCAGCACGCCGACCATCAGCACGCACAGCGGCTGATCGAAGTCGATCAGTCCGCTGACGTGCGGGTCGGCGAAGATGTCGGGCGGGCGGCGCAGGTCGGCCTGGATGCCCGCGATGCCCGGCGAGTCGGCCAGCAGGACCTGGGCGTGCAGGCGCACGACCGGGTCGTGGTCCACGTAGACCACCCGGCAGGCCGGGCTCACCGCGCGCACGGTCTCGTGGATGCTGGGCGAGGTCGGGATGCCGGTGCCCAGGTCGATGAACTGCCGGATGCCCCGCTCGGCCAGGTGGCGGACGACCTCGACCTGGAAACGGCGGTTGGCCCTGGCCACCCGGCGGGCGTCGGGGGCGACGGCGAGGAGCTTCTCGGCCACCGCCCGGTCCACGGCCACGTGGTCCTTGCCACCGAGCAGGTAGTCGTAGACGCGGGCAGAGCTCGGAACCGCAGGGTCGACGCCGGGCGGAACGCGTTCTAGCTCGGTCACGGGGGCCGTCTCCTTCACCGGATGCGGCCATCCTACTCGCCAGTAGGAATCGTCACTTCACGGCATAACCACACGGTTCGCTGTCCGAGAAGTCGGGGTCGAGCTCGATCTTGGTCAGGATGGTCGCCTCGATGGGCCGGACGACGGTCTCGGTCCGGCCGCAGTCGTAGAACACGTACGAGCCGCCGTCCTGGCCGAGCACCAGCCACCGGTCGTCCTTGGACACGGCCTTGCCATCGCCGTCGCTGACCTCCGCCCACTGGTTCTGGAAGCCGGTGAGCTCCAGCACCAGGCTGCCCATGCCGTTGTCGTGCACGTCCTCGGCGGCCTGCGTCATCCACCCGACGAGGACGAACCCGAGCCCCATCCCGACGAGCGAGCCCGTGAGCACCCGCATGGCGGCCCGCCCCGTCGGCCGCGCCCTGAGCAGCCGGAACGGCACCAGCAGGCAGAACACCCCGATGACCGCGACCGTGATCACCACCGGCGTGCCGGTGATGCCGAGAACGCCGAGCAGGCCCCAGTAGGCCACTCCGGACAGCGCGGCCCCCACGGCCGCCGCCAGCCACGGCTTCTCCCTGGCCCAGCGCAGGGCCCGCGCCGCGCCGCCCCTGGTGATCCCGTTGACCAGCCAGCCGATGCCGATGGCCAGCCCGAGCACGGGCAGGAGCGCCAGGAGGAGCAGCACCAGCGTGCTGATGAGGTGCCCGAAGATCGTGGCCTGGCTGATGCCGGCCTGGTCGGGGGTGACGCCGAACGTGTCGTAAACGCTCTCGAAGCCGATGTAGAGCAGGGCGTACACGGCGATGGCGATGGGCACCGCCACCGTGCCGACCTTTTCGAGGATCTCCAGCACGCTGCCCCGGCTCTTCTCCTCCGGGAGGTCTGGGGTGTCCTGCTGCGGCGGAGCCAAAGTCTGATTCGTCATGAGAAAGAAGGATGCCGGGGAACTTATGACGCTGGTGTAACTTACGTAACAATAGCCAGTTCTGTTACATGAACGGTCAGCACCCTCCCGCTTTCCACCAGATCACGCGGCTCGCGCCCCTGAAACGGGATGCCCGCCGGTCATCACATGACCGAGAGGGACGCGCGGGGTGGCGGCGTGGGGAAAAAGCGAACAATGTCGTACATTGGACAGACTTCGACCGTGGCGGTCATTTTGCCGCGATAGAAGCTCCGGACCTGCTGCTGGGCGACCTGCGCGGGCCGCGGACCGGCATTCCATCCGCGGGTGAAGGAGAAATAGAACCGCATGACCGATGCGCTCGGGGCATGACCCTGTGCATCCTGGTGGGGACGGGTCCGGCGCGGGGCTCGTTCCGGACCTGAGAGGAGTCACGAGGGCATGGACGATGCGGCAGGCCGCCCGACCGTGATCTTGGACAATGGTGTCGTCGGCAGAGTCATGCTGGCGCACCCGCCCCGGCGCGACCTCGTGCTCGTCTTGGGCATGAACGGCACCCTACTGAGCTGCCAACTCGACGAGATCGCCTGCGTCGTCGGCGGCAAACCCCTCTGCCGCGACGGCTGACCCGCTTCCCCGGAGGACCGCCAGGGCGGCGCGGTCCTTCGGTCGAAGAGGGCGCGGATCCTCTCCGGCGCCCGGCCCGGTTCAGGGCCGGGAGACAAGGTCTCCGAGCAGCGCGGCGGCGTTGAAGTCGTTGGTGAGGCGGTTCTTGGTCAGGGCGAACGCGGTCCCGGTCGCGGTGTCGGCCCAGGCCGCGCTGCCGCCTGCGCCGGGCACCCCGAACACCGTGGGGCTCGCCTCGGCGGTGGAGGCCGGGCCGCCGATGCCGTAGCCGAGGCCCCAGGCCGACGGCATGCCGAACACCTCGTCGATGCCGCTCGACACCACGGCCGTGACCTCGCGCAGCCGCTCGGCCGAGATCAGCCGTGTCCCGTCCACCTCGCCGAGCAGCGCCGCGTACATCCGCGCGATGGCCCTGGCCGAGGTCTTGCCGCCGGCGGGGATGTCGGCCGACAGATAGTCGGGCCGGCTGCCCAGGTCCGCGCCCGGCATCAGCGTCATCGGCCCCGCCTTGAACATCGGCAGGTCCGCCGGCATCTCCCCGAACGCCGACATGTCCATCGGCGCGTCCTCCAGCCTGGCCAGCCGGGCGTGCTCCCGCTCCGGCATCCCGAAGTAGAGCTCGTCGGCCACGCCCAGCGGCCCCGCCACGTCCTCCTTCAGCACCTGTGAGATCGGCTTGCCGGTGGCGCGGCGGACGATCTCGCCGACCAGGAACCCGAACGTGTAGGCGTGGTAGCCGACCTTGGTGCCCGGCTCCCACCACAACTCGGCGTCCTCCAGCGCGGCGACCATCCTGCCCCAGTCGCACACGTCTTCAGGTGTGGTGTCCAGCGGCACGCCGGGCACGCCGGCCGTGTGCGAGAGCACATGCCGTACGGTGACGCCCTGCTTGCCGTGCCGCGCGAACTCCGGCCACAGCTCGGCCACCGGCGTGTCATAGCCGAACAGCCCCCGCTCGGCCAGCACGTGCGCGACGGTCGCGGTGGCGCCCTTGCCGATCGAGAAGTTGTAGAAGGGCGTGTCAGGCGTCACGGGCCGCCCGGCCTCCGGGTCGGCCACGCCCGCGACCACGTCCACGATCTGGACGCCGTCGCGGTAGACGGCCACCTGCAGCCCGCGCTCCGCACCCGATTCGACGAGCCTGTCGGCGGCTTCCTGAACCTGCTTCTGAAGATCACTCATGACAGTTTCTTCCCCTGTTCGTTGCCGGAACTAGACGGTACAGTACTCATTCGAGTACGGAACTGTCTAGTACTGTGTGGTCGACGACGGCAGAGAGGCGCGGGCATGGCAGCGGACGAGGACGGCCGGACGGCACGAAAGCGCAGGCAGATCCTGGAGGCGGCGCGGCCGGTGTTCCTGCGCAACGGCTACGTGGGCGCCAGCATGGACGAGGTGGCGTCGCTGGCCTCGGTGTCGAAGCAGACGGTCTACAAGCACTTCACCGACAAGGAACAGCTCTTCACCAGCATCATCATGGACACCACCGGCCAAGTGGAGGAGCTGGCCAAGATGATCACGGCCACCCTCGACGACAGCGCGGACCTGGAGAAGGACCTCGGCGAGCTGGCCCGCCGCTTCCTCGACGCGCTCATGCGGCCCGACCTGCTACGGCTGCGCCGGCTGGTGATCGCCGAGGCCGACCGCTTCCCCGACCTCGGCCGCACCTGGTACGAGCAGGGCTTCGAACGCTCGCTCACGACCATGGCCACGGCCTTCGAACGGCTCACCGAACGCGGGCTGCTGCGCGCCGACGACCCTCGGCTCGCCGCCGAGCACTTCGTGGGCCTGCTGCTGTGGATCCCGGTGAACAAGGTCATGTTCTCGGGCGGCGGCGACCACTACACCGAGGCCGACCTCGAACGCCTGTCGAAGGCGGCGGTCGCGGCGTTCCTGCGCGCGTACGCTACGTCAGATACCGCTTGATGCCGTTGGCCAGGGCGGCGGCCATGCGCTTGCGGAAGGCGGCGTCGGACATCTTGGCGGCGTCGCCGGGGTTGCGCATGTTGCCGCACTCGATGAAGATCGCCGGCCGCTTCGACAGGTTGAGCCCGCCCAGGTCGGTCCGGGTCTCCAGGCCGTTCTTCGCGATGTAGTTCGCGTAGGGCAGGCCGGTGCCGGCGCGGTAGGCGTCGCGGATGGTCCGCCCGAGCACGCGCGACGGCCTGACCACGTCGTCGTTGTGGCCGGGCAGCAACCCGGGCATGATCACGTGGAACCCGTGCCCGCTCGGCGCGGCGCCGTCGCCGTGGATGGAGACGACCGCGTCGGCCCTGGCCTCGTTGCCGATGGCGGCCCGCTCGGTGACGCAGGGGCCCACGCCCTTGTCGTTGGGCCGGGTGAGCACGACCTTGGCGCCCATCGTCTCCAGCATCGGCTTGAGCCTGCCGGCGACGTCCCAGGTGAAGGCGTGCTCCGGGTAGCCGTCGTCGGTCTCGGTGCCGGTCGTGTTGCACGCCTTGCGGCCGTTGATGATGTCGACCTGGCGGTTGATCTCCTCCGGGTGCGCGGCGTTGCCGCCGTTGTGCCCCGGGTCGAGCACCACGACCTTGCCGGCCAGCGGGCCCGCGGCGGGCGAGGCGGTGGCGGAGGGCGAGGCGGGCAGCGCCGCCTCGCGCACGGCGGGCACGGCGCCGCCCCCGCACGCGGTGGACAGCGCCAGCGTGGCCAGCACCACGGACCCGGCTCGGCAGACGCGCATGCCACCGACCGTATCGGGAGCGGACCGGCAATCCCAAGACCCACCCTGACCTGGTATTTCGTGTCGCCCTGCGCGGTTACGCCCCAGGCAGGGCCGGCTCGTCACGCTTGCGGATCAGGTACGGCGGCATCGCCAGAGCGTGCATCCCGGTCGTACGCAGGGTCTCGATCGAGTGCTCCGGCGTCTCGGTCAGCGGCTCTCCGGGGCCGTGGAGGGAGGTGTTGATCAGCACGGGGACGCCCGTGCGCTCGTGCCACCTGGTCAGCAGGGCGTGCAGGAACGGCGTGGCGACCGGGTCGGCCGTCTGCGGCCTGGCCGTGCCGTCCACGTGCGTGATCCCCGGCAGCAGGTCGCGGAACTCGGGGCGGACGACGGCGGCGTACTGCGGGAGCGGGGTGGGCCCGTCCACCTCGAAGATCCGCTCGGCGTGGTCGGCCAGCACCAGCGGCGCCAAGGGACGGAACCACTCGCGGCCCTTGACCTCGAAGTTGATGTAGTCCTGGAGGTCGCCGTCGCGCGGGTCGGCGAGGATGGCGCGGTTGCCGTGCGCCCTCGGCCCCGACTCGCTGCGGCCCTGGTGCAACCCCACCACACGGCCGCTCTCCAGCAGCGCCGTCAGCTCGCCCACCAGGTCGTCCGGCCGTTCGGCGTACAGGCCGTCGGGCAGGCTCCGCACGGCGGCCTCGATCGCGCTCTCGTCGGGCTCGGGGCCCAGGAAGTCGTCCGTCCAGCGGAAGCGGCTGTCCACACCCAGGCAGGCGATGAGCCCGTACAGGGCGCAGCCCACGGCGGTGCCGCCGTCGTGCGGGCTGGGCGGGATGAACACCTCACGGAACGGGGACTCGCGCAGCAGCATGCCGTTGGCCGAGCAGTTCAGCGCGGTGCCGCCGGCGAACACCAGCGCGTCCAGGCCGGTCCTGTCGTGCAGCCACGCGGCCAGGCGGGCCAGGGCCCGCTCGAAGGCGCGCTGGCCGGCGGCGGCCAGGTTCGCCGCCCGGCGGAACGCCCCGCCGCCGGGCTCGTAGCGGAAGGCGTCGCGGCGGCCGAACACCTCAGTCCAGGCGTCGGGGATGTGCACCTCGTGCCCGCGTACGTCGAGGTCGGGCAGGCCCAGCGCGTCCGGGTCGCCGAACGGCGCCAGCCCCATCACCTTGCCCTCGTCGCCCTCGCTCTCCGGCCAGAGCATTCTCGTGAGCTGGGCGGAGAAGCAGCCGAGCCCGGCCGGCCGGTCCCAGTCGCCGTCCCAGAGCTGCTTGGCCAGGCACTCGATCCCCTCGCGCGTGCAGTGGTAGAACGAGCCGACCTCCAGCAGGTCGCCGTCCGTACCCGGCGGCAGCTCGACCCGCTCGGTGAAGTCCCTGACCCGGCTCCCCTGCGTGCCGATCACCATTCCCGCCGCCCGCTCGAACGGCGAGGGCGGGAAGGCGCTGTAGAGGTGCGAGAGGTGGTGGGAGACGAGCAGGATGGGCGCGCCGTCCTTCAGGCCGAGCGTCTCGCGCACCTCCTCCTGGTACGCGCCGGAGTGCTCGATCTCGGTGTCCGCCGAGTAGCCCTCGACGACCAGGTCCACCGGCTCCTTGAGCAGCGGCATGGCGGGCAGGTACAGGTCGGGCAGGTCGCCCAGGCGCCCCCAATGGTGCCTGCGGCGGCTGACGCGCTCCTTCTGCAGGCTGTACATGCCCGAATCGCCCACCGCGACCGCAAGGGACCCATCCTGCGAGCGATTTATACCGACAACAATGGGAAAGTTCGCCAATTCGGTGCCTCCTGGTTGTGCTCCCGCGCACCGATACCCCTGGTCAGAACAAGTGGATCTCTCAACCGTGTAAGGGGCACGTCAGCTCTTACCGGCGGGTGATCGCCCCCGTGCCGGCCCTGCTCGCGCCGGCCGTGATGGTGTGGCTGGCGCTGGTCAACTTCCCGGCCCTGCTCGGCGTGCCGGAGGGCGACCCGCTCGCCTGGCTGCTGCCCGCGGTCTACGGCGCCGCCGCCCTGCTCGGGGTGGTACGGGCGCTTGTGCTGCGGGCCGGGCAGCCCGCGATTTACGCTCTTGTCGGGATGGGCGCCCAATCGGCCCCCGCCCAGGACACCGCATGACGAATGAGAGGAGACCTGGGCCATGGGAGAGACCTTCACGATGAGGCCGGCCGTCCGCCACGCGACGGCCGAGGACGCGGAGCAGGCCGCGGAGCTCGTCGCGACCGCGTTCGCCGGGCTGAGGTCCGCGTTCTACCTCGTGCCCGACCGCCGCGAGCGGCACAAGGTGATGACGGCCAACATCCGCATCTTCGTCGAGCACGCCATCGAGCACGGCGAGGTCCACCTGATCGACGACGGCCCCGCGGTCGCGGTCTGGTTCCCGCACGTCTCGCCGCTGCCGCCGCCGCGCGACTACGACCGCCGGCTGGCCGAGGCCACGGGTGAGTGGGTGGATCGCTTCCGTGCGCTCGACGAGTTGTCCGACCGGCACCTGCCGGCGGCGCCGTACCATCATCTGGCCTTTCTGGCGGTGCATCCCGACCGGCAGAACCAGGGGCTCGGCACGGCGCTGCTGCGGCACCACCACGCCCGGCTGAACGGGCTGCCCGCCTACCTGGAGGCCAGCGACCCGCGCAACCGCGACCTGTACGCGCGGCACGGATACCAGGGGCTGGCGCCGTTCACGCTGCCGGACGGGGCGATGGTCTGGCCGATGTGGCGGCCTGGCTCCCCGGGTTTGTGAACCGTCACAGATTTGACCGCTGACATTTACTCTCCCGTCCAGTTCACAGAATGACGAGCATGGCTCATCGTTTGCTTGCGAATCGAACTGCGAGCAGGGGAGAGCCGCCATGCGCCGCCGTACCTTCATCACAGCCGTGTCCGCAGCGGTGGCGTTCTCGGGGGCGGTGTGGCACGAGGCGATCTCCTCGGTCCGGGCCGGGACGAGCCCGTACGGGCCGCTCGGGGTGCCCGACGCGAACGGCATGGCGTTACCCGCGGGCTTCACCGGCCGCGTCGTGGCCAGGACGGGCCGCGTCGTCGGCGGCACACTCTGGCATCCGGCCCCCGACGGCGGCGCCTGTTTCGCCGACGGCACCGGCTGGATCTACGTGTCCAACTCCGAGGTGCCGCTGATCGGCGGGGCGTCGGCGATCAAGTTCAGGGCCGACGGCTCGATCGAGCGGGCCTACCGGATCCTCAGCGGCACCAACCTCAACTGCGCCGGCGGCGCCACCCCCTGGAACACCTGGCTGTCGTGCGAGGAGATCTTCCGCGGCCGGGTGTACGAGACCGACCCGTACGGCGGCGAGGCCCGGTCGCGCCCCGCCATGGGCCGCTTCAAGCACGAGGCCGCCGCCTGCGACCCCGACCACCGGGTCGTCTACCTCACCGAGGACGAGACCGACGGCTGCCTCTACCGCTTCACGCCCGCCACCTGGGGCGACCTGTCCAGCGGCCGGCTCGACGTGCTGTGCGGCCTGGCCGGCGACAGCGTCGAGTGGCGTCAGGTCCCCGACCCGTCGCCCGGCGTGCTGGCCCGCCAGACCCGGCACCAGGTCTCGGCGGCCCGGCACTTCAACGGCGGCGAGGGCTGCCACTACGCCGCCGGCGTCTGCTACTTCACCGCGAAGGGCGACCGCAAGGTCTGGGCGTACGACACCGCCCGCCAGACCGTGACCGCGATCTACGACGGCACGGGCACGCTCGACGGCGTCGACAACATCACCGGCCGTCCGTCCGGCGATCTCTACGTGGCCGAGGACGGCGGCAACATGGAGATCAACATCATCACGCCCGACGGCGTGGTCGCCCCCGTCATGCGGCTCGACGGCCAGGGCGGCTCGGAGATCACCGGGCCCGCGTTCTCGCCCGACGGCACGCGGCTCTACTTCTCCTCCCAGCGCGGCTCCAGCGGCGAGGCCGCGGGCACCGGAGGCATCACGTACGAGGTGACCGGCCCCTTCCGCCGCTGAACCGGCCACGGATTCCGCACCCCCACCCCGCCTGCCCGAAGGAGTCCTCATGGTCCGACGCACCCTCACCCTGCTCGCCGCCCTCCTGCTCACATCGAGCCTGGCTCCCCCGGCGCACGCCGCCCAGGCCGAGGTGTACGTGGCGCTCGGCGACTCGGCCGCCGCGGGACCGCTCGTGCCGAACCAGATCGGCCCCGACTACGGCTGCCTGCGCTCCGACCGCAACTACGCCCACCTGACGGCCCAGGCCATCGGCGCGAGCGGGTTCCGTGACGTCACCTGCTCCGGCGCGAAGACCACGGACATGTACCAGCCGCAAAGCACCGAACTCGGCGACGTGCCGCCCCAGCTCGACGCGCTCACCCCGGCCACGACGCTGGTCACGGTGCAGATCGGCGCCAACGACGTCGGCTTGACCGACTTCATCGAGGACTGCCTGAACCTCCTGCCCCCGCCCATCGGCGACGCCTGCAACGACGACTACATGGACAACGGCCAGGACACCTGGCGGGTCAGGACCGACGCGCTGCGGCCCCGGCTGACCACCCTGGTCTCCGACATCCGCGCCCGCGCCCCTCAGGCCCGGATCTTCGTGGTGGGCTACGCGACCTACGCCCGCCCCAACGGCTGCTACCCGCGCGTCCCGATCATCCGGGCGGACGCGAACTACATCAGGGCCACGCTCCTGTACTTCAACCAGATGCTGGCCGAGCAGGCCGCCGGGGCCGGCGTGGGCTTCATCGACCTGCAGACCCCGAGCGTCGGCCACGACCCGTGCACCTCGCCCGGAGTGCGGTGGATCGAGCCGTACGTCCCCGCCGCCCCCGCCGCGCCCTTCCACCCGAACGCGCTCGGCATGCGGGGCTTCGCCACCGCCGTGACGGCCGCGGTCACCGGGGCGGCCAGCGGGGCGGTCAGCGGGGTCCTGTGAGGCGGCGCGCGGCCAGCGCGGCCCCGATGCGCTGGAGGTGAGCGGGGTCCACCGGGTCGAGCCCGGTCAGGCTGACGGCCCTGCGCAGGCGGTAGTCGACGGTGTTCGGGTGCACGTGGAGCAGCTCCGCCGTACGCCGCCGGTCGAGGCCCGTCTCCAGGTACGCCTTGAGCGTCCTGAGCAGGTCGGGGTTGTCGAGCAGCGGGTCCAGCAGGCCGGCCAGGGCGGCGGTGGCCTCGCTGGACCTGGTGAGCTGGTATTCGAGCAGCACGTCGGCCAGGCGGTAGGCGCCCGGTGGGCGGTCGAAGATGCGTACGACGTCGAGGACCTCCTCGGCCAGCCGCGCCGCCGCCGGCACCTCGTGCGGCGGCGCGCACTCGACCGCCAGCCACACGGGCGCGCCCGCCGCCTCCCCGGCCGCCCGTGCCAGCTCGCCCGCCACGGGCTCGTCACCCTGGAGCGGCACGAGGACGAGCCCGCCGGAGGTGTCGAGCGCGGGCAGCACCGGCTCGGCCGCGTGCCGCTGGAGCGCGGTCCTGATCCGGCGCAGCTTGCGGCGGCCGGCGATCGCCCCGCCCGGCCCGTCCTCGTCGGGATGCCGCCCGGCCGCGACGGCCAGGACCAGGTAGCGCGGCGCCGGCCGGACCCCGGCCAGCGCCGCCCGGTCACCGCCGAGCAGCGCGGCCACGGTGGCGTGCATGGCGTGCTGCTCCTGGCTGAGCAGGCTCTCGCGCTCCTCCAGGTACGCCGTGCACACGGCGGCCGTCGCGGACTCCATGTACAGCAGGATGATCCGGTTGGCCTCCAGCACGTCGTCGAGGTCGCCGGGCTCCGCGTCCGCGAACAACCGTTCCCCCACCATGCGCGCACCCAGGTGGTAGGCCGCGAGCAGGGCTTCGAGCGGCACCCCCTCCTGGGCCCGCCGGGCCGCCGACTCGCGCAGCGGCGCCAGGTCGGCCCTGACGGGCGGGCGGCGGTCGCGGAAGACGCGGGCGATCAGGCGCAGGTTGTGCTCGGTGATGGCGGTGATGTCGCCGTCGAGCTCCTCCCGCGGCAGCCGCCGGTAGAGCGGGATCTGCTCGGCGAAGCCCCGCACGAGCCGCCTGGCCAGCTTGGGGACCTGGCGTTCGAGCACCTCGTGCACGGGGCGCCCGGCCAGGGTGAGGGCGCGGACCACGCTCGAACCCTGCCAGAACATCGGGCATTGGTGAAGGCCCCGGCCTCACCGCGCCGGGGCCTTCATCCGATATGTCTACAGGCCGGTCACTTCGAGCTCGACCCGGTAGGAGTAGAAGGTCTCGTCGGTCCCGTCGACGTAGTCCACCACTGTCGTGGAGGCTCCGACGGCGAGCGGGGCGCACACGGAGGACCCGGAGACGGTCGCGGTGCCCAGGCTGTCACCGCGGCCGACGGCCGGCGGGGTGACCTCGCGCAGGTCGAACGACACGCTCCCGGTGTCGCTGACCACGGTGCTCGGGAAGCCGAAGTCGGCGGGGTCGCCGTCGTCGCCGTTGCGCATGTTGTAGTAGCCGTTGTTGGGGAACAGGTTGCCGCCGACCAGGAAGCGGAGCTCGTCCTTTCCGTCCCTCTCGTCCACGTTGAGGTTGTCGATGTCGTAGAGCTCCACCTGGCAGAACGAGGCCATGGAGGAGGCGGCGGCGGGGAGCGCGGCCACCGCCATGGGAGCGATCAGACCCGCCGCGAGGGCGAGTGCGGCGATCAGCTTGGGAGAGCGCATGCTGGTTACTCCTGATGTCCTTTCGCGTCGCGACCTTCGCGAACACGGCATCAGAGTGGGTAGGCCATCGTGAGCGCATCGTTAGAGCGCAGCTCAGTAGTGCAGAGCACACGCCGTACGTAACGTTTGACACAGTCGGGCAAGGGGGGTCGCGCCTACCCTCACGCGTTATGGGAGACTCGCTGACCCTGCTGCTGCTCGGCGCGCCGGATCTGGCCGTAGGCGGGCTGCCCGTGGGCATCCGCTCCGCCAAGACACGCGCCCTGCTCTGTTACCTCGCCACCACCCCCGGGCCGCGCTCGCGGGGTGAGCTGGCCGCGCTGCTGTGGGGCGAACGACCCGACGTCAACGCCAGGGGCAGCCTGCGCCTGGCGCTGTCGGAGCTGCGCCGGGAGGTGGGCGGATGGCTCGACATCACCCGCGACCACGTGCGCTTCCTGGCCGGCGACGGCTGCTTCGTGGACCACCGGCACCTCACCCAGGCGCCGACGGTGTCCGAGGCGCTGCGGCTGTGGCGCGGGGACTTCCTGGACGGCGTCTCCTTCGACGACGCCCCCGCCTTCGCCGGGTGGCTGGAGTCGGAGCGGCAGCGGGTCCGGCTGCTGCTGCGCGGACTCCTCGTACGGACCGGGCCGGACGGGACCGACCAGGTCGTCCGGCTGGCGCGCATCGTGGCGGCGCTGGACCCGTACGACGAGGAGGCGCATCGGCTGCTGATGGCCTCCCTGGCTCGGGCCGGCAACCGGGCCGCGGCGCTGACCTGCTACGACGACCTGCGGCGGCGGCTGGCGAGCGAGCTGGGCGTCTCCCCCGCCCCGGAGACCCTGGCCGTCAGGCGGGAGCTCGTGCCCCGGCCCCCGCCTGCCCGCCGCACCCCCTTGCCCGTTCCCGGCACGGAGCTGATCGGCAGGGACACCGACGTGCGGCGCCTGCGCGCGCTGCTGTCCCGCGAGCGCCTGGTCACGCTGATGGGACCCGGCGGCGTCGGCAAGACGCGCCTGGCCATCGCCGCCGCCACCCCGCCACCGCCCTCCTCGCTGACACGAGGGCCCGCCTCCCGGGAGACGGCGTTCGTGTCGTTCGCCGGAGTGCGGCCGGAGGCGGCCGTGACGACGCTGGCCCGCCGCCTGGGCGTGGATCTCTCGCCGTCGCGCCCCGCGCTGGAGCTCCTCCTGGCGGCCCTCGCCGCCCGCCGCCTCCCGCTCCTCCTCGTCCTCGACAACCTCGAACATCTCCCCGGCTTCGACCCGGTCATCGGCGACCTCCTGCGCGCCGGCCCGGACGTGCGGGTGCTGGCGACCAGCCGGCGCCGGCTGGACCTGCCCGGCCAGGTGACGCTCACCGTGGAGGGCCTGCCGGGACCGGCCGCCGAAGCGCTGTTCGCGGCCAGGGCGCTCGCGGCGCGACCGGCGTTCGACCCTGACCGCGAGGCCGCCCTGGTGGCCGCGATCTGCGCCGCCACCTGCGGGCTCCCGCTCGCCATCGAGCTGGCGGCCAGCCTGCTGCGCGCCGTGCCGTGCGCGGACCTGGCGCAGCGCCTCGGCGTGGACCCCGGCCTGCTGTCGGCCGCCGGCCCGGCCGCCCGCTCCCGGCACGCCTGCATGCGCACGGTCTTCGAGACGTCGTGGGACCTGCTGGACCCGGCCGGGCAGGACGCGCTGGCGGCGCTGGCGGTGTTCCGTGGCGGGTGCACGCTGCGCGCGGCCCTGGAGGTGGCCAGGACCACGCCGGAGGTGCTGGTCCGCCTGGTCGACCACAGCATGATCCAGCTCACCCCGTCGGGCCGCTACACCATCCACCCCCTCATCCAGCAGCTCGCCGCCGCACGCCGTCCCGACGGCTCCCCGGCCCGCCACCGCCATGCCGCCCACTTCGCCCGCCTGCTCGCCCGCCACGCCCCAGCCCTGCATGACGCCTCCGACACCGAGGTCACCCATGTGCTCGGCGCGGAGCTGGACAACATCCGGCTGGCCTGGACGGCCTCGGGCGAGCCGGCCTTCCTGGACCACTACTGGACCCTGTGCCTGCGATTACGCCTCTACGAGGAGTCGGGGGTGATCGTCCGGCGGCATCTCGCCCGTACGCCGCAGGCTCCGCACCTGCGGGCGCGCTGGCTCCGGATGGCCGGGGTGAGCGCGTACCAGCTCGCGCGGGAACGTGAGGCCGACCGTCTGGCCCGCCAGGCGCTCGCCGCGCTGGGCGAGCCGCTGCCGGGCTCCGCGGCCGGCCGGGTCGCCGCCATGGCGGGAGGCGCGGTGCGGCAGGCCATACGGCGGCTGCTCCCGCTCACCGGCACCGACCCGGCCGGGCCCGAGGCCGCGCAGGCGCTGACGTTGCTGGCCAGGCTCGCCTACCACCGGCAGGACCTGCCCACGATGCTGGCCGCCTCGCTCCGCCAGCTCAACGCCGCCGAGCGGGCGGACGACCCCGCGCTGAGAGCCGAGGCGTACGCGAACTTCGCCACGATCGCCCGCATGGCCGGCCGCCACGGCCTGGCCGCCCGCTACGGCACACTCGCCGACCGTGCCCTGGCCGCCATCGGCCACCCCACCGACGCCGCCAACCGCGCCCGGCTGGCGCGCGGCCTCGACCAGCTCCATTCGGGCGCGTTCCGCTCCGCCCGCGGCTCGTTCACCGAGGGCCGGGCCAGGACGCTCGACCCGCGGATGGCCGAGAACTGCGTGGGCATGCTGGCCGAGACCGCGCTGTGGCAGGGCGACTTCGAGGAGGCGGCGCAGTTGTTCGCGCACACGGAGGAGCTGTCGGTCAAGCGCGTGGGCGGGGACGACATCGGCCGCTACTGGTGCCTGACGGGGCGGGCCGAGGCGCTGCTGCGGGTGGACGGGGTGGCGCCGGAGCGGATCCGGGAGGTGGTGGCGGCGGCCCGCGCCTCGACCGACCGGCGCATCGCGTACGAGCGGGAGCTGGGGTTGCGCGACGGGCGCGTCATGCGGATCACCCAGGACATGCGCCTGCTGACCGCCTCCGCCCGCCTCGACCTCGCCGCACCGTCTCAGAGCGCCGGCGCGCTCCCGCCCCGGGAGGCGCTCGCGCGGGCTCTGGCGCTCGGGGCCCTGCTGCCGTCGGCGCAGCCCGGCATGATCGAGTGCTGGGCCGGGCTCGCCGAGCTGCTCTGGGCGCTGGACCCCCGTCCGGACCGGGCCACCGCGCGCCGGCTCACCACCCATCTGACCAGGTACGCGGCCCGCAACCCGGGCGCGGCGGCCCGAATCGGCTGGGCCCGGGCCCTGGCCCTGGCGGTGGCGGGCAAGGACCGGGCGGCACAGAAGGAGGCGGAGCGGGCCGTGGCCGCCGCGGACCGCCTGTCGGTCCCCTACGACCACCGCAGAGCGGAAGAGATCACCCGGCGGCTCGGGCACGTGCGCCGCTGAGCGGCAGCCGGGCTGTGCTTCCCCCTAGAGGGCCCGCGCGAGGTCATGCACCGTACGTCAGCCGGCGCAGCACGGTCTCGGCCGGGCCCCGCCGTCCGCGGAAGGCCGTGGCCAGCGCCACGGTGGCCAGCCAGGCGGCCACGGCGATGCCCGAGGCGGCGGCGTCGCCCACCTTCGAGCCGAGACCGCCCGCGTACGGCGCGAACACCGCCACGAAGATCACCGACTGCAGCAGGTAGCAGGTCAGCGACCACTGCCCGCACGCCACCAGGGCGGAGACCACCGGCCCCGGGGTCCCGCGCCGCGTCCGGCTCACGGCGAGACCGATGACGGCCGCATACGCGAGGCCACCGGCGATGCCGGTCAGGCTGTGCAGCACGTACACGGCCACGGCGACGGCCGTCGAGGGCGCCCAGGCCCCCGTGTCCACCAGCGTCAACGGCACCCCGCCGGCGACCGCCACGCTCACGCCCACCACCGCGACCCGGGAGAGCAGCGCCCGATGGGCGGCCGGCTCCTCGAGCAGCCGCCGGCGGGCCGCCCAGATGCCGAGCAGGAAGGCCGACACGACGCCGACCGCGAAGTACGTGGGCGTCATCCCCACCCAGCCGATCAGCCTCATCATCAGCGCCTCGACCGGGTCCGCCATGGCGGCGGGCGTGTCGCCCTTGGGAGCGGAGACGGTGAGCAGCCCGAACGCGGCGAGGATGACGACGTGCAGGGCCAGCCCGACCCCGGCGGCCCACAGCAGGGCCCGGTCCTGGCGCCGGACGAACCCGATGAGGACGAGCCCCACCAGCCCGTACGCGCCCAGGATGTCGCCGAAGAACAGCAGCAGCGCGTGGCAGAACCCGAAGGCCAGCAACCATAGGCTCCGGCGTCGCAGCACCCGCCGCGTCTCGGGCCAGCTCTTGCCCGCGGCGAGCTGCCGGCCCGCGAGCTGGGCGAGGCCGTAGCCGAACAGGGCGGCGAACATGGGGAGCGCCCGCCCGTCGACCAGCAGGATCTGGACCCCGGCGACCAGCCGGTCGACGAGGCCGCCGTCGAGGGCGTAGCCGCGGAAGCCGGTCTGGTGGCCGGACAGGTACATGTGCGCGTGGGCGACGGCGATGAGCAGCAGCATGAGGCCGCGCGCGAGGTCGGGGGCGAGCGCGCGATGAGTGAGCGGCACGGCTCCCCGGGGCTGGACGGGGGCGGGCGGGGCTAAGGACATGACTCTCCCAAGGAAATTAGATACACGAACTGTAGCTAATGAGCCCAACGGTAAGCTACAGCCGCGTACCTGAGCAAGCGGGAGCGAGGATGGGCGATCACAGCGCGCGGACCCGGCGGCGTGGCGAAGAGCTCATCAACGCCATCCACACGGCGGTCCTGGAAGAAGTGGCCGAAGTCGGCGTGGGCCGGCTGACCATGGACGGCATCGGCAAGCGGGCGGCGACGCCCCGCACCACGCTCTACCGCCGCTGGTCCGACCCCGTCGAGGTGCTGCTGGACGCGCTCCACGCCCTGCATCCGGTCGAGGAGCCGACGCCCGGTGCCGACGACCTGCGCGGCGACCTGATCCGCGCCCTCCGGCTCATGGTGGACTGGATGCTCAGCCCGGCCGGCCGCGCCGTCGCGGCCATCCTCACCGACCCCCGGCGCACCCCGGAGATCTCCGAGGCGCTGTTCGAGCGGGTCTTCGCCGAGCGCGGCGGCACGTTCACCAGCACCATCCTGAGCCACTACGCCGAACGCGGCCATTTCCGCGCCGAGTTGCTCACCCCGGTCGTGGCCGACATCGGCGAGGCCCTGGTCACCAAGCGCATGATCGACGCCGCCGTCCCACCCGACGACGCCGACCTGGCGGCCATCGTCGACCAGGCCATCCTGCCCGCGATCGGCCTCGGCAGGACGGGCGCGTAGAGCCTCCGGCCATCGCGGAACGAACCTTTCCGCTTTGCCTCCTAGTGTCGAGCTCGTTGCCGCTGACCGCACATGGAGGTTTCCGTGATCAAGCCTTTCCGCATCGAGATCCCCCAGGCCGATCTGGACGATCTGCGCACCCGCCTGACGGGTACGCGCTGGCCCAGGCGACTGCCCGGCGCCGAGTGGAGCCGAGGGGTGCCGGTGTCGTATCTGCGGGACCTGGTGGCGTACTGGGCCGACGGCTACGACTGGCGCGCCTTCGAGGCCAGGTTCAACGAGTTCCCGCAGTTCACCACCGAGATCGACGGCCAGGTCGTGCACTTCTTCCACGTGCGCTCCGCCAAGGAGGACGCGCTGCCGCTGATCATCACGCATAGCTGGCCGAACTCGATCGCCGAGTTCGCCGACCTGCTGGGCCCGCTGTCGGAGCACTTCCACGTGGTGGCGCCCTCCCTGCCCGGATTCGGCTTCTCGGCCTTTCCCGAACCCGCCGACGAGCGTCCGTGGAGTGCCGAGCGGGTCGCCCGCACCTGGGCGGAGCTGATGGACCGGCTCGGCTACGAGCGCTACGGCGCGCACGGCAACGACGCCGGCGCCCTCGTCTCTCCCCAGCTCGGCGCCCTGTTCCCGGACAACGTCGTCGGCGTGCACATCACGGGCGGCATCGGCCTGCCCACCGGCGACCCGGCCGAGCTCGAGGGCCTGACGGAGGAGGAGAAGGAGAGCCTGTCGTGGGTCTCCGAGATGCTGAGCGGCACGGGCGGGAGCGGCTATGCGCCCTATCTGGCGGCCAGGCCCCAGACGCTCGGCTTCGGCTGGGCGGACTCGCCGGTGGCGCAGCTCGCCTACCTCGTGGAGAGGTTCAAGGAGTTCGACGGCTGGCAGCCCGGGAGCGAGCCCATCGACCGTGATCTCGTGCTCACGAACGCGAGCCTGTACTGGCTGACCAACACGGGCGGCTCATCGTCGTGGACCTACTACGACGGCGCCGCCGGCATGCCGATCGACCAGAGCGCCGTGCCGACGGGCGTGTCACACGGCGGGTCCCCGGTGTTCCGGCGGATCGCCGAGCGCGGGAACGACGTGGTCCACTGGCAGGACCTCGACCACCCCAGCCACATGCTCGCGATGGCCGCCCCCGGCCCGCTGGCGGCCGACATCACGGCCTTCTTCGCCAAGCTCGGTCACGGCGCGACGAAGCGCTGATAGGCGGCGGGCGGCAGGCCCACCACGGCGGCGAAGTCGCGGGTGAGGTGGGCCTGGTCGGCATAGCCGAGCTCGGTCGCCAGCTCCGCCAGGTCGAGGCCGTCTCGTACGCGCTCCGCGGCCTCGTGCAGGCGGAAACGGCGGATGACCCATTTCGGGCCGACCCCGACGTATTCCTGGAACAGGCGCTGGAGCGAGCGCACGGACGTGCCGGCCACGGCGGCGAGCCGCCCCACCCTGGTGAGCGTCTGGTCGGCCTCCACCGCGGCCACCAGCGCGGCGGCCTCGTCGATCAGCGGGTCGGGCGCCGGCCGCCGGTCGAGGAGGAACGCCTCGACCAGGCGCATGGCCTCCTCGTCCGGCGCCGCCTGGACCTGCCGCCACAGGGTGGCGCCCGCCGTGCCGAACATGTCGGGCAGGGACACGAAACGGCCGGTCAGCGCCGACACGGGGCCGTCCGTGAACGGGCGGAAGCCGCCCGGCCTGAACCGCAGCCCCACCACCCGCCCGCGGCCCTCCAGCGTGCAGGAGAACTCTCCCGGGATCACGCCGGCGATCCTGGCGAACTCCTCGGTGACGGTCAGGTTCACGATGGGGTGGGAGATCAGCCTCTGCGTGAACGGCTCCGCCAGGTCCCACGAGCTGATCCAGAAGTGCTCGGCGAACGGGGCCAGCTCCGGCGCGACCGTGTGCCGGCGGTGGTCGAAACTCGCGCGCACGGGATCGATCCAGCCCCGCTGGCGCGTTTCTACAAGACTCCGCCCGGCGTCTCCGGCAAGCTCGTGACCCATGCATGACATGATGACGCAGGCCGCCGGGCGTACGGCGGCGGTGGTCGCCGGAGTGCGCGAAGAGCAGTTCGGGCTGCGCACGCCCTGCGCCGAGTTCGACGTCAAGGCGCTGATCAACCACCTGGAGTGGGTGGCGGACCTGTTCGCGTCGCTGGCGGCCAAGGGCCCGATGGTGGAGCAGCGCGAATACGCGGGCGACTTCCCCGAGCGGGTGCGGCGGATGCTGGCCGCGTGGGAGCCCGAGCAGGCGTGGGAGGGCGAAAGCCCCGGCATGGGGCTGCCGATGCGCGCGGTGGCCACGATGGCGCTGTTCGACCTGGTCGTCCACGGCTGGGATCTGGCCAGGGCCACGGGCGCGCCCTTCCAGGCCGAGCCGGAGACGGTGAAGGCGCTGCTGGGCTTCGCCGCGCAGATGACGCCGACGGGCAGGCAGCGGGGCATCTTCGCCGAGGCCGTGGCGGTCGGCCCCGGCGCGACGGAGCTCGACCGGTTGCTGGCGATGGCCGGCCGTGACCCGGAGTGGGCTCCCGACCGGAGTGCGTGAAAGTTTCACGGTCTTCCGAAGCGGATGGTGCGGGGCCGTTGACGGGGCGGCAATGGGCAAGGAGGATCGGGATCGCTCCATTGGGAGCGCTCCCACCCCCTAAGGACCTCCATGACCCGACGCCGGGCCGCCTTACTGGCCCTCCTCACCATGGTCGCCCTGTTCCCCGCCACGGCCGCCCAGGCCGCCGACGAGGGACCCGAGCAGATCGTGAACGGCACCTTCGACGCCGGCACCGCCCCCTGGTGGGGCACCGCCAACCTGACCCTCGCCGTGGACGACGGCCGGCTCTGCGCCGACATCCCGGGCGGCACCACCAACCCCTGGGACGTCATCATCGGCCAGGACAACCTCCCCCTGGTGGAGGGCGAAAGCTACGCCTACAGGTTCTTCGCCGCCGCGACCCCGGCCAAGGTCGGCAGGGCCCTGATCCAGCTCCCCGTGGACCCCTGGACCCAGTACCTGTCGGCCGCACCGGAGATGAGCGTCTCGGGCAACGGCTACTCCTACACGTTCACCGCCCCCGTGTCGCTGCCGAACGCCCAGGTCGTCTTCCAGTTGGGCGGCAGCGCCGAGCCGTGGAGGTTCTGCATGGACGACGTGTCGCTCAAGGGCGGCGCCGAACCCGAGGTCTATGAGCCTGACACGGGCCCCCGCGTGCGCGTGAACATGGTCGGCTACCTCCCCGCGGGGCCGAAGAAGGCCACCGTGGTCACGACCGCGACCGAGGCCGTGGACTGGGAGCTCAAGAACGCCGCGAAGGAGACGGTCGCGAGCGGCCGGACCACCCCCAGAGGCGTGGACGCCAGCTCGGGCCAGAACGTGCACACGCTCGACTTCGGCTCCTACCGCCGGCCGGGCAAGGACTACACGGTGAGCGCGGACGGCGAGACGAGCAGGCCGTTCGACATCGCCGCCGACCTCTACGACCGGCTTCCGGTGGACGCGCTGAAGTTCTACTACACCCAGCGCAGCGGCATCGAGATCCTCGACAGCCTCAGGCCGGGCTACGGCAGACCGGCCGGCCACGCCGGCGTCGCGCCGAACCAGGGTGACGTGAGCGTGCCGTGCCAGCCGGGCGTCTGCGACTACTCGCTGAACGTCAAGGGCGGCTGGTACGACGCCGGCGACCATGGCAAGTACGTCGTCAACGGCGGCATCTCGGTCCACCAGCTCATGGCCACGTACGAGCGGGACAAGGCCGCCTTCAAGGACCGGCAGCTCGACATCCCCGAGAGCGGCAACGGCACGCCGGACATCCTCGACGAGGCCCGCTGGGAGCAGGAGTTCCTGCTGAGCATGCAGGTGCCGGACGGCAAGCCGTACGCGGGCATGGCCCACCACAAGATCCACGACCAGAACTGGACCGGGCTCCCCCTGCTGCCGCACCTGGACCCGCAGCTTCGCGAGCTGCACCCGACGTCCACGGCCGCCACGCTCAACCTGGCCGCGACGGCGGCGCAGGCGGCCCGGCTGTTCGCCCCCTACGACGCCGCGTTCGCGGCCAGGAACCTCCAGGCGGCCCGCAGGGCGTGGGCGGCCGCCAAGGCCGAGCCGGCGCGCTACGCCGACCCCAACGACGGCAACGGCGGCGGCGCCTACAACGACGCGGACGTGAGCGACGAGTTCTACTGGGCGGCGGCGGAGCTGTTCATCACGACGGGCGAGAGGGAGTTCAGGGACTTCGTGCTGGCCTCGCCGCACCACACCGGCGACGTCTGGCGCGAGCGCGGCTTCGACTGGGGCAACACCGCCCAGCTCGGCCGTCTGGACCTGGCGACCGTGCCGAACGCGCTGCCCGGCCGGGCGCGGGTGCGGCAGTCGGTGGTCGAAGGGGCGGAGAAGTATCTGGCGATCCAGCGCGCGCACCCGTACGGGCTGCCCTACGATCCGCCGGACTTCGACTGGGGCTCGAACAACCTGGTGCTCAACAACATGGTCGTGATGGCCATCGCGTACGACCTGACCGGCCAGGAGAAGTACCGGGCCGCCGTACGCGAGGGCATGGACTACATCCTGGGCCGCAACGCGCTCAACCAGTCATACGTCACCGGCTATGGCGAGGTCGCCTCCAAGAACCAGCACAGCCGCTGGTACGCCCGCCAGCTCGACCCCGCCCTGCCCAACCCGCCGCGCGGCACCCTGGCCGGCGGCCCGAACTCCAGCATCCAGGACCCGCTCGCGCAGCGCCTGCTGCGGGGCTGCAAGCCGCAGTTCTGCTACATCGACCACATCGAGTCGTGGGCCACGAACGAGCTGACCATCAACTGGAACTCGCCCCTGACCTGGGTCTCGGCCTTCCTGGCCGACCCGGGCGAGCGGTCGGACTGCCGGGTGCGCTACTCGGCGCACGGCTCGGGCACGTTCGCCGCGCAGGTCGTGATCGAGAACACCGGCAGGCACACCGTTGACGGCTGGAGCCTGCGCTGGTCGTTCCTGAGCGGCCAGCGGGTCCGGCAGGACTGGGGCGCGGCGCTGTCGCAGTCCGGCTCGGTGGTGACGGCCAGGAGCCGAAGCAAGATCAGACCGGGCGGATCCGCGACGTTCGGCTTCACCGCCACGCACCCCGGAGGCCCCAACCCGGCTCCCGAGGTGTTCCATCTCGACGGAGCCCGCTGCAAGTAGGACGTGGTGACCCCTGGGCGTTGCGGACGCTCCGTTCAACGGAATACTGTCAGCCCCATGCCCAGGGGAACCTCAGAAGTCAGCGAGCCGATGTACTTCGTGCTCACCGCTCTCCGCGCGGGCCCGCTGCACGGACATGCGATCAGCAAGTCGATCAAGGAACTGTCGGGCGGGCGCGTCCAGCCGTCGGTCGGCACCCTCTACGGCATCCTGGAGCGCCTGAACGAGCGGGGCGTGATCACTGTGGACCGCGAGGAGACGGTCAACGGCCGCAACCGGCGCTACTTCAGGATCACCGACGAAGGCCAGGCGCTCGTGGAGGCCGAGGCCAGACGGATGCAGGAGGCCGCCTCGCTGGTCCTGCGCCCGTCCGGCGCATGACGGCCCTCGACCCCGCGGACTCCTCGCCCATGACGGCACTCGAACGGCGCTATCGCCGGCTGCTGCTGGTCTATCCGCGCGAATACCGCACGGCGCACGGCGACGAGCTGCTCGACGTCCTGCTGGAGTCGGCCGGCCCCGGCAGGACCGTCCCGGTGCTCAGGGAGGCGTGGGGCCTGCTCACGGGCGGCGTACGCAGCCGCGTCGTGCACCAGGCGACCGGCAGCGCCTGGGCGGACGGCCTGCACCTGGGCGTCACGGCCGTGGCGGCGGCGAACCTGGCGACGCTGCTGCCGTTCGCGCACGCGCTGCCGCTGTGGACGCTGGTCTCGGCGCTGGGGCTGCTGGCGATCCTGCGCGGGTGGATGCGCGCGGGGTTCGCGCTCACGCTGGCCGTCGGGGTCAAGGCGGTGGCGATCTCGGGCGGCTGGCAGCCGTTGGACCTGACCCTGCTGCCGGTCTACCCGGGCCCGCTCGGCGGGCCGCCCCTGTTCGGCAACAGCGACCCGTACGTGGTGGCCGGGTCCTACGCGGTCGTCCTGATCGGCCTGGCGGTGCTGGCCCCGCGACGGCGGGCGCGGGTCAGGTCGTGGTGGTGGTGGCCGGCGGTCGTGATCGCCGCGTGGGCCGGGCCGGAGTGGATGGAGGACGGGACGATCTTCACGATCAGCCTGAGCCGGATGACCGTGGAGGCCCTGATGTTCGGGCTGGCGGTGGCGGCCGGCTATCTGGCGCGCGACCACCGGTGGGCGCTGGCCGCCGGACTCTACCTGGCGGTGGTCTCGGGCGACCTGGCGATCCACTCGGAGGAGCTGACCAGGCAACATCTCGCCTACGCGGGCCTGCTGCTCCTGCTGACCCTGGCCGCCGCCTTCACCCCTCTCCGCCAGCGGCGGCACTGTCTGGATTGACCATACTTCATTCAACGGAGTATGGTCTCCCACCATGCTCAAGAGATCCCGCCTGGCTCTTGCCTTGTCGTTCTCCGTGGCCGTCCTCTGCGGCTGCGGGGGCGCCGCAGAGAGCGCACAGCCGACACCGGCAACGAGCACGACCGCGGTCAAGGACAAGAAGCACCGGTTCGAGTCCGTCAAGGCCGACTGCATGAAGCGGCAGGGCTTCAAGTACGTGGCGTACGTCAAGCCGGAAGAACAGGAGACCGAACAGGACCGCAAGGTCGCCTCGGGCGACTACGAGGCCATGCGGAAACACCGCGAGAAATACGGGTTCGGCGTCTTCTCCATGTTCGTCTACCCCAAAGAGCTGCGCGCCCCGGAGCACATGGGCGGAGAGGCCGTCCAGGACCCCAACATCAAGATCCAGACCAGCCTCTCACCGGCCCAGGACACGGCCTACCGCAAGGCCAAGGACACCTGTGTGGCGCAGGCGGGCAAGCAGGTCCTGGGCCTGACGCTGAAGTCGAACATGGACTACTTCAACAGCGTGACCCTCGCCCACAGGCAGGCCAAGACCAGGGAGCTGGACGGCGACGCCGAACTGGCGGAGCTGGCCGGCGTCATGGCCTCCTGCCTCAAGGGCAAGGGCGACACCGTCGGTGAGACCAAGCCGACGGTCATGGCCAGGCTCGGCGAGGACCGGTTCATGTTCGAGCTGGACAAGATCGGCAGGAGGCAGGACGACAAGGTGCCCGACGTCGCGCCGCCGCGCAAGCCGGGCAAGGGCATGCAGTTGCACATGCCGGACCTCACGCCCCAGGATGCCCGGCCGTACCTGGGCAAGGAGATCAAGGCGGCGCTCGACGACCTGGAGTGCGGCAAGGACTTCTACGCGATCTACCAGCCGCGGGTGTCGGCGCTCCAGCAGCAGATCAACGACCGGTACGCCTTCTGACGGCCATGGACACGAGACCCCTTCTGGCCCTCGCCGCGCTGACCGCCGCACTGACCGTCGCGCTCACCGCGTGCGGGCAGGCCACCGAAAGCGCCCAGCCCTCTCCGAGCGCGCCCGCCGCCGACGCCAGGCACCGGCTGGAGACGGCCAAGGCCGACTGCATGAAGCGGCAGGGCTTCAAGTACATCCCGTACGTGGCGCCCGAGAAGCCGCCGACCGAGGAGCAGCGCAGGCGCAACTCCGGCGATTACCCGGCAATGAAGAAATATCGCCAAAAATATGGATTCGGGGTGTTCGCGGCGCACGTCTACCCCAAGGAGATGAACCAGCCGGGCACCGAGCCTGCGGACAATCCCAACAAGAAGGTTCAGGGGCAGCTCTCCGGCGCGCAGCTCGGGTCGTACAAGAAGGCCGGCGACGTGTGCATGATCGCCGCCGCCAAGCAGGTGCTCGGCCTGGAGCTGAAGTCGTACGACGACTACTACGAGCAGATGAACGCGGCCGTCCAGCGCGCCGTGAACGAGCAGCTCGACAGCGACCCCAAGCTGGTGGAGCTGGCCGGGGCCATGGCCACGTGCCTGAAGGGCAAGGGCCACACGGTCGGCGACACCACGCCGAGCGCCATGTCAGGGCGCGGCCAGAAGGCCTTCCTCGCCCAGGAGGACAAGCTGGGCCGCGCGCAGGATCCCGACGTGCCCGACGTCGCGCCCTCGGTGAAGGACGGGAAGATCGCCATGTTCTACCCGCCGACCCTCACTCCCGAGGAGGCCCGGCCGTACCTGGACAAGGAGATCAAGGCGGCGCTCGACGACCTGGAGTGCGGCAAGGACTTCTACCCGGCCTACGAGCCGCGCTCGTTCGCGATCGACCGGCAGGTCTTCGACCGGTTCGGCATGTGACACCTCATGAGATCGTCACACAGAACGCTCGCCGGCGTGCTGACGGGCGTCGTGCTCATCGCGGGCGCGGGCTGGGCGGTGAGCACCCGCCTGCGCTCCCCCGCCGACGAGGCGGCCCGCCGCGCCGCGCCCGCCGCCTCACTCATCACGGCCACCGTCGAACGCCGCAAGCTCGTCAGCACCGTCGTGCTCAGCGGCACGCTCGAGTACGGCTCCCCGCTGCCGATCACCCTGGCCGGGGTGGTCGGCGGCACGTCGGAGATGCAGCGGGCCACCCGGGCGCCGCGCAAGGGCAGGATCAAGGAGGGCGCCGTGCTCATGGAGGTCAACGGCCGCCCCGTGTTCGCGCTGCGCGGCCAGGTGCCGATGCACCGCACGATCGCCCCCGGCGGCAGGGGGGACGACGTCGAGCAGTTGCAGCGGGCCCTGCGCCGGCTGGGCCACACCGCCCCGGTCTCGGGCGTGTTCGACCAGGCCACGGTCGCCGCCGTCACCAGGCTCTACGCCAGGAAGGGGTATGAGGCCCAGCAGCCGACGCTGACCGACCGGCAGACGTACGAGACGCTGCGCAAGGCCGTGCGGAGTGCCCAGGAGAGCCTCGCGACCGAGCAGCGGACCCTCGACCAGGGGCGCGACGTGCTGCCGCTGAAGGTCAGGCTGACCAACGCGCGAGCCGATCTCACGTCGGCCCGCGCCGCGCTCCAGGAGGCCGGGTCCCGGGAGTTCACGCCCGCGGACGAGACCAGGCTGGCGGCGGCCGACGCGGCCGTACGCGCGGCCGAGGAGAAGCTGCAGGAAGCCGAGCGGGCGCTCGATGAGGCCAGGACCAAACCGACGACCGCGCCCACGACCGCGCCCACGACCGGCCCGACGGGCACTCCCACGGCCGTTCCCACGCCGCCGGCGGCCACCGACACGAGCCTGCTGGAGCTGAAGGCCGACAACGCCAGGGCCGACCTGGCGGACGCCAGGCAGGCGCGCGAGCTGGCCCTGGAGGAGGCGCGCCAGGCCAGAGCCGCCAAGCTCGAAGAGCTGCGCAAGGCCGTGCGGACCGCGAAGGACGCGGTGGTCACCGCCGAGCAGGCGCTGCGCCAGGCCAGGCAGCTCTCCCCGTCGCGGCTGAAGGTGGCCGGCGCCAGGCAGGACGTGGCGGCGGCCAGGGCGATGCTGGCCGAGTACAGCCGCACGTACGGCGTGTCCGTGCCGCCCGGCGAGATCGTGTTCCTGCCGAAGCTGCCCGCCCGGGTGCGGAAGGTCTCGGTGAAGCCCGGCCAGCGCGTCGAGGACGAGGTCGCCACCGTGACCGGCTCGGCGTTCGTGGTCACCGGGTCGGTCGAGCCCGCCGAGTCGGAGCTGCTGCGCGCCGGCATGGACGCGACCATCGAGCTGGACACGGGCCGGTCGTACCCGGCCAGGCTCACCGCGATCGGCGACAAGGCCAAGGTGCCCGGCGCCGAGCAGCCCGTGGAGGGTGCCCAGCCGGTCCTGTTCACGCCGTCCTCGGCGAAGGGGCTGCGGACGGGCGCCGCGGTGACGGCGCGGGTGACGGTCGGCGCGACCGAGGAGCCGGTGCTGGTCGTGCCGGTGGCCGCGGTGATCACCTCGGCGGACGGCAAGGCCCGGGTACGGGTCGAGTACGCCACGGACAGGACCCAAGACGTCGAGGTGCGCACGGGCCTGACCGCCGACGGGAACGTCGAGGTCGCCGGCGCGCTCAAGGAGGGCGACCGGGTGGTGGTCAGCGGTGCCTGAGCCGGTCATCGAGCTGACCCGGGTCCGCAGGGAGTTCCCCGCGCGGCCGCCGGTCCGCGCGCTCGACGACGTCTCGCTGCGGGTGGGCCGGGGCGACTACCTGGCGATCGTGGGCCCTTCGGGCTCCGGCAAGTCCACGTTGCTGAACGTGCTGGGCCTGCTGGACCGCCCCGATTCCGGTGGTTACCGCCTCGACGGCACCGAGACCACCACGCTGCGGGACGGAGCCAGAACCCGGCTGCGCGGCGACCGGATCGGCTTCGTCTTCCAGTCCTTCCACCTGCTCTCCCACCGCAGTGTGGTGGAGAACGTCATGCTCGCCGAGGTCTACGGCGCGCAGGGGCGCAAGGGCAGGCGGGAGCGGGCCCTGGCGGCGCTGGGGCGAGTCGGCCTCGCTCACCGGGTCGGGTTCCCGCCCGACCGGCTGTCCGGGGGCGAGCGCCAGCGTACGGCCATCGCCAGAGCCCTCATGGCCACCCCGTCCCTGCTGCTCTGCGACGAGCCCACGGGCAACCTCGACAGCCGCAACACCGAGGCGGTGCTCGACCTGTTCGACGAGCTGCGGGAGCAGGGACTGACGATCGTGGTCATCACGCACGAGCAGGAGGTCAGCCGGCGCGCCGGGCGCCGGGTGCGGATCACCGACGGCGCGCTGGTGGAGGAGTGATGCACGTACGCGACCTCGTCGGCGAATCCGTCGCCGGCATGCTGGCCCGGCCCGTCCGCACGGCGCTCACCACGCTCGGGACCGTGCTCGGCATCACCACGCTGGTCGTCACGCTCGGCGTGGCCGCCACCGCGGGCAACCAGATCGTCGGCCGATTCGACGCGCTGGTGGCCACGGCCATCACCGTGGAGGTGCCGGAGAACCCCGACCGGCCGCTCGTGGAATGGGACGCGGTCGAGCGGCTGACCAGGCTACGCGGCGTCGAGTCCGCCGCCGCGGTGGCCGAGAGCGAGGAGGGCGCCAACCTGTCCGTGCGCTCCAACGACCTCGTGGACCCGGCCAGGGTCACCACGCACTCCCTGACCGTGCTGGCCGCCACGACCGGGCTGCCGGACGCGGCACGGGGCCGGATGGTGCGGGGCAGGTTCTACGACGCCGGGCACATCCGGCGGCGCGACCGGGTGGCGGTGATCGGCGACCAGGCGGCCAGGATGCTCGGCGTCACCCGGCTCGACCGGGCTCCGGCGATCTTCATCGGCAAGCACGCGTACACGGTGATCGGCATCCTCGGCGATCTGCGCCGCGAGCGGAACCTGAGCACCGCCGTGCTCGTGCCGCCCACCGTGGGGCGGCAGTTCGGGCTGGGCGACGTCACCAGGGTGCTGGTCAACACCAGCCTCGGCGCCACCGGGCTGATCACGGGGCAGGCCCCGGCCGCGCTCAGCCCCGGCAACGAGAGCCTGCTGCAGGTGGTCGCCCCGCCCAGCCCCACCCGGGCGAGGGACCAGGCGCAGGACGACGTCAACGCGCTGTTCCTGATCCTCGGCCTGGTCTCGCTGGTCGTCGGGGCGGTCGGCATCGCCAACGTCACGCTCGTCACCGTGATGGAGCGGGTGCCCGAGATCGGCCTGCGCCGCTCGCTGGGCGCGGCCAGACGGCACATCGCCGCCCAGTTCCTGCTGGAGTCCACGCTGATCGGACTCACCGGCGGCGTGATCGGCGCCGCCCTGGGCGTGGTCACCGTCGTCGCCGTCTCGGCCGCGAAACAGTGGACGCCGCTCCTCGACGCGCGGCTGGCGATCACCGCGCCGGTCGCCGGCGCCGTCGTGGGGCTGCTGGCCGGGCTCTACCCGGCGCTGCGCGCGGCCAGGATGGAGCCCGTGGACGCACTCAGGTGAGCCATTCCGGGCCCGGAAACGTCCAAGAGGACATGAGGATCTGGCGAATCGTGCTCCTGCCGGTGCTCGTCCTGGCGCTGAGCTCGTCCATGGCACCGGCACAGGCGGAGATCGCATCGAAACGGGTGCTGGTGGACCTCCGCAAGCAGGGCGGCTTCGCGGGGCTCGACGACCGCGTGATCGTGTACGGCAGCGGGTGCGTCCGGCTCAGCCGGCGTACCGGGCCGACGATCGACAAGTGCCTGACCGCGAAGGAGAAGCGCCGGCTCCGCGGCCACCTCGGGAAACTGAGGATCGGCCGCACGGAACGACCGCCGCAGGGCGCGGACTTCATCAAGTACACGCTCACCTATGACAAGCGACGCGTCAGCCGCTACACGCTGCCCTCGACCTGGCAGCCCGTGGTGCGTGACCTGGACAAGATCATGGAGAAGTACTGGGCACCGGACTGATTGACCGGGAGGACGCGACCGAATTACCTTCGGTCGCGTGAACCTCCCCCCGGCCGGAAGGCCCGTAACAGATCTACTGGCGGAGGTGGCCCGGCTCAAGGCGCACGACCTGCCCGTACGCGGCGGCCAGGTGACCGCCTACGTCTACGACACCGGCCGAGCCGAGGTGAACGACGCCGCGACCCGCGTCTACCTCGAAATGCTCGAGGTCAACTGCCTCGACCCGACCGCGTTCCCCAGCATCGTGGAGATGGAGCGGCAGGTCGTCGGCGCCGTGGCCGACCTGCTCGGCGGCGGCCACGGCATCTTCACCAGCGGCGGCACCGAGTCGATCATGCTGGCGGTCAAGGCCGCCCGCGACGCGGCCCGGCGGCCCCGGCCCAACCTGGTGCTGCCGGTCACCGCGCATCCGGCCTTCCACAAGGCGGCGCACTACCTCGGCGTGGAGGTCGTGGCCGTGCCCGTGGACCTGGAGACGTACAAGGTGCGGGCGCGCGACGTCGAGGCGGCCGTCGACGAGGACACGATCCTGGTCGTCGCCTCCGCGCCGTCCTATCCCCAGGGCGTGATCGATCCCGTCGCGGAGGTGGCCGCCGTGGCCGCGGCGGCGGGGGTGGCCTGTCACGTGGACGCGTGCGTGGGCGGCTGGCTGCTGCCGTGGCTGCGGGAGGCGGGCGCGGCGGTCCCGCCGTTCGACCTGTCCGTGCCCGGGGTCACGTCGATCTCCTGTGACCTGCACAAGTTCGGCTACGCCCCCAAGGGCGCCTCCGTCGTGCTCTTCGCCGATCCCGCGATGCGGCGCAGGGCGTACTTCGCCTCGGCCGCCTGGCCCGGCTACACGGTCATCAACGCGACCGTGCAGAGCTCCAGGTCGGCGGGCCCGCTCGGCGGCGCCTGGGCCACACTGCAGGCGCTGGGCCGGCAGGGTTACCTGGAGCTGGGGCGGGCCACGCTGGCGGCCACGGCCAGGCTGCGCGCGGGCATCGCCGCGATCCCGGGGCTGCGGGTGCTCGGGGAGCCGGAGTCGTCGCTGGTGGCGTTCGCGGGCGACGGGATCGACGTGTTCGTGCTGGCGGACGAGGCGCGGGCTCGGGGCTGGTTCCTGCAGCCGCAGCTCTCCTACGCGGGCATCCCGCCCAACCTGCACGTCACGGTCACCGGGGTCACGCTGGCGGGCGTCGAGGCCATGCTGAAGGTGATCGCCGAGTCGGCGGAGGCGGCCCGCGAGCGCGGCCCCGCCGTGGTGCCCGGCGGGATCGTCGAGCTGGTGGCGGAGACGGACCTGGAGGCGATCGACGACGCGACGTTCGCCGAGCTGAGCGCGTCGATCGGGGTGGACCTGCGGCCCGGGGCCGGGCAGCCGGAGATGGCGGTGGTCAACACGGTGCTGGACGCCCTGCCGGCGGCGGCCCGGGAGACGGTGCTGGTGCGGTTCCTGTCGATCCTGTACGGCACGTGACCGACGCCGCCCCCTCCCGCGCCGGCCAGGCCGGATACATCCCCTCGCATATCCCCGCCGCCCGGGCAGACCCCGGTGGCGGGGGACGGCGTCATCGGTTCTTCCCTGCCCGCCGCCTCGGCAGGGCGAGTCAGGTGAGCGACATGATGGCGATGCCCAGGCACATCTCGTCGCTGGTGCCGGCGCCCCAGACCACGTACCGGGGCTGGAGCTCGCGCAGTTCCGGCAGCATGGACCGGAGTTTCGCGTCGTGGGTGCACGTCACCCGGACCACGTCGCCCTTCTTGACGGAAACGGGCTCCGGCAGCTTGCGCAGCGACTGATCGTCGAAGTTGTACTCGGGGACGTCGAGCAGCGTCCTGGCCTTCGGCGTGCCGGGGTTGAGCTCCACCTTGATCGCGCGGCCGAGCAGGTGCATGTGCCCGGCCATGCCGTGGATCACGGCCGGCGCGGGGATCGGCTGGTCGCAGTGCTGGGTCGGGCCGGGCTTCTTCTGGCCGCAGAACCGCTCCATGTCCGTGGAGTCCTCCTGGGCCTCGGTGCCGAACCGCCTGCCGATGTCCTTCACGGCGGCGGCCCTGTCGCACAACGGGCCCGACTCCTGCGGTGTGCAGGGCAGCTCGACCGGCGCCGCGAACAGCCCGGTCTCAAGAGGACGCAGTCGCTGGTCGGTCACCCTGAGGCGGATGCCGGACCGGTCGGTTCCCGGCTCACCCTTGATGTTCAGCGTGTTGTAGTGCACCTGCATGACCAGTCGGCTGCCCGGGGGCAGGTCGTAGCCATAGCGGGGATCGAGGAGCGCCTCGTTGGTGCCGGGGGCCCAGTGCGCCACCCAGGACGCCTCGCCGACGCCCTCGTCGCCGAAGCAGGTCCAGCCCTGACCCGGTGTGCCGGCGTCGATCTCGCGTGCCTTCGCGGCCTGGTCGGGAGCGATCCTGAAGAAGATCGCGTGGTGGACGATGTCGGTGTTCTGCGGCTGGAACTGGGCGCCGGTCAGGGACACCCGGCTCGTCAACCCGGGATCGATGAGGAAGCAGCGATAGTCATCCGTGCCGCCGTTGGGCCGGGCAGGCCGGTACGGCTCGGCCATGGTGAGGTTGACGAACCGTTCACCGGCGCGCAGCGGGGACGCCGGAGCCGTCGGCTTGGCCGCATGGCCCGAGTGGCCGGCCGGGGCCGCGGACGTCGGCGCCACACCGCACGAGGCGAGCAGGACGACCACGACGAGTAAGGCGGCCGTCCGAAGATGTCGATGCATGTCTCCACGGTCTCCCGCGGCACCGCGCCCGGCATCCTTCCACAGGACGTTTCCGTCTCGTACTCCGGAAGGACGACGCCGTCAGACCAGGGTCGCGCTACGGCCGTCTCACTCCGGCTCCCCAGCCGGGTTCGGCCCGGCTCACTCCGGCTCGTCCAGCCGCTCCTGGGCGAACGAGCGGATCTCCTCCTGATCGACCAGGGCCGCGCGCTGCAGCAGGCTCGTGTCCTGCTCGTCGGACAGGCTCGCGGCGGCCGCCGCGGCGAACAGCCTGGTCACCGGGTCGCCCTCCTCCAGCCGGATGACGATGCCCGGCAGGTCGGGCTCCTCGGTGTCCTGGAGGATCAGCCACTCGGCCAGTTCCCTGACCTGACCGGGGGGCAGGGCTGACGCCCCTGCCTCGAGCTGCTCGATCGAGGCTTCGGTCAGGAACTCGAGGACCTTCCAGCGGATGGCGCTCTCGGGATCACCGCTCAGGTTCATGACCTGGGCGACGATCGGCCCGTGCCGCTCGTCGGCGTTCTCCAGCACCACCGCGATCGCGTCGTATCGCACGGTCCGGATCGGGCTCGACAGGAGGGCCGGGACCTCGTCCATCAGCGGCTCGGCCAGCTCGGCCAGCTCCGACAGCAACCAGGCCGCCGTCGGCAGGATCCGGTCATCGCCGCTGTGGAGCAGCCTGGTGAGGTTCTCGACGGGGTATCCCGCGTACAGCTCGCTCAGCAGGTCGTTGGCC
Organism: Nonomuraea sp. NPDC050643; assembly: GCF_040654715.1. Lineage (NCBI taxonomy): Bacteria > Bacillati > Actinomycetota > Actinomycetes > Streptosporangiales > Streptosporangiaceae > Nonomuraea > Nonomuraea sp. NPDC050643. The sequence goes on along the minus strand of NZ_JBFAIM010000003.1, from coordinate 104,921 downwards.
GCCACGCCCACGATGTCGCCGTCGTCCGGATGCGTGCGGATGCGCTCGATCAGGTCTTCGCCTGCCTGCGCCTGCATCGGGCCTACCACTTCCTCTCCCTCTGCTGCTTCGCCCATTCTTCGTCAGTGGGATACCGGTCGGCCTGGGCTTGCGAACTCCCACTGTTGTACGTGCCACCGCTGGACGAGGGCGTCGAGTCCACCGGCGCGTCGTACTGCTTGCGCCGGATGCTGTCGTTGAGCTCTCTGAGAGCCCTCTCTTCCCGTCTGATGCGCTCCGCGTGCCCGACCTCGTAGCCCTTCTGGTCCTCCTCCTTCTTCCTCGTCTTGATGCTCTTCTCGAGCTTGGCCTTGGCCTCCTTGGCCTCCTTCTCCGTCATACCCTTGGCGCTGTTGGGCGGATCGCCGTGGATTCTTCCGTCGTTCTCCGAGCGCCAGGAAGATCGGCCCGAGCTGCTGTTCGAGCTTCGGCCGCCGAAGAAGCCGCCGCCTCTGCGCCCGCCGTCGTCGCGGCCGTTGCCTCTGTTGTTCCGCCTGTTGTTGCGGCCCATCTTGGCGATGCCGTCCTTGAGGGACCGAGGGCCGGACGGGTTGCGCAGGCCGGACGTCCGCAGGGGGACTCCACCGCGCGGACCGGCCGCGGCCAGGCGTGGGCCGGGACCTCCCGGGCGGCGCAGGTCGTCCAGGATGCGGCGCATCGGGTCGGTGACCCGGCGGCGCACGATGGGAGCGATCACCTTGCCGGTGCCCTCGCTGCCCTCGCGCAGGATCTTCCTGACCGCCTGACGCGACGCCAGCACCCGGGCCGTCGCGACCGTCGCCCCGACCGCCCCGCCGAACATGAGCGCCTTGGCCACACCGACCGCGGTGAACACCGCCTGCGTGCCCGCCGCCACCTTCACGGCCGACACCACCGAAGCGGTGCCTTCCAGGGCGACCGGCATCACCTTCATCGCCGAGTTCGCCTGGGCGACGTGGCCGCCCTGCGCGCCGGTCTTGTTCCAGTGGCTCTCCATGTTGGCGGCGGACTCGCCACGGTAGACCTGCTGCGTGGCGCGGACGGCCGAATCGGCGGCGCCCGCCGCGGGCGCCGTACCGGACTGGGCGACGCGTGTGGCGTTGCCCTCGGCCCTGACGTCGTCCTCGTTCATGTTCGGCCAGGGGCCGAGCAACTGCATCATCCCGGCCGCCTCCGGGGGGAGCATCACAGCCATGTGCGACCGAGATTCTGGGTCTGCTCCGTGTTCACGGCCTCGCCGTCACGCGTGTTCCTGACCACGGTGTTCAGGCCGTCGCCGGTCTCGGCCATGACCGTGGACAGTCCGTCGAGCGCGGCCATCGACACCGCGCGGCACTCGGCGTACATGCTGGTGAACATGCCGAACAGGCCGTCGTCCCCGAATGAGGACACCCCGTCGCCGCGGACCCTGAGCGGGTCGAGCGCGGTGTTGTAGTCCTCACCATGGGTCCTGATCCGGGTGGCTTCCTGCCCCACCGCCCCCAAAGCGATCTCAAGTCCCGTCATGCCGCAGCACCATATCGTTACAAGTCATGATCTTTTCGGTACTTGTCATTCATGAGATCTACATCTCAGCGTCAAGATCGCGGCAGTATGTGTCTACACTGGGCGACTGTCCGTTCTCCTGACAGCCGGAGGTCCGACATGCGGCCACCCACACCGGACAACGACGCCGAATACCTGGTCGAATACGCCGCCCAGGGTCAGCGGGTCATTCGCGACCTCCAGGCGGCGCAGTCCGCGATCCGGCAGGTCGAAGGTCTGGCGAAGAGCAAGGACGGGCTGTTCGAGGCGGCCGCCGACGGCGAGAGCGGGCTGACCAGGCTGCACATCGACCCGCGGGCGCTGCGGCTCGGCGAATCGGCGCTCGGCCGTGAGGTCACCGCCGTGCTCCGGGCTGCGCAGGACGACGCGGCGAGCAAGGCGCAGGAGATCATGGACGCGGCCGAACGAGCCGCCGCGCTGCCCCAGCCGCTCGACGAGACCTTCGTACGCGGGCGGGTCGAGCAGGCCGCCCGCGATCTTCTTTCCTAGGGTGTGGGAGGCAAGCGTGCACGGCCGGCAGTTCGACCCCGCTGACATCACGGACCAGAGCATCGACGAGGTGGCCCGCCAGGGCGGGCAGGTGCTGGCCTGGCTGGAGACGGCGCAGGAGGACCTGGACCAGATCGTCGGGGCGGGCGAGACGGCGGCGGGCCAGGTCAAGGCGACCGTGGACGTGAACGGCCGGGTCCTCGGCGTGACCTACGGGCCCCGCGCGACCCGGGTGAGCAGCCAGGAGCTGGCCGAGCAGACGCTCGCCGCGGTGCACGCGGCCCGCGAGGACGCCCAGCGGCAGACGCACGACCTCATGCGCGCGGCCATCCCGGACTTCGACCCGGTGGGGGCGAGCGAGCGGTTCCAGCGCCTGCTGACCGACTGGAGCTGAGTTCACGACGGTGCGGCGGGGAAGGTCGCCTCGACGTGGAAACCGCCGTCCTCCTCCTGACCGGTCTCCAGAGTGCCGCCGGCCAGCTCCACCCGCCGCCGCAGGTCGAGCAGGCTCATGCCCGGCTCGGCGGCGGTGACCCACGCCTCCGGCTGCCCCGGAGTGTTGCGCACGCCGATCCGGACCGAGCCGCGCAGGTAACGCACCCGCACGGTCGCGTCCGCCCCCGGCGCGTGCTTGCGCACGTTGGCCAGCGCCTCCTGCACCACCAGGTACGCCGTCCGCCCCACCAGCCCCGAGACCGGCACCGGTGTCCCGTCGACCGTCAGCTCGACGGGCATGCCCTCCCGGGCGGACTCGGTCACCAGTGACCGCAGGTCGGGCAGCGGCAGCCCCAGGTCGAAGCCCTCCCCGGTGCCGCGCCGCAGCAGCGCCACCATGTGCCGCAGCTCGTCCAGCGCCTCGCAGCCGGTCGCGCGGATGTCCTCGGCCGCCGCCCTGGCGCGTTCGTTCCGGGCGGCCAGGGCCAGCACCCCGGCCTGGAGCACCATCCGGCTCACGCGGTGGGTGACCACGTCGTGCATCTCGCCGGCCAGCCGCTCGCGCTCCACCCGCTCGGAACGCTCGGCCAGCTCGTGGCGCAGGCGTTCCCTGACGGAGACGTACATGCCGTAGATGGAGGCCAGCGCGATGACGGCCTCGGTGCGGGCGATCAGCGGGAGCCGGTCGGGCAGCGACAGGACGGCGAGGGCGAGAACCGTCACCGGCAGCCATTGGGCCAGCCCGCGGTGCCGCTCGGCGGTGAACACCACCGCGCCGTACGCGGCGAACGCGCACGTGGGCGGCCAGAGCGGCGCGTCGGCCGCGGGCGGCGGCACGGCGGCGGGCACGAGCACGGACAGCACGGGCAGGGCGATCGCCGTGCCCGCGCTGATCCAGGCCACGGTGAGGGGCGCCCGGCGCATCCAGAGCACCGGCAGCGCCCCCACCAGCAGGATCACCAGGCCCGGACCCGTGTAGCCGGTCGCCGGCGTCAAGCCTGCCGCGACCAGGACCGCGATCGCGTCGATCGGTCGCGGGCGGGCACCGTCCACCGGCTCATCGTACGATCACCCGCCGGGCCTGCCCAGCCTCTGATCGGCGACTCAGACCCGGGTGACACGGACGGCGTCGGCGATCACGTACCCCGTCGTGGAGGTCCACCGGCTCACCCCGACCACGTTGTACGTCCCCGCCGCCAGCGCGTACGTCCCCAGCACCCGCCACTGCCCACCCCCCGAGCGCTGGTCGACGGTGACGGTCTGGTTCCCGCCCGAGGCCGCCACGATGTACGGCGTCGCGCTGTTGTAGCCCGCGTTCGCCGGATACCACACCTCCACCCGGTAGTTGCCGGCGCTCGGGATGGCCGCCTGGTACCAGGCCGGATCGCTGGCCGAGACCGGGTCGGCGAAGCGGTAGTCGCCGCCGTGCAGTTGCCCGGAGAAGGTCGAGGTGCCCCAGGACGAGCTCGCGGCGAACCCGTCGTCGGCGTTGTCGATCACCACGCTGAACGTGCCGCCCCCGCCGGAGCCCACAGCCCGGCCGGCGCTCGGCGCGCTCTCCTGGTGGGTCCGGTTGAGCGCGCTCACGTAGTAGGTGTAGGCGGTTCCGGTCGCGGTCGTGTCCGTGAACGTCTTCTGCGTGGTCGTCCTGACCAGGTTGCGGGCGTCGGCGAAGAAGCACGGGTCGGCGGCCGACGGCGTGCCGTCCACCCGGTAGACCGCGTACGACGCGGCCGAGCCCGTCCAGGCGAGCTGGACGCCGTTCGAGACGCGGGTGGCCGAGGTGATCGACGGCGCGGCGGGCGCGGCCGCGGAGCCGCGGGCGGGCAGCAGCGCCGGTTTGCCGTAGTGGGCGTTGACGACCCTGGTGAACGCGCCGATCCGGTCGGCCTTGACGTCCTTGGCGCTGAAGAAGACGTCACCGACCACTTCGGGATGTTTCCTGTTGTCGGTCAGGTGGTCGCTCAGCTCGGCCGGATCCTGCCAGGCGGCCTCCTGCCCGGACGCGCCCGCTCGGTAGGCGGCCTGGCCGATGACGAGCTGCACGTCGGTGCCCCTGACGGCGTCGGACCACCAGGCGGTGAGCACCTCGTACGCGGCCGAGGAGAAGCCGATGTGCCAGTAGATCTGCGGCGCCAGGTAGTCCACCCAGCCCTGCTTGACCCATTTCCTGCTGTCGGCGTAGATCGCGTCGTACGACTGCAGCCCCGAGGTGCGCGAGCCGAGCGGGTCGGTGCCGGAGTTGCGCCAGATGCCGAACGGGCTGATCCCGAACGACACGTGCGGCTTGGCCGCGTGGATGCGCTGGTCGAGCTCGCGTACCAGGAGATTGACGTTCTCGCGCCGCCAGTCGCCGACGTTGGTGAAGGAGCCGCCGTACTTGGCGTAGGCGGCGGAGTCGGGGATGGCCTGGCCGCTCACCGGATAGGGGTAGAAGTAGTCGTCGAGGTGCACGCCGTCCACGTCGTAGCGGGAGACGGCGTCCATGATCGCGTCCTCGATGAAGTCGCGGACCTCAGGAAGACCCGGGTTGTAGTAGAGCTTGCCGCCGTAGGCGAAACGCCAGTCGGGGTGCTGCCGCGCGGGGTGCGAGGACACCAGCTTGGCGGGGTCGTCGTGGTTGGCGACCCGGTACGGGTTGAACCAGGCGTGGAACTCCAGGTTGCGGGCGTGGGCCTCGCCGACCATGAACGCCAGCGGGTCGTAGCCCGGGTTGCCGCCCTGGGTGCCGGTCAGCCACTGCGACCACGGCTCGTACGGCGAGGGCCAGAACGCGTCCGCCGTCGGCCTGATCTGCACGACCACGGCGTTCATGCGTTTGGCCACGGCCAGGTCCAGCCACGCGCGGAACTCGGCCTGCTGTGCCGACACGCTCAGCCCGGTGCGGCTGGGCCAGTCGATGTTGGCGACAGACGAGATCCACATCGCCCTGAGCTGCCGTTTCGGCATCGCGGGATCGGTCGTGCAGGCGGCGGCCGCGGCGGAGGTAGGGGCCACGATGCTGACGAGTGCGGCGGTGAGCGCCGCCAGAACGGTACGCAGGAGCGCGGTCACGAAGGGAAGTTTCAGCGCAATCGAATCAAAGCGCAATAGTTTTCACAACATCGAGGGGACCCAATCTCTGACCCCGCAAAGTCAGGGCGGAAAGTTTCACCCACCACACGAGTAATGTCAATTATCGACATTAGTCAGACGCTGCCGTAGCGTGCTCCCGTCACCTGTGAACGAGGAGCACCCCCATGACTCTCGCCCGCACGCGATTAGCAGCCCTCGCCACCTCAGCCCTTGCCGTCCTCCTCATCTCCGCAGCCCAGCCTGCGTGGTCCGAGGTCAAGGACGCCCCGCTCCCCGCCGCCTTCGCCAAGGCGGCCGCCGAGCACGACGTGCCGCGCGACCTGCTCGTGGCCCTCGCCTACGCCGAGACCCACCTCGACGGACACAACGGCGAGCCCAGCGCCAGCAACGGCTTCGGCCTGATGCACCTGGTCAGCAACCCCACCAACCACTCGCTCGAGCAGGCCGCCGAGCTCACCAAGCTCCCGGCCGACAAGCTGAAGTCCGACGACGAGGCCAACATCCTCGGCGGCGCGGCCGTCCTGCGCGCCCACGCCGACAAGCTGGGCCTCGACGAGACCGCCAGAAAGGACATCGGCCGCTGGTACCAGGCCGTGGCCAAGTACGGCAACGCCACCTCCCCCGAGCTGGCCCGCCTCTACGCCGACGCGGTCTACGAGCCGATCGGCCTCGGCATCGACGCCCGCGGCGTACAGGTCAAGCCGCAGGAGGTCACCGCCGACCGCGGCGAGTACGCCAAGGCCCGCGACCTCAGCGGCACGCAGGCCGAGGTCGCCAGCCCCGACTACCCGCCCGCCGCGTGGGTGGCGGCCAGTTCCTCCAACTACCGGGTGTCCAACCGCGAGACCAGCTACAACATCGACCGGGTGGTCATCCACGTCACCCAGGGCTCGTACGCGGGCACCATCTCCTGGTTCCAGAACCCCAGCGCCCAGGTCTCGGCGCACTACGTGGTCAAGTCGTCCAACGGCGCCATCACCCAGATGGTGCGGGACAAGGACGTCGCCTGGCACGCGGGGAACTCCAGCTACAACAACCGCTCCATCGGGATCGAGCACGAGGGCTTCGTCAACGACGCCTCGTGGTTCACCGACGCGATGTACCGGGCGTCGGCCGCACTGACCCGCGCCCTGTGCGACAAGTACGGCATCCCGAAGACCAGGACCGGCATCATCGGCCACAACGAGGTGCCGGGCGCGACCCACACCGACCCGGGCTCGCACTGGAACTGGACCACGTACATGAACTACGTGACCGGTGGCGGCGGCACCCCGTCGTGGACGACCACGGTGGACAACGCCACCGCCGGCCAGTTCACCGCCAGCGCCAACTGGGGCACCTCCGCCTACTCCAGCCAGCGCCACGGCGCCGACTACCGCTTCGCCGACCCGGTCGCCGCCAGCGACCCGGCCTGGTACTCGGCCGCGATCCCCACCACGGGCACGTACCAGGTGGAGGTCTGGTATCCGGCGGACGCCGGATACAACAGCTCGGCGCCGTACATCGTGGCGGCGGCGGGCGGTAACCAGACCGTCTACGTCGACCAGCGTTCAGGCGGCGGAGCCTGGCGCAGCATCGGCACGTTCAGCCTCAGCGCCGGCACGCAGAACGTCGTCGGCGTGAGCAGATGGACCTCGGGCACCGGCCTCGTCATCGCGGACGCGGTGCGCATCAGCCGGGTCTGACCTGACCGCCACGGCCCGCGCCCGTTCCTCTCGGGCGCGGGCCGTGACTTTTCCATGATTCATCACGCTGTGTAGCGGAAAGAGATCATGGTGTGAGGCAGGAGATACTCAGGGCCGAGGGGCTGCGCAAGGTCTTCCCCGGCGTGGTCGCGCTCGACGGCGTGGACCTGAGCCTGCGCACCGGCGAAGTGCACGTCCTGCTGGGCGAGAACGGCGCGGGCAAGAGCACGCTGATCAAGATCCTCTCCGGCGCCTACCACCCCGACGGCGGCCGGGTGCTCCTCGACGGCGAGCCCGTCGCGCTCCGCACCGCGGGCGACGCGCAGCGGCTCGGCATCGCGACCATCTACCAGGAGTTCAACCTGGTCCCGCAGCTCACGGTCGCGGAGAACCTGTCGCTCGGCCGCCCGCCGCGCAGGCTGGGGTTCGTCGACTTCAAGCGCGTGGAGGAGCGGGCCATCCGGCTGCTCGGCCAGGTCGGCGTGGACGTGCACCCGCGCACGCCCGTCGCCCGGCTGGGCATCGCCCGCATGCAGATGGTCGAGATCGCCAAGGCGCTGGGGCTGGACGCCCGCATGCTGATCATGGACGAGCCGACCGCCGTGCTCACCACAGGTGAGGTCGACCGGCTGTTCACGATCGTGCGCCAGCTCCGTCACGCGGGCGTGGCGATCGTGTTCATCACCCACCACCTGGAGGAGATCGCCGAGATCGGCGACCGGGTGACCGTGCTGCGCGACGGCAGGTCGGTGGCCGAGATGCCCGCGAGCGCCTCCCCGGACGAGCTGATCGGCCTCATGGTCGGGCGGCCCATCGACCAGCAGTACCCGCGCCGGCCGGCCGCGCCGGGCGAGCCGCTGCTGCGGGTGTCGAAGCTGACCCGCAAGGGAGCGTTCGACGACGTGTCGTTCGAGGTGCGGGCGGGCGAGGTGGTCGGCGTGGCCGGGCTCGTCGGGGCGGGCCGCACGGAGGTGGCGCGGGCCGTGTTCGGCGCCGACCACTACGACTCGGGCGAGGTCCGCGTACGAGGCCGGCGGCTGCCGCCCGGCGACGTGCACCTCGCGATGGAGGCCGGGCTGGGCCTGGTCCCGGAAGACCGCAAGGGCCAGGGGCTCGTGCTGGGCGCCGGCATCGGCGAGAACCTGGGCCTGGTCCTCATGCGCGACGCGACCAGGGCCGGCTTCGTGGATCGTTCCAGGCTGCGCGAGGCCGCCGCCGAGGTGGCCCGGCGGCTCGGCATCCGGATGACGGGGCTCGACCAGGAGGTCCGCACGCTGTCCGGCGGCAACCAGCAGAAGGTGGTCATCGGCAAGTGGCTGGTGGCGAACGCGGGCGTGCTCATCCTCGACGAGCCGACCCGTGGCATCGACGTCGGGGCCAAGGTCGAGATCTACCAGCTCATCAACGGGCTCACCGAGTCTGGGCACGCCGTGCTCATGATCTCCAGCGACCTGCCGGAGGTGCTCGGCATGAGCGATCGCGTCCTGGTCATGGCGCGAGGACGCCTCGTCGGCGAACTGCCCGCGAGCCAGGCGACGCAGGACAGCGTGATGGCCCTCGCGGTCACGGAAGTGGAGGGACCCCGTGCCCGCTGAGGTGTTTCACGTGGAGCGTCCTGCGCACTCCGCCGCGCCGCCATCCGGGCCGGGGCGTCCTGCGTGCGCCGCGCCGCCACCCGGGTCGGGGCGTCCTGCGTGCGCCGCCGCGCCGCCACCCGGGTCGGAGGCGTCCCCGTGACGGCTCAGGCACTCACGCGCCGGTCCCCGGTGGCCGCGTGGTTCGCCGAGAACGGCGCGCTGGCCGCGCTCGTCATGCTGGTCGTGGCGCTGTCGCTGCTGTCGGCCGACTTCCTGAGCGTGACGAACCTGCTCAACGTCGGCGTCCAGGCCGCCGTCACCGCGATCCTGGCCTTCGGGGCCACGTTCGTGATCGTGACGGGCGGCATCGACCTGTCCGTCGGCTCCGTGGCGGCGCTCTCCGCGATCGGCCTGGCCTGGAGCTCGACCGTCGCCGGGGTGCCATGGCCGGTGGCCACGCTGGCGTCACTGGCGATCGGCGTCGCGTGCGGGCTGGTCAACGCGATCCTCATCGCGTACGGGAAGCTGCCGCCGTTCATCGCCACGCTGGCCATGCTGGGCATCGCCCGCGGCCTGGCCCTGGTCATCTCGCGGGGCAGCCCGATCGGCATGCCGGAGGAGGTCTCGCGCCTGGGCGAAACGGTCGGCTACCTGCCGGTGCCGCTCGTGGTGATGGTGATCATGGGCGTGATCGCGGCCGTGATACTCAACCGGACCTACCCGGGCCGCGCCATGTACGCCATCGGCGGCAACGCGGAGGCCGCCCGGCTGTCCGGGATCAACGTGAGCCGGCAGCAGCTCGTCACGTACGCGCTGGCCGGCGGGTTCGCCGCGGTGGCCGGGATCGTGCTGGCCAGCCGTCTGTCCTCGGCGCAACCGCAGGCGGCGGCCGGCTACGAGCTCGACGCGATCGCGGCCGTGGTGATCGGCGGGGCGAGCCTGTCCGGCGGGAAGGGCAAGGCGCTGGGCACGTTCATCGGCGCGCTCATCCTGGCCGTCCTGCGTAACGGCCTGAACCTGCTGTCGGTGTCGGCGTTCTGGCAGCAGGTCGTGATCGGCGTGGTGATCGCGCTCGCGGTCCTCGTCGACACCCTGCGGCGCAGGGGTACGTACTAGAAAGGGATGAGATCATGCGGATTCCCGCGATCGTCATGACAGTGCTCTGCCTGGCCGCGTGCGGTTCGTCAGGGAGCGGGCCCTCCGGGTCCGCGGGCGGGGTGAAGATCGGGATGTCGATCTCCACGTTGAACAACCCGTACTTCGTCCAGCTCCGCGACGGCGCGCAGTCCGAGGCGATCAGGCTGGGCGCCGCGCTGACCGTCACCGACGCCCAGAACGACGCCTCCCATCAGGTGAACCAGGTCCTGAACTTCACCAGCCAGAACATGAAGGCGATCATCATCAATCCGGTCGACTCCAACGCCGCCGCCCCGGCGGTCAAGGCCGCCGACCGGGCCAGGATCCCGGTGATCGCCGCCGACCGGGTCGTCACCGGGGCCGAGGTGGCGCAGACCGTGGCCTCTGACAATCTGTCCGGCGGCAGGATGGCGGCGCAGGAACTGGCCCAGCGGATCGGCAGGCGGGGCATCGTGGTGGTGCTCCAGGGGACGCCCGGCACCTCCGCCACGAACTTCAGGGACCGGGGCTTCAACGAGGGCATCGCGGCGTACCCGGACGTCAAGGTCGTGGCCAGGCAGCCGGCCGACTTCGACCGGACCAAGGGGCTCGACGTGATGACGAACCTCCTCCAGTCGCATCCCGACGTGACCGGCGTGTTCGCGGAGAACGACGAGATGGCGCTGGGCGCGATCAAGGCGCTCGGGTCCAGGGCGGGTAAGCAGGTCACGGTGATCGGCTTCGACGGGACCCCGGAAGGGCTGAAAGCGGTCCAGGCGGGCACGATGGCCGCCACCATCGCCCAGCAGCCCCGGCTCCTCGGCCAGCAGGCGGTCGACTCCGCCATCAAGGCCGCCAACGGCGAGACGATCAAGAAGTCGGTGGCGGTGCCGGTGAAGGTCGCGGACAAGGAGAACGTCACGGACTTCTTGACGTCCTGAGGGGTGCCCCAGGTGGAACGCCACGTGCCGGCTCGCGCCACCACGCCTGACGAGCGCCGGACGAGCGCCCGACGAGCGCCGGTCGAAGTCGCGATCCCGGACGAGAGGACCAACGATCTCCGGTCGGCCTGCCGCTAAGGTGGCGCAAGAAAACGGAGATCGACTTGTCGCGATCAGCCATTTTCGCGTGGCCGGCAGCCCTTTGTGCCGCCGTCTACCCGATGTGGGAGCTGTGGAGCATCGGGCCCGACGTTGGATGGTGGATCTACTGCCCCGCTGCGCTCTTCCCGCAGCCGGTCACGTCGGATCAGTACGTCCTGCCGCTGCGCGCGGACACCCGCGCCATGCTGTCGCTCACGTTGCACTGGGCCGTCCCCGCGCTCGTCGTGCTGATGGCCTGGATCCGATCGCGGTCCGCTGTGATGGGGCGGCGGGTGGCGGCGATCCTGACGTTGTACGCCGTGCTCGAACCACTCACCCGCACCTATTTCACCCCCGGAGCCTGTGGCGAGGCGCGCGTTTTCAGCGGCCCGTGGTTCGCGGAGGCGGGAGCCCGGTTCGGGACGAACACGAGCATGCTCCTCCTGTTGACGGCCGCCGTGCTGGTGCTGGTCGCCGGCCAGATGACAGGCCCCGCGGAGGAGCCGCCGCCGGCGTCGGCCGGAGTGGTGGCTCGGCGGGTGGCGGCGTTCCTCATCGGTTACTGGGCCGTGGTCGTGTCCCTGGTGGCCGGCGGGGCCATGTCGATGGATGAGCTGGACATGGGCCTGTTGGCCTGGCTCACCCTGAGCCTGTTCCCCAGTGGTCCCTTGCCGCCGATGTCTTTCACCGTGGTGCCGGCCCTCGTCCTGCTGGCGCTGAGCCTGCCCGGGGCCTGTCGCACCTTGCCACGGCGGCTCCGAACCCCGCGCTGACGGATCAGGCCGTGGCGCCGCCGTCGATGACGTGGTCGTGGCCGACGACGAAGCTCGACTCCGGCGACGACAGCCACAGCGCGGCGGCCGCGATCTCCTCCGGGGTGGCCACGCGGCCGATCGGCAGTGCGCCCTTCATCCGCTCGTCCCGGTCGTGCGTGGTCTCGCCCGGCCGCATCGACATGGGCGAGTCGATCGGGCCCGGGCTGAGGGCGTTGACACGTACGCCGTCGGCGATGTGGTCGCGGGCCGCGGTGCGGGTCAGGTGGCTGACGGCGGCCTTGGAGGCGGCGTAGGCGCTCGCCCCGGCCAGGCGCCAGTGCGCGCCGAGGTTGGAGGCCACGTTGACGATCGTGCCCCCGCCGTGCCCCCGCATGTACGCGATCTCGTGCTTCATCGACAGGAACACGCCCTTGAGGTTGACCGCGAGTACGTCGTCCCAGAGGTCCTCGTCGTAGTCGGCCAGCGGCGCCACCGTGCCGAAGACCCCGGCCGCGTTGAGCGCGATGTCGAGCCCGCCGTAGCGGGTGACGGCGGCCTCGACCATGGCGGCGACCTCGGCCGAGCGGGTGATGTCCACGGCGAACGCGCTCACCCGCCCCCCATCCGCCAGCTTCACGACCTCGGCCAGCCGGGCCTCGTCGCGCCCCGCGGCGAGCACCGCCGCGCCCTCCCGCGCGTACGCCAGCGCCGCGGCCCGCCCGACGACCCCACTCGCGCCCGTGACGAGTGCGATCTTGCCCGTAAAACGACCTGTCATAATTCCATACCAATCGTTCTTAAATTTGGACAGCATTCATGGCCTGATCCACCGCGTCGCGCAACCGTCGCGGCTCGGGGTCGGCTCTGCCGAGCACCTTGATCCCCTGCACCAGCACGAGCAGGAACCGGGCCAGCGCGTAGGGGTCCTTGCCCGCCGGGATCTCCCCCTGGGCGCGCGCCCTGACCAGCGCGCCGGCCAGCGCGGTCTCCAGCCCGGCCCAGCTCGCCAGCACCTTGCGCGAGACGACCGCGTCGCGCGAGGCGAACTCGACCGCCGTGTTGACCACCATGCAACCCCGCCGCAGCTCGTCGGCCAGGCATTCGGCCACGTAGGCGTCGAGGAAGGCACGGACGGCCGGCAGCGCGGGACCAGGCTGGGACAGCGGCCCGACCACGTCGCTCTGCTCGAGATAGCGCTCCAGCGCCTTCAGATAGAGCTCCCGCTTGCCACCGAAGGTCGCGTAGATGCTCGCCCGGGCCACGCCCAGGTGCTCCACGAGGTCGGTCATCGAGGTCGCCTCGAACCCGCGCTCCCAGAACAGCTCGAGCGCCCGCTGCAGGGCGACGTCGGGGTCGAACTCCTTGCTCCTTGCCACGCCGATCAAGCTAGCACTATCGAGAACGATCGGTCAAAAAAGAAGTGGCCCGGTCAAGAAGAGAAAAGTCCGCTTCCTGACCGGGCCGCCGCTCCGACACACGCCTACCGGGGCGTGAGGACCCACCCCCAGTAACCGTCCTTCCTGCTGTCCTTGTAGCCGGTGAGCCGGGTCGTCCGGGTTCCGTCGACGCTCACGAGTACGAGAGCGGCGTTGAACTCGTTCGTGCACTGTCCCTCACAGCCCAGCGCGATCACGTTGTCGTCGTCCGCCCAGGCATGCAGTTGCATCACCTGCTGGGTGCCCACGACCTTGCCCGTGCCGACCTCCGTGATCTTCGTGGGCAGCCCGGCGGGTCCCAGGACCAGCCGGCCGTCGGGTGAGACGGCCGAGATCGAGCGGCCACGGACATACCGCTGCCCTTCCGGCGCCTGCCTCGGCTCGCCGTCGAGGCCGTAGAAGATCCGGTCGGGGTCGGTGCTGGTGGGCGCCCAGAGCAGGGCGCCGTCCGCGGTCCAGCCGAGGTCCTGGCGGTCACCCACGGCGAAGATCTTCTCGTTGCCGCGGCCGTCGGACAGCGGCGGCAGCTCGTGGTGCTCGGCCTCACCCGTGGTGGCGTCCACGATGTAGTAGCCGGTCCGCGGGCTGTCACCCGCCGAGACGACGTTCTCGCCCTTCCCCAGCATGATGTCCGGGGAACTCCTGTAGGTGGTGGCGAGGATCTTCGTGCCGTCGGGCGACCAGGCGACCGACCCCACCGGCTGCTCCAGGTCGATCCAGGACAGGATCTGCCGGGTGTTCATGTCGAGGATCCCCACCCGCTTGCCGATCGAGTCCCCTTCCAGCACGGCCGCGACCTGCAGGCCCGGGGCGACGTCCACCCATGCGTAGGGGGTCTGCTCGTAGCCCTCGGTGCGCGGGTCGTAGAGCCACCACGTCAACGTGCGCTGCTGCCGGTCCTTCGCGAGCTGCTTGCGGCCGGCGGTGTAGTAGGCGGAGACCGCCATGCGCCCGGCCGCGACCAGCTTCTTCGGTGGGCTGTTCGCGGGGTCGGTGCGTACGTCCGTCGGCGCGGGCGACGGGCGGGCGGGCAGCGTGATCTCGGTGGCCGGGCGCACGGTGTCGACCTGGTCGCGCGTCCCCGAGACGACGAAGGTGACCGCCACCACCATCGCCGCCGCCAGCAGCAAGGCGCCGACGGGCTTCCAGGCACGCCTCCGTAGCGCCCGGTCGGCCAGGTCGTGCGGCACCCTGGCCTCGCCGGCCCATTCCTCCAGCGTGTCGCGCAGCAGCCGGGTCACGCGGTCACCTCCAGTACCTGTGCCAGCTCGGGGGCGATCTCGCGCAGCCGGGCCAGCGAGCGGTGCGCCGTGCTCCTGACCGTGCCGACGGAACAACCCAGCACCTGAGCGATCTCCTTCTCGGGCAGGTCCTCGAAATAGCGCAGCACCAGCACCGCGCGCTGCCGCGCGGTGAGCCTGGCCAGCGCGGTCTGCACCAGGTCCTCGGCCGCGTGCTGGTCACCACCGGTGAGCAGGAACCCGAGCCGCATCAGGGCGGGAGATCGGGCGGCGACGAACTCGCGGAAACCTTGCTCGTCCACGGCGTCCACGATCACCTCCAGGGGATTGATGTCACCCTCTCAGACGCCGCCCGAGGCTCCCGCTATGCGACTCATCCCGGAGAATCGTCACCGTCCGATCCGGGCACCTCCAGCAGCCCGAGACTGTCCTGCTCGCCTCTGCGCCTGATCACGTCGTTGATCGCCGCGGTCAGCTCCGCTCTGGTGTAGTCGTCCTCGGGCGGCTCGTTGAGGTGGGCCAGCAGGTCGGCCGGCACGTGGACGTGCTCGGAGGCCCGCAGGTACACCTCCCTCAGCGAAACCCGCTCGCGCCCCGCGAACGCCTCGTCGATGGCCTGCTGCAACTCGTCGAGCGCGGCTTGGTCGGTCATCCGTCATTCCCCCGTAGGTCCGGCGAGCAGCTCCTCTGCCTGCTCCGCCACCATGTCCACCGAGACGTCGCCCACCCACGACACGTCGTGCGGGCAGCGCTCCGCGTCCGGAGCCACGCCACTCGCCCCGCAACGCGGGCAGGCCGTGGTCCAGGAGATCAGCGGCCGGTGCGCGGTCCTGCTGAGCGGCCCGGCGTTGATCAGGTTGCCGCACCAGTAGACGGCGACCGTGGGCGTGCCGACGGCCGCGGCCAGGTGGCGCGGGCCCGTGTCGTTGGCGATCACCAGGTCGCACCGCTCGTAGAGCGCGGCCAGCGCGCCGATGCCGAGCGCGACCCCGCCCACGAGCGCGGCCACCTGGAGGAAGCGCAGCGTCTCGTGGTGGTAGTGCGTGTACGGCACCCAGCGGTCCAGGCGCGGAGCCCCCGGCGCGCACATCCCGGCGCTCACCCGGGCGCCGAGCCCGCGGACGAACGGGTTGGAGAAGCGCCCGCCGCCGTGGATCTGCACCGCCAGGTCGAAACCGCGCCCGCGCAGCTCGTCGCAGAGCTCACCGGGCGCCGCGTGCCCCGGCTCCACCGTGGACACACCCGAGATCGGCGGCAGCGCCACCACGTCGTCCACGGGTCCGGGCCGCCCGGTCAGGAACTCGGCGTGCCACGGGGTGCCCAGCAGCGTCAGGCGCGCGTCGGGATAGGCCCGCCTGAGCGACTCCAGCGCCGGCACGGCCAGCAGGTAGTCGCCGAGCGCGTTGGCCCGCAGCACCGCGATCCGGCGCACGCCGCCGACCAGCGCCGCCGCGGCAACGTCCGAAGTGCCGTGCATAGCCGCCCCGCTACCCGCCGACCTCCCGTCCCTAACTTCACCGCATAGGGTTTGAGCTGGGCTTTCACAGGTACTCGCTCCTCATGGGCACAGAGAAGACCGTCAGCGCCGCGGTCGTCGGCGACGTCATGCTCGACTCCTGGCTGCACGGCTCGGTCAAACGCCTGGCGCAGGAGGCCCCGGTGCCCGTGATGAGCCTGGAGGCGACCGAGGACGCCCCGGGCGGCGCCGCCAACACCGCGGCCAACCTGGTGGCGCTCGGCGCCCGCGTCCGGCTCGTCGGCGTGGTGGGCGACGACGCCTGCGGGGACAAACTGGAGCGCTCGCTGCGCCTGCTCGGCGTGGAGACCGACCTGCTGACCGTGCCGGGGCGGCGTACCGCGCACAAGCGGCGACTTGTCGCCGGCGGCCAGCTCACCGCCCGCTACGACGAGGAGGACCTCGACGGCATCCCCGGCGAGGCCGAGCGGGAGCTGCTGGGACGGGTGGCCGAGGCCGTGGCGGGCGCCGACGTGGTGATCGCGTGCGACTACGGCGGCGGGGTGTTCACCCCGGCCGTGCGCCGGGCGCTGGCCGGGCTGCCGCTGCTGGTGGTCGACGCGCACGCGGTGGCGCCGTGGCGCGAGTGCGCGCCCGCCGTGGTGCTGCCGAACTATGCCGAGGTCGTACGCCTGCTCGGCGACGGCGGGGAGACGATCGACCGGCCGGCGTACCTGGTGGCCCGTTCGGACCGACTGCTGGAGCTGACCGGCGCCGGGATGGTGGTGACCACGCTGGACGGGGAGGGCACGCTGCTGCACAGGGGCGGGAGCCCGCCGTACCGGACCTATGCCCGGCCCGCGCCGCAGCACATGGCCACGGGCGCGGGCGACACCTACACGGCCGCGTTCGCGCTCTGGCTGGCCGGCGGCGCGACGCCGGAGGAGGCCGCGCAGGCCGCCCAGGCGGCGGCCTCCGTCGTGGTCCGCCGCCCGGGGACGGCGGTGTGCACCCGCCACGAGCTGCTGCGGGCGCTGCGGCGTCAGGAGGGCGCCGTGCAGAGCGCCGAGCGGCTGACCCGGCTCCTGGACGAGCACCGGCGCAGGGGCGAGCGGGTGGTGTTCACCAACGGCTGCTTCGACGTGCTGCACCGGGGGCACGTGACGTACCTGGAGCAGGCGGGGCTGCTCGGCGACGTGCTCGTGGTGGCGGTCAACAGCGACGCCAGCGTGGCCCGGCTGAAAGGGCCGGGCCGGCCGGTCAATCCGTGCGAGGACCGGATGTCGGTGCTGGCCGCGCTGAACGGCGTGGACTACGTGACCGAGTTCGACGAGGACACGCCCGAGGGGCTGCTCAGGATGATCCGGCCCGAGCTCTACGTGAAAGGCGGCGACCACACCGCGGAGCTGCTCGCGGAGGCGCCGCTGGTCCGCTCGCTGGGCGGCGAGGTACGGGTGCTCGGCTACCTGCCCGACCGATCGACCACCGCCATCATCGGCCGCCTGCGCTCGCTGCCCTGACGCCCAGGTTTAGCCCCGGCGCCCTTCGGTAGGCGGCATCCATGACACAGACCCTGGAGACCCCAGCCGACCTGGACGAAGAGGTCCGGCCGGCCCGGCGGCGCAAGCCGGTCGTCCGCGCCGCCGCCCGTGGCGCCATCGCCGCCATGGCGATGTCGGGCCTCAGGCAGTTCACGACCTCGCTCGGGCTGGTCCCGACCACTCCGCCGGAGTGGGTGATCGAGCGGACCGCGCCCCGGGCCTTCCACCGCGTCCCGGTCGAGCGGCGCCCGGCCGTGGTGGAGATCGTGCACTGGCTGTACGGGGCCGGCGGCGGCGCGGCCTTCGGCGTTCTGCCGCGCACGCTGCGGCAGCGGAGGTGGGCGGGCCCCGTCTACGGCGTGCTGGCCTGGGCCCTGTTCGAAGGCGCCCTCGCACCCGCGCTCGGCCTGCCGCACCGGCGCGGCTCCGCCGCCGAACGGCTCGCGCTGCTGGCCGACCACGTCCTGTACGGCGTCGTGGTGGCCGCCTCACCCTGGCCGCACCAGCCCCGCTGACCCACGGCAGCGCTGACTCACAGCAGGGCTGACTCACAGCAGGGCCTTGTCCAGCCACGGGCGCAGGATCGGCAGCACGTTGGCGGCCTGCATGGCGCTCATGTGGTCGAGCCCGTCGAGGACCTCGACGTCCCAGCCGAGCGCCGCCAGCTCGGCCCGGCTCCTGGTCAGCGGCCCGGCGATGTCGACGAGGACGCCGCCCCACCGCTCGTCGTACCGGATCTCGTCGGCGGAGCCCGCGAAGCACAGCCGGGGGCAGGAGAGCCGGACCGCCCGGTCGTCGAACCCGCGCAGCGCCTCGTAGAGCGTGACGAACTGGCGGCTCTGCTCCTCGCTGGTGCTGACCTCGACCGACGACCAGTCGTTCGCGTCGCCGGGAGGGGCGGCCGGCTGGGGATCGACCGCCATCTCGTAGGTGGCCATGGTGACCCGCAGCATCTCCGCGTACGGCCCGTCGTACGGCGGGAACCCGCCCATGACCAGCGCAGACAGCCGATCGGTGCGGACCGCGAGCTGCAGCCCGCTGAGCGCCAGCCACGAATACCCGTAGTACGCGAACCGCTCGGCCCCCACCGCGTCGGCCACCGCCAGCAGGTCGGCCGCGACGTTGTCCGGAGTGAGCGTGTCAGGTTTCGGGGTGCTCATGACATGCCCCTGGTAGTCGAAGACGACCACCCGGTAGGCGTCGCTGAGCCCGTTGATGAGCGCGCGCCCGAGCGCCGGCTCCATGCCCCACTTCCGCAGTTCCTCGGCCCGCTCGCCCTCCACAGGCTGTGGATCGACGGGCAGCAGCACGGCCGGGCCGGAACCGTGCGCCTCCACCTCGATGGTGCTCCCGTCGTGCAGTGTCGCCTCGGCCATCGTCTCCCCCTAATTCCATACACCGTAAAGAATTGACGTGGGAAGAATAGCTTATGGCGTAAGGAGTCTCAACGGATTGGGGATCGGCACACAGCGCATGGCCCCGCCACTCGCGTCCAGCCAGCGCAGCAGCAGGTTGGCCTTGGCCGGGATGGACGCTCCCGTCAGCAGGTCGCGCAGCTCCGCGGGACCGCCGTGGTCCTCGTCCACGGCGGCGAACAACGCCCGCGCCCTGCCCCACAGCTCGCCGCGCAGCCGGGGGTGGCGCGCCGCCACGGCGCCGGCGATCTCGCAGAGGTTGTTGGTCAGCAGGCAGTACACCAGCCGCTCCCACCCGTAGGGCCCGCTCACCAGGGGCGCCTCGGCCTCGCGCAGGCGCGGGTGCCGCTCGGCGACGAGCTTGACGCCCTCGTGGTCGCGGAACAGCGCCTGCGCCGGCAGTCCGCGCCCGTCCACCGCGATCAGCACGTTCTGCAGGTGGCACTCGAGCACCACCCCATGACACAGGTACGCGTGCAGCACCGGAGGCACCACGTGCCCCAGATACCGCTCCCACCAGGCGAGCGCCACGTCATCGTCCAGCCCGTCCAGCGGGTTGCCGGGAAAGCCCTCGCTCACCCCGGCCGTCAGCAGCGGCGTCAGCCCGGGGCGCAGGTGCTCGCCCAGCCCGTCGCGGACGATCACCGCCAGCGCCTCGCCACCGTCCCGGCCCAGCTCGGCGCTGCGGTAGCCGCGGTCGCGCAGCATGGCGGGGCGCGCGTAGTGGCCGGGCAGATCGTCGAAGACCCGGTCCAGCACGTCGCCGACCGCCGGCAGCCGGCGCAGGTCGGCCAGCCACAGGCGGCGCACGTCGTTCGTG
This sequence comes from Nonomuraea sp. NPDC050643, assembly GCF_040654715.1. Classification (NCBI taxonomy): domain Bacteria; kingdom Bacillati; phylum Actinomycetota; class Actinomycetes; order Streptosporangiales; family Streptosporangiaceae; genus Nonomuraea; species Nonomuraea sp. NPDC050643. The sequence goes on along the minus strand of NZ_JBFAIM010000003.1, from coordinate 85,235 downwards.
ATCCGCACGTCCAGGCTGAACTTGCAGAACAGGTCCGGCTCCGGCAGGTACACCGTGCGGATCGACGAGGTCGGCACCGCCGTGGCCGTCGTGACGCCGAGATCGCGCAACCGGCCGTCGCGCAGCCCGCCCAGCAGTTCCCGCTGCCAGGGGTGGACCGGCAGCGTGACCAGCCCGTCGCCCGCCGCCTCGCCGAGCCGGCCGAGCGCGCCCACGTCCCCCTCCTCCACCAGGTCCTCGGCGGGCACGCCGAACAGCGGCAGGGGGAAGCTCGCGTGCGCCTCCGGCGAGTACCGCAGCCACGCCTCCCGCCCGGAGCCGCCGCGGGCCTTGGGCGCGGGATGGTAGCGGTGCCCGGCGACGAGCGCCTGCTCGGAGCGCAGGTACGGGTCGGCGGGCGGCCCCGAGGCGCGCCTGGCCGCCAGCAGGACCGCCGTGACATCCCGGCTGTGCAGGATCTCGGCGGGCAGCGCCTCGTTGGCGACCCCGGTGCCCGCGCGCAGTTCGGCGGCCGTCAACGCGACCAGTTCGGCCAGCGGCAGCGGGCACCAGCCGTCCGGCGTGAGCAGGGCGGGCGCGGCCGGGAACCGGGCGCCGCCGGCGCGCAGCAGGCGGCCGGTCGCGGGCAGCAGGAAGGCGCCGGGGCCGGCGGGCCTGGCCACCTCACGGATCACGCAGTTGAGCAGCGCCGTCGTCGCGAGGACGTCGGCGTCTCTCCATGCCTCACGCTCCGGCCCGGAGGACGGGCGGAGCAGACCGTCGATGGATGCCATGGCGAACCTACTCCTACCCCCTGTCCTCATAGGTGCCGTGATTGTGGAAAAGATGTGAAATATGAGGCGCTTGGAGGCGGAGTTCGCGGCGGAGCTGGCCCTCGTGCGCCCTGCCCTGTCCACGCGGTACGCCGAGGCGCTCCCCGGGGCCCGCGCCGCCGTCCTGGGCCGCCTGTGGCGCGGCCTGCTCTACGAGCCGCTCCCCGGCCTGACCCCCACCGGGCCCTCCTGCGTCATGCTGGCCGACGGGCGCCGGCTCACGGGGCGGGCGCGCCTGCCGTACGACCTCGGGCACGAGCCCGCGCTCTGGCTGGACGGACGGCCCTACCCGCACCCCGCCGAGCTGCTGGCCGCCCTCGCCCTGCCCGGCACGACCCGGCTGGTCGAGGACCTCGGCAACAGCGTGGCCTCGCTGGCGCTGGCGCGCGCCGGCGCCCCCACGACGCCTCCCGAGACGCCGGAGGAGCACGAGCAGAGCGTGGTGGACGGCCATCCCTACCATCCGGGCTGCCGCAACCGGCCGGGGGTGTCGGTGGCGGAGCAGCTCGCGTACATGCCGGAGCACCGGCCCACGGTGCTGCTGGACCTGCTGGCGGTGCCGGCCCGCGACTGCCTGGTCTCGGGGCCGTGGCCGGCCTCCCTCATGGACGGCGACCGGCTCCTGCTGCCCCTGCACCCCTGGCAGACCCGGCACGTCCTGCCCGTCCTGGGGATGCGTCCGTACGCCACGGGAGCCGTGCCGGCCCGGCCCCTCATGTCCGTGCGCACCCTCGCCCCCGTCGACGGCGGGCCGCACGTCAAGACGGCGTTCACCACGCGCATGACCTCGGGCGTCAGGGACATCTCACCCGGCTCGGTACGCGACTGCGTGTTGCTGTCGGACCTGCTCACGACACTGTCCACGCGTCTCGGCGGCCGTCTGCGCATCGCCCGCTACCTGGCCGGGGCCGCCGCCAGGGCGTTCGGCGACCACAGCGCCGACCTGTCGGCCATGCTCCGCGAACCCACCCCGGCCCTCACGACCGCGCTCGACGCCCCCGCGGGGGCGGTGACCGTGCTCCCCGTCGCGGCGGTGACGCGGGCGATGGCCCGGGACCCCCTCACCTGGATGACGGCGTTCGCGCGGCTGGCGATGCCCGACCTGCTGGGCCTGCTCGCCCTCGGCGCGGCGTTGGAGGCCCACGGCCAGAACCTGCTGGTCGCGCTCGACGGGGACGGCCTCCCGCGCCGGTTGATCTATCGTGACCTGGCCGACGTCCGGCTCGGCCCCGCCCGGCTCGGACGCGGCGGCGTCGAGGTCCCGCCGGTCAGCGCCAGGCTGCTCAGCGACGACCCCGCGGTCCTGCGCGCCAAGCTCTTCGGCTCCCTCGTGGGCACCACGTTCGGCAGCCTGGTCGCCCTCTTCGGGCAGGGCGACCGAGCCGTGGAGTCCCGGCTCTGGGCGGTCGTGGCCGCCGCCGCGCGCGACGCGTACGGCGAGCTCCCCGCCACACGGGACGTCCACGCCGACCGGAAGGCCCTGTTCGCTCCGTACCTCACGGCGAAGGCCCACCTGCTCACCCGGCTGGAGGGCGCCCCGCCAGGAGATAGCTGGACCAGACTGCCCAACCCCCTGACCGCCAGGGCAGCCCTCTGAATACCGAAGTCCCTGGCCCTCGGTGCCCGGGCGGAGGAGGATGGGCACGAGCGGAAACATCTGCTGTCGTGCCCATCCCCGATTCGCGCGCCGGCAAGAGGAAGGAGCTCTCGCAATGATGCAACTGGCGGTACGGCTCGTTCCTGTCGACGACACCACTCTGGTGATCGCGTTGACGGGAGAGCTCGACTCCACGACCAGACCCGTGCTTGCCGCGTTCCTCGACCCTCTGCCGCAGTCGCCGATCAAGTTCGTGCTCGTGGCGGCGGGTGACCTCTGGTTCTGCGACATGACCGGGCTCGAGCTCCTGGCGCTCACCCACCGCGCCCTGAAGGCGAAGGGCGGGCACCTCGCCGTGGCCGAGGCCCAGCCGCCGCTGCGCCGTCTCATCGCGCTGATGACCGAGCAGGCGCACCCGGCGATCCCCGTCTACACCAGCATGCCGGAGGCTCTCGCGGAGGCCGGTGTCGAGGCGTACCGGATGCCGGAAGGATCCGGCACCTCCCCGCGTCACCTGCCGCGCATGCGCCTCATGCCCCGCGCCCAGCCCAGCGGCCGCGATCGCTCCCGTGCCCGGCGGGAGCCTCGGTCCAGCGTGTGGGAGAACGACCCTCCGCTGTCTCCCGGCGCGGTCGCCGAACTGGAGGCCGCCTCGCTGCCGCCGGTCATCCACCGGTCGCGCACGCTGCGCGAGCAGGCCAGGCACGAGCAGCAGGCGATCAGGCGCGGGCTCAGCACGGCGAGCAAGGCCCGCACGACGCTGACCTCGGCCCTCCAACGCTGTGACGCCAGCATGGAAGCCCTGCGCGTCAACCTCATGAGCGTGCGAACCACGCTGGAGGCCGGTCCCGGGCCCCATATTTCCGATCCCTGCCCATGAACAGCATGGAAACGCATGATCCACCCGTTTCCAGAGAGGTGCGGGGATATGCGAGCAGAAGGCCGTGACGTGGTCGTCATCGCCGCTTCGGCGGGCGGCGTCGAACCGCTGCGCGGCCTGCTGCGGAGGCTGCCACCAGACCTGCCCGCCGCCGTGCTCGTGGTCCTGCACGTGCCGCCGCAGGGCAGCAGCGTGCTGGCCAGCATCCTCGACCGCGCGGGCCCCCTGAGGGCCGCTCCCGCCGAGGACGAGGAGACGGTGCGGCCGGGCCGCGTGTACGTCGCCCGCCCCGACTATCACCTGCTCCTGCACCGGGACCAGGCTCGCCTGTCACGCGGCCCACGGCAGAACGGGCACCGGCCGGCGGCCGATCCGCTCTTCATGAGCGCGGCGGTGGCCGCGGGGCCCCGGGCGGCGGCCGTGGTGCTGAGCGGCACCCTGGACGACGGGGCCAAGGGCTGCGAGGCGATCAGCAGATATGGGGGTGCGGTCGCCGTACAGGATTTCCAGGAATCCGCTTTTCCCGGAATGCCCGTCGCGGCCTCCCACGCGGTGCCGACCGCGCCGACGCTTCCGGTGCGCGAACTCGCGGAGTGGGTCCTGCGGCAGAGCCGCACCCCCGTCAGTGTGACGGACGAGGTGCGCGACGACGACATTGAGCGCGAGGTCAACCTGTTCCTGAAGGAGACTCCGTCGCTGGGCGTACCCAATGGGGAGCCGATCGCCTTCAGTTGCCCGGAGTGCAATGGGCCTATTTATGAACAGAAAGGCGAGAACACCTCTCGATACATCTGCAAGGTCGGCCACGCCTGGTCCAAGGAAAGCATGATGAACGCTCAGGCCGATGCCGTCGAGCGCGCCTTGTGGATGGCCATTCAGCGGCTGGAGGAGCGGCTGCGGGTGCTCGACCGGATGCGCCGCTCCGCCGAGGAACGCAACCAGAAGGTCTCGACGCGGCACTTCCGCGACGAGGAGGAGCGCACACGCGACGCCCTCGGCACCATTCGCATGCTGCAATCACGCATCGGCCGTAACGGTGACACGTTGCTGTCGGGATGAATCCGCCGGATCGGCGTAGTCTTCCGGTGTGACGACAGAGGAAGAGCGTGAGTTCGACGACCTCCTCCTTCTCCTCAAGGAGACACGCGGGTTCGACTTCACGGGATACAAGCGCAACACCCTCATACGACGGATCGTCCGCCGCCTTGAGGCGTTGAAATTGCGCGATTACGGCGAATACCGTGATCTACTCGAATTGGAACCCGAAGAGTTCACCAGACTCTTCGACAGCCTGCTGATCAATGTCACCAGCTTCTTCAGAGACGCGGCCGCGTGGCAGCGGCTGCGCGAGACCGTCATCCCCGCCCTGCTCGACCAGCAGCCGGCGAACCGGCCGCTGCGCGTGTGGAGCGCCGGCTGCGCGACCGGCGAAGAGCCCTACACGATCGCCATGGTGCTGGCCGAGGAGCTCGGCATCGACGCGTTCCGCGACCGGGTGAAGATCTACGGCACCGATCTCGACGAGAAGGCGCTGCACGCGGCCAGGACGGGCGTCTACACCGAACGGTCGCTCGCCGACGTGCCGATCGACCTGCGCGAGACGTACTTCGAGCCGGTGGGCGATGGGTTCGCCTTCCGCCGTGACCTGCGCCGTCAGCTCATCTTCGGGCGCAACGACCTCACCCACGACGCGCCCATCTCCCGCGTCGACCTGCTGCTGGCCCGCAACACGCTGATGTACTTCAACACGGAGATGCAGCTCAACATCATCAGGCGCTTCCACTTCGCGCTGTCCGACCTCGGCTTCCTGTTCCTGGGCAAGGCCGAGATGCTGCTCAACCACAGCGACAGGTTCGAGCCGGTCGATCTGCGCATGCGCGTGTTCAGGAAGATCAGGCCGGCCGGCCACGGCAGCCGAACGCCCTGGACGGTCACGGGCGCGGCCGCCGACCTCGCCTCACGCCTGCCCGCGCTGGCCTCCGTGGCGCTGGCCTCGGGGCCCGTGGCCCAGATCGTCATCGACGTCTCGGGCCACCTGGCGCTGGCCAACTCCAAGGCCGAAGCCCTGTTCGGCCTCAACCCGCGCGACGTGGGCCGCCCGTTCCAGGATCTGGAGGTGTCCTATCGTCCCATCGAGCTGCGCTCGATCATCGAACAGGCCCGCCAGGACCTGCGCCCGGTCGAGCTGCCGGAAGTGATCTGGCACCGCGCCGGCGCCTCGGACGCCGGCGTCTTCGACGTCTCCGTGATCCCCCTGCTGGCCTCGGGCAACCTGGTCGGGATAGGCATCCACTTCTACGAGGTCACCCGCTACCGCAAGCTCAGAGACGAGCTGGAGCAGGCCAACAGGCAGCTCGAACAGGCCTACGAGGAGCTGCAGTCGCTCAACGAGGAACTGGAGACGACCAACGAGGAACTCCAGTCCACCAACGAGGAACTGGAGACGACCAACGAGGAACTCCAGTCCACCAACGAGGAACTGGAGACGATGAACGAGGAACTCCAGTCCACCAACGACGAGCTCCAGCACATCAACGACGCCCTGACCACCCGCACGATCGAGCTCGACGACGCCAACCGGTTCGTCTCCTCGGTGGTGCGCAGCCTGGGCGATGCCGTGGTGGTGCTGAACGACGACCTGCGGGTGATCGTCTGGAGCTCCGGGGCCGAGGAGCTGTGGGGGGTCCGCGGGGACGAGGCCGTGGGTGAGACCCTCGCGGCGCTCGACATCGGCCTGCCGCTCGACTCGCTCACCCCGCGGCTGCGGGCCGCGCTGGCCAACGGGTCCGACTCCCTCGAACAGATGGAGGGGCTGGTGATCGACGCGGTCAACCGCCGTGGGCGGCCGGCGCCGCTGACCGTGCACCTGTCGCATCTGCGCACGGAGCACGACACCGTCATCGGCCTGATCATGATCATGAACGTGCTCGACCCCGGACCGCCCGTCGATCGCTGAGCACGCCCGCCGGAGCGGACGTCGCATGGCGGTGGCCACGGTCGCCGACCTCCGTCACGGCCTGCCGGCTCGCCACGATCCCGCCGATCTCGCCCACCTACGAGGTGATCGTGGTCGAGCCCTGGCCGGCTCCTACGGCGCCGGCTCGGCCACCGGGACGCGGCGGAAGGCGATGCTCTCGTACGGGCCGAAGCCGCCGGTCTCGAAGAGCAGGCCCACCGTGTCGCCGTCCACCCGGACCAGGTCGGAGTAGGCCGCGGGCAGCCCGGACACCGTGTGCGCCACCCGCCAGGTGAGGCCGTGGTCGTCGCTGGCGCGTACCGTCATCAGCGCCCGCGCGTCCGGCGCCGCCGGGCCGGAGAACAGCAGCACGTCCGGGGAGTCGCACCACAGGACGCTGCCCTCCACCACCGGGCCGACCAGCCCGGCCTGGGGGCGGAAGGGCAGCTCCAGCGTCTGGCCCCCGTCGGCCGAGTAGGCGTCGGCCCGGGTGCCGGGGGCCGTGGACTCGGTGCGGGTGTTGAGGTAGAGGCGCCCGCCGGGCAGCTCGGTGGCGGTGGTCTCGTTGACGTTGACGTAGCCGTCGGGGTTGTCGTCGACGTACCCGATGCGCCAGGTCTGGCCGCCGTCGTCGCTCAGCAGCGAGTGGCCGCCGTTGTACTTGCCCTCGGTTCCGTTGTCCTGGCCGCCGGGCGGCAGGGAGTGGTTGGCGGGCACGACGACGCGCCCGGCGTGCGGGCCCTGACGCAGGACGACCGCGTGCCCGGGGGTGGTGGCGTACCAGCGCCACTCGGGGCGCTTCACGCTGCCGGTGATCTCGCGCGGCGCCGACCATGTGACGCCGTCGTCCTCGCTGACCTGGACGAACACCCGCCGCCCGTCGGCCGCCGCCACCTGGCCGCGCCGGATCTTCTCCTCGGTCGCCGACGGGCCCTGCCGCACGAAGACCAGCACGATCCGGCCGTCGTCGAGCACCACCGGCGCCGGGTTGCCCGCCGTGCCGCGGCGCGGCTCCGTGGCGACCACCGCGAGCTCGCCCCAGGTCAGGCCGCCGTCGGCCGATCGCTTGAGCACCAGGTCGATGTGCCCGGAGTCCCCGGCCGAGCCCCGCCGCCCCTCCGCGAAGGCCAGGACCGTGCCGGCCCTGGTCACCACGGCCGCCGGGATCCGGTACGTGTGATAGCCGTCCGTCGCCTGCCGATACGGCACCGACGTCGGATAACGATCCGCCATGCCGGCACGCTACGGCCCCCGGGTTAACGGACTCCGACCAGAGCCGTACGTGGAGACGAATGGGGCCGGCGGTGCGCCGGAGATGTGAGCGACGCCGATCCGCGCCGGTAGGGCTCGGTGTGTTCGGCCGCCGGGCATGAAAGCATTCGTCCCATAGTCGAGTGCTTGTGGAGGCAGGGGTGGCTGACGAGTTCGACGTCATCGTGATCGGCGCCGGGCCGGTCGGGGAGAACGTCGTGGGCCGGGCCGTGCGGGGTGGCCTGACCGCGGCGATCGTCGAGGAGCGACTGGCCGGCGGCGAGTGCTCCTACTGGGCGTGCGTGCCGAGCAAGGCGCTGCTGCGCCCCATCGACCTGGCGGGCGAGGTGAGCCGGGTCCCCGGGCTCTCGCTCGGGCCGATCGACGTGAGCGCGGTGCTGGCCCACCGCGACGAGGCGGTCTCCAACTACGACGACTCCGGCCAGGTGCGGTGGATCGAGGGCGTCCCGGCCGAGTTCGTCCGCGGCCACGGCCGCCTCGACGGCCCCAAGCGCGTACGCGTCAGCACCGCCGACGGCGGCGAGCGCGTGCTGACCGCCAGGCAGGCCGTCGTGCTGGCCACGGGCAGCACCCCTGTCATACCGTCCACGCCGGGCATGGCCGAGGCCGCCCCGTGGACCAGCCACGACGTGACCGCGACCCACGTGGTGCCCGAGCGGCTGGCCGTGCTCGGCGGCGGCGTGGTGGCCTGTGAGATGGCTCAGGCCATGCACGGGCTGGGCGCCCGGCAGACCACCCTCCTCGTCCGCGGCGGCGGCCTGCTCAACCGCATGGAGCCGTTCGCCGGGGAGATGCTGGTCAAGTCGTTCACCGACGCGGGCATCGACGTGCGCACCCACGCCGACGTCGTCAGGGTCGAGCGGGCCGGGCCCGGCGGCAAGGTCACCGTGCACCTGACCGAGGGGCCGCCGCTGGAGGCCGACGAGCTGCTGGTGGCCACCGGCCGCCGGCCCGCCTCCCGCGACGTGGGGCTCGGCACGGTGGGCCTGACCGAGGGCAAGCCCGTCGAGGTGGACGACAGCATGCGGGCCACCGGCGTCCCCGACGGCTGGCTCTACGCCGTGGGCGACGTCAACGGGCGCGTGCTCCTCACCCACATGGGCAAATACCAGGCCAGGATCTGCGGCGACGTGATCGCCGCCCGGGCGCGCGGCGACGAGCTGCCCGCGATGCGGGACCTGGCGGGCGGCTACGGCGCGCCGCAGGTCGTCTTCACCGATCCGCAGATCTGCGCGGTCGGCCGCACCGAGGCGGCGGCACACGAGGAGGGGTTCCGGGTGCGCGTGGTCGACTACGACATGGGCGCGGTCTCCGGGGCCTACCTGATGGGCGACGGCTACCACGGCCGGGCCAGGGCCGTCGTGGACGAGGACAGGAAGGTGCTGCTCGGTGTCACGTTCGTCGGTCCGGGGGTGGCCGAGCTGCTGCACTCCGCCACGATCGCGGTGACCGGCGAGGTGCCGCTGGAGCGGCTCTGGCACGCGGTGCCGTCGTTCCCGACGGTCAGCGAGGTGTGGTTGCGGTTGCTGGAGACGTACGGGCTGTGAGTTCCCGGGTCACAGGCCGCTCGATCGGCTCGGCGGGGCCGCCGCCGGGTCGGCGAGCGGTGGCCCGGGCTGCAGCATCAGCTCCGCCACCGTCTCCTCGACGCTGTCACGCAGCTCCACGTGCGACAGCAGATCCGTCAGCCGCAGCACCGACAGGAGGTGGCCGGAAGGCTGGACGAGGATGATCCGGCCGCTGCCCTGCTCCTCCATCCGCTGCATCGCCATCGCGAGGACCCCGATGATCGACGAGTCGTAGAAGTCGAGCTCGGCCAGGTCGAACACCAGCACGGGCCCGCGTGTCCAGTCCCATACGGCGTTGATGCGGGCGCTGAACCGGACCCGGCCCGCGTGGTCGAGCTCGCCGCTGGCGCGCATGACCGTACAACGGAGGTACCGGATCGTCTCGATTCGCACGCCGCTCCTGCCCACATCAATCAACTGCCCCGTGAGCGGCGTTATCACAGGTGATCGTCAACTTTCCGGAGCCGTCAGGCCCCTCCGCCCCCGCGGTCACCAAGAGGACCGTCCATCAGCTTGCGCATGATCGACGACAGCGTGTCGACGTCTTCGCGGGTCAGAGGGGCGGCCAGGCGCGCCAGATTGGCGGCGTGCTCGGTGAGCGCGTCGTCCACGATCCGCAGGCCCTCGTCGGTCAGCCGGACGCGAAAACTGCGCCGGTCGGCCGGGTCGAGGCTCCGTTCGACCAGCCCGGCCGCCTCCAGCCGGTCGAGCCGGTTGGTCATGCCGGCCCGCGACATCATCAGCACGTCGGACAGCTCCGAGGGGATCAGCGTGAAAGGCGGCCCCGCCCTGCGCAGCGCGGCCAGCACGTCGAACTCCCCCTGCCGCAGGCCCCGCTTGGTGAAGACGCGGTCCACCTGCGGCATCAGCATCCGCGTGGCCTGGGCGAGCCGCCCGAAGACGTCCATGGCCGACAGGTCGAGGTCGGGCCGCTCGCGCCGCCACTGCTCGAGGATCCTGTCGATAGGGTCGCCCATGACTCCGCATCCTATTTGAGCGGACACTATGCGTATCCGTACTAGTGCGCGGTACCGGACTCCAGCGTCGGCACCACACCCGGGCACGGGGTCATGATCACCAGCAGCGGTGAGGTGGCGGGGCTGGGCAGCGTCAGGTCGATCACGTTGCCGTGTACCGTCACCTCCGGCCGTCCCGCGTCGCCGTCCCGGAAGTCGATCACCCGCTCCACGGACGGCGCCGCCGTGTGCAGCAGCTTCCTGGTGGCGTGACGCAGCCAGCGCACCTCGCTGTTGACCCGTCGCCACGTCGCCGGGATGACGCTGGCCGGCTCGGCCCGGGTGCCCAGCCGCAGCGTGATCCGGCCGCTGGAGCCAAACCGGTCCTTGAGCACGGGGTTGACCACGAACATGCCCGAGCGCAGCAGGCGGACGCCCTGCCGGTTGAGGTTGGCCAGGCCGCCCCCGCTGATCAGCGAGTACAGCTCGCACCGCGACCCGTCGAGCGTGTCGGGGTCGTAGTCCACCGCGGGCGGCTCCTCGAACACCACCTTGTCCAGCCGCACGCCGGCCACCCCGTCGGCGCCGACGCGGCCCGACACGGCCTGGCGCAGCTCGTCGCAGACGCCGTCGCCCTCGGTGATGTCGAGCGCCTCGATGCAGATCAGGCCGTCGTCGGGGATCTCCTCCGGCGACAGGTCGAAGGCCACCCGGGCGTGCGCCTTCTTGCCCCGCAGCAGCACGCACTGGCGCAGCCGGCCCTGGGAGCGGATCTGCAGCAGCCGTGGCGGCGCCGCCACGTCGGTACGCCCGGTGTGCCAGCCGCTCACCGACCGCTCGTCCGCGGACAGCGACAGCGAGACCCGCAGCGGACGCCCCTGCGCGGCCACCTTGAACCCGGCCAGCCCCGACGTCTCGAACCTGCCCACGATCTGGCTGCCGCGGTGCAGCCGGTCGGTGACCTGGAGCGCGGGGACCTGGCCGCTCAGCAGGTGCACGGGCGGGATCGCGGGGAGAACCACCTGGTCCAGTTCGGTGGCGGGTCCTGTGGTGCTCATCTGATGCTCCTCGAGGGGGTGAGTGTGGTGGCCAGCCCTGCCGGGTCGTGGAAGTCGAATCGGGTGAGCACGGGTTCGCGCCGCTCCCACATGCGGGCGACCGCGCCGTAGAGGGGATCGCCGTCGCACTCCCCGTGCCGCAGGTTGACGGCGAGCGTGCGGGCGTAGTCGGCGCCGTGCTCCCAGTGGGGCAGGAGCTGACTGGGCACGTCGGCGCCGCAGCGGCGCAGCCAGAGCCACAGCCGGGCGCGCTCGCGCTGCTCCGGGCCGAGGAGGGACTCGCCCTTGGCGTACCTGGCGATGACCTCCCCGAGCAGCAGGCGGTGCTCGTCGGGCGAGCGCGGCACGTGCGTGGCTCCGCAGGCGCCGCCCTCCGACCAGCCGGCCTGGATGACGGGGATGCCGTAGGCCGGCAGGTCGCTGTCGCCGAACGTGACGGCCGCGTCGGCCATGCTCCACAGGAGGTTGGCCGACATCGAGCCGCTCACGCACCTGATCCGCGGGGAGCCGGTGGCGGGAGGGGGGTCGAGGAACAGCCAGTTCGCGGACTCGTCGGCGACGGCGAACTCCGCCGTCGTCGCGAACATCTCGGCGTCGCGCGCGGGCGCGTGGCCGAACACCGCGATCGTGGGCCGGCCCGCGTCGAGTCCCAGGCGGGCGCAGCCGTAGTAGCGGAGCTGGCGGCGCTCGGTCTCCGTACGGAGCTGGTATCCGCTCTTGGCCCGCCAGGCCACCCGCTCCGCGCTGGGCCCGATCACCTCCCGGTACGGCCACACGTGCCGCTCGAAGAACGCCCCCACCCGGGCGGGCAGCTCCTCCTCCAGCGAGCACGGCCCCTGGTCGGGGAACAACGCGTACGCCCTCAGCGACCCCGTGCCGTACACGTGCACGACGGGGATCTCCCTGGGCACGGAGCGATCCGCCCGGCTGGTGACCAGCGCCACGGGCGACACCTCGGGCCGGACGTCGCCGTCGGCGCCGAAGGCCTCGGCCAGCCGCCGCCACTCCGGCCTCCCGGCCACGACCAGCCGCGCCGAGACCAGCCCGCAGACCGCCCGCGCGACCACGAGCGTGCGCACCACGATCCGCAGGTCCTCGTCGAAGGCCTCCGCCACGACGCACCCGTCACCACCGGGACCCTCTCCCCAGCAGGTCCTGGCGGCGGCGAGCAGTCGTTCGACGTGCTCGCCCTCCCCGACGTGACACATATGTCCCTCCACCAAGGCCAGGAAGAAATGCCCTGGTAGACGTTGCCAGACCGGCGAGACACTCCCCGGTGGGCGACACGCTTCTTTTGCCCCCGCCTGACGGAATCTCAAAAGAGCGAGAAGGAGATGGCCGTCACAGCCCTCACGGGGGCCCTCACGCGGCGCGAACTCCGCCATCCGCACGCACGCGGTGAAAAACCCCGCCACCGCCCGAACTTCCGCGCCCCCCGAAGCGTCCAAACTTTTACATGGGCACGTCATGCCCGGGTTTAGGATGCACCCTAATGCCACAAAGCGGAGGGTTTACCAGCATGGGTTCCCGTATGTCGAGTATCGCGCGCCTGACTGCGGCCGCGGCGGCGGCCGGCGTGGTGGCCGCGGCCATCGCGCTGCCCGCGGTCGGAGGCACCGGAGCGATGTTCGTCTCGGCGTCGGAGGACCTGGGCATCAAACCCGAGGAGCTCAAGGAGCCCCCGCTGGCGGAGCGGACGACCGTGCTCGACGCCAAGGGCAACGAGATCGCCTGGTTCTACGAGGAATACCGCGAGAACGTCAAGCTCGACCAGGTGGCCGAGGTCATGAAGACGGCCATCATCTCGATCGAGGACTACCGCTTCTACGAGCACGGCGCGATCGACATCGAGGGCACCATGCGCGCCCTGGCCAAGAACCTCAGCTCTGGTGGCATCGCCCAGGGCGGCTCGTCGATCACCCAGCAGTACGTCAAGCAGGTGCTGCTCAACTCGGCCACCACCGACAAGGAGAAGAACGCGGCCCTGGAGGCCAGCTACGCGCGCAAGCTCAGGGAGTTGCGCTACGCGATGGCGGTCGAGGACAAGTACAGCAAGGACGAGATCCTCGAGAAATACCTCAACATCGCCTACTTCGGCGCGGGCGCCTACGGGGTGGAGGCCGCGTCCAAGCGCTTCTTCGGGGTCCCGGCGTCGGAGCTGAGCATGGCGCAGGCCGCGACGCTGGCCGGCGCCGTCCAGGACCCCAACGCGACCGACCCCAACCTGGGCAAGCAGCAGCGGGCGCGGCTCCTGGCCCGGCGCAACCTGGTGCTCGACACGATGGCCAAGCTGGGCAAGATCACGCCCGAAGAGGCGTCCGAGGCCAAGACGAAGAAGCTCGGCTACAAGGGCACCCCGATCCCGGGCGGCTGCACGGCCAGCGAGGTCCCCTACTTCTGCATGTACGTCCGCAACGAGGTCCTCAGCAACAAGGTCTTCGGCAAGACGCCCAAGGTCAGGAGCCGGTTCCTCAACCGGGGCGGCCTGGAGATCCACACCACGCTCGACCCGAAGATGCAGCAGGCCGCCGACCGCGCGATCAAGAAGCACGTGTTCGCCTCGGATCACCCGGTCGCCGCCGAGGCCCTGGTGGAGCCGGGCACGGGCGCGATCAAGGCGATGGCCGCCAGCCGCAAATACGGCAACAACAAGCGCAAGAAGGAAATGTCGTACAACGTGGTGGCCGACGCGGTCCACGGTGGCGGCACCGGCTTCCAGGCGGGCTCGACGTTCAAGACGTTCACGCTGCTCACCGCCCTCAAGGAGGGCATGAAGATCAACGACGGGTTCTCCGTCGGTAGCGGCTACCGCGCCCCTTACTACTCCACGTTCAAGAACTGCAAGGGCGAGAACATCGCCGACCCCAGCCACACCGTCACCAACGACGAGGGCGGCGGCGGCTTCAAGTCGCTGGCCACCGGCACCTGGGGCTCGGTGAACACCTTCTTCATGATGCTGGAGCAGAAGGTGGGCCTGTGCGACACGATCAAGACCGCCAAGGACCTGGGCATCAAGCGCTCCGACGGCCTGCCGCTGCAGGAGTTCTCCACCTTCACGCTCGGCACCAATGACATGGACCCGGTGACGGTGGCCAACGCCTACGCCACCATCGGCGCGCGCGGCAAATACTGCGCGCCCATGGTCATCACCAAGGTCACCGACCGCTACGGCAAGGTCAAGAACTACAAGCCCGATTGCAGGCAGGCCCTCGACCCCGAGGTCGCGGACGCGGGGGCGAACATCCTGTCCGGCGTCTTCACCAAGGGCACGATGCGGGGCGTCGGGGGCATCGGCCGTCCGGCCGCCGGCAAGACCGGCACCACGGACGCGCAGGCCACCGCCTGGTTCGCCGGGTTCACCCCCGACCTCGCGGGAGCGGTCAGCATCGGCGACCCGCGCGGCGCCCAGGACCACAAGCTCAACAACATCAACATCGGCGGCCGCTACTACCCCTCGGTCTTCGGCGCCTCGATCCCCGGGCCGATCTGGAAGGACACGATGCTCTCCGCCCTGAAGGGCGTCCCGGCGACCGACTTCACCCCCGTCAACAACTCCCGCTTCGGCGGCTGTTCGAGCTGCGCGCCGGTGCGGCAGGAGCCCCAGGGCGACGACGACTCGGACGGGGTGCTGGAGGACGCGGATGTTGACACGGTTCTCGACTGATCAACTTCGACATGAGGGGTTTCCTGATTGTCAGATAAGACAAATCGGGCGCGGAAATATGCCGGTGATCCACATCCGGCACAGAAACCCCTGATGGTTACCACCGCCCCTAGCTGAGCAAATTCGGAGTGCGTCCGCACAGTGGGACGCACTCCTTGCAAAGACCCTATTAACAGCGGCGAAACATTGGTAACGTGGGAGCGCTCCCAGGATCTTTCCGCGAGGTGCTCCATGACCGAGCAGCCCACACTGGCACAGGTCGCGGCCGAGGCCGGGGTCTCCCCCGCGACCGCATCTCGAGTCCTCACGGGCTCGGTGCGGGTCAGTACCTCGACCCGCCGGCAAGTCTACGACGCCGTGTCCCGCATGGGATACGTCCGACAGCGCGCACCCCGGGGAACGGCCGCCAAGACCATGGCCGACGGCGTCACGGCAGTGATCTGTGACCACCTCCCCCGGCTCTTCTCCGAGTCTTACTACGCCAGGCTTCTCTCGGCGGCGGGCGCCGTGATCGCCGAGAGCGGCACCCACCTCATGGTGACCACCGTCACCCCCACCTCGTCCACGCTGCCCGCCCTATCCGGCGCGGTGCTGATCGTGGGCGCAAGAGAGCGTCACCCCCTGGCGATCAAGTTATCCACCTCGGGCGTCCCCGTACGCAACATCGGCCGCCCGCCCCACGACCTCAAACTCCCGTACGCCGACGTCGACAACCTCGACGGCGGCCGCCAGGCGGCCGAGCACTTCCTGTTGTCCGGCCGCCGCAACGTCGCCGCCATCGGCGGCCCACCCTCCTTACCCGGGGCCCGGGACCGATTGGAGGGCCTGGTCCGCACTCTGCAGGCGGCAGGCGCCCCCGACGTGCCCGTGGCCTACGGGGACTTCACCGCCGCCTCCGGCACCCACGCCATGCAGTGGCTGTTACGCCACGCGCCGGGCCTGGACGCCGTGTTCGTCGCCTCCGACCTGATGGCGGCGGGCGCGATCCAGGCCCTGCGCAGGGCGGGACGCAAGGTCCCCGCGGACGTGGCGGTGATCGGGTTCGATGACGCCCCGGTCGCCAGGCACACCGTCCCCGCCCTCACCACCATCCGTCAGCCCGTCGAGGAACTAGCCAGCGTCGCCACCCGGCTGCTCCTGTCGGGGGCCGCGGGGATCGATCCCGTACTCCCCACGGAACTGGTCATCCGTGAGTCGGCTTGAGCCTGGGGATGTACTGGCCCGCCGGTATCTGTTGCTGGATCCGCTGGCCAGAGGCGGCATGTCGGTCATCTGGCGCGCCTTCGACCAGTCCCTGCACCGGATGATCGCGGTCAAGGTGCTCACCGCCTCGCTGCACACCGACCCCCTCGAACGGGTGAGCGTGCGCAGCGAGGCCCGCGCCGCGGCCAGGTTCATCCATCCCGACTCGATCGAGATCTACGACTACGGCGAAACGGTCACCACGAGCGGCGGCGTCGCCGCGTACGTGGTGATGCCGCTGCTCGACGGAACGCCGCTGGCGGAGCGCGTCGAGAGGGGCCCGCTGCCGTGGCAGGACGCCGCGGCCATCGCACTCCGGCTGGCCCGGGTGCTGATGGCCGGACACGCCCGCGGCCTCGTGCACAGGGACGTCACCGCGGAGAACGTGCTGCTCACCGCCGACGGCCCCAAACTGCTCGACTTCGGCATCGCGGCGTGGGCGGGAGACCCCGACGACGACCGCGGCACCCCTCCCTACGTCGCCCCCGAGCGGCTGCTCGGCGCACCGACCCATCCGGCCGTCGACGTGTACGCCCTCGGCGTGCTGCTGCACACCATGCTCACCGGGCGGACGCCATACCCGGAGACGACGTGGGAGGAGATCGAGGCGGTCCGCAGGACCGCGCCCCCGCCCCGGGTGGTCGGGGTGCCGAACTCCGTCGCCTCGCTCTGCCGGAGCTGCCTGGCGCACGAGCCGGAGAAGCGGCCCACCGCGGCACAGATCGTCACGGCGCTGACCTCCGCGCTCGGCGCGGCCACGCTGGGCCGGCACGTGCGCCGCGGGCTCACGGTGGCCGGGTCGGCGGCCATCGCGCTGTCCGCCCTGCTGTGGTTCCAGCAGACGGCGCCGCCACAGCAGCCGGAGCGCGCGGCCAAGCCGTCGCCGTCGCCCACGTCCAAGCTGGTCGAGAGCTCGCCGTCATCGGCGATCACGATCGAGCAGGCCGCGGCCGGCTTCAGGACCGTGCTCACGGCCAGGACGCCGTGCGGCGCGACCGACGACGACGTCGTGCTCGACCTGCGGCAGGTGCTGGACCACGCCGTGACGCCGGACCACGGCCCCTCCGCGTCCACGACCGAGAACCTGCGGCGCAAGCTCTCCGACCGCTGGCGGGAGGGCCGGCTCACGCCGGCCTGCCTGAGCGAGCTGCAGGCCAGGCTCGACGACCTCGACACGGCGATGCAGGGGGACTGACGAGGGCAGGAGGTTGATGAGGGGTACGGCAGCACCAGCCGTACCCCTCCATCGCGCGGGCGGGGCCCCTCGCAAAGCGTGCCCGCGCGAGCCTCATGTGCAGGTGTAACCGCTGGGCACCTGCGTGTTCCCGGTCGGCCGGGTGGCCTGGAAGCCGAACGACGTGCCGGCGTTGGGCGCCAGGCCGCCGTTGTGGCCGAGGTTCCTGACCGTGACCGTGCCGCCGCTGACCGTGTAGCTCGCGTTCCAGATGCCGGTGATCGTGTGCCCGGACGGCAGCGGGAACGTGACCGTCCAGCCGCTGAGCGCCGACGTGCCGCGGTTGGTGACCGTCACGGGCTGGATGACGTAGCCGTTGTTCCAGGCGTTCTGCGTGGTCGCGGTGACCGCGCAGCCTCCGCCGCCGCCCCCGCCCGGCTGGGTGGTCACGGTGACGGTGCCCGACTCGGGCGAGAGGTTCCCGGCGCCGTCCCTGGCCTGGATCCGGTACCGGTAGGTGGTGGCGGGGCTCAGGCCGCTGTCGGTGTAGGAGGTGGTGGTGCTGCCGCCCACGCGGGTGAAGGTGTCACCGGTCGCGCGCAGGATGTCGTAGCCGGCCAGGCCGCTGCCACCGGAGTCGGTGGAGGCGCCCCACGACAGGGTGGTGCCGGTCGAGGTGGTGCCGGAGGCGGCCGGGTTGCCCGGGGTGGTCGGCGGCGAGGTGTCGGTGCCGCCCGAGCCGAAGGAGAAGGAGTTGACCGCCAGGCCCGTGCCGCCGATCCAGGGCTCGAAGCCGGCCTGGACGCTGGTCAGGTACCAGGACCGCTGGCCGTAGCCGCGGCTCACCACGTCGGAGAAGAAGGTGTTGATCGTGAAGTCGAGCGAGGTCGCGGGCGAGGTGCGCACGTAGGAGATCACGTTCCAGCCCGTGTTGCCGAACCAGACCTCCCAACTCGCCCCCGCCAGGCTCACGGTGCCCACCCGGGAGCCGATCGGCTGGATCGAGCCCGCCCGGTTGAGCCAGATCATCAGCTCGGCGCCGGTGTTCTGGCCGTCGGTGCGGGGTGTGGGGTCGAACCACAGGTCGTAGGAGGCGTTGTAGGTGCCGGAGCCCGGATACGTCATGCTGACGCTGCTCCTGAGGCCGGCGAAGCCCGAGGCGCTGGCTTGCATGGGCAGGTTGCTGCCGGTGGTGCAGTTGGCGTAGTGGCAGCCGGCGTAGATCGACGGGTAGCCGGCCGGCGCGCCGCTCGTGGAGTTGTTGTGCGCCGCCTGCGTGACCGTGAACCCGCCGCTCTGGTTGACGTCGATGCACTGCGCCGTGCTCGCGCCCCAGACGTTGTTCTGGACGATGTAGCGGTTGCTCTGGATCGCGGCCGAGCCGTACTTCTCGCAGAGCACCGGGGCGGCCTGCGCCGGCGCGGCGAACAGACCGGTGGCGAGTAAGGCCCCGATGATCAGGTGGATGTGCGCATGCCTCATGGCGTGTTGCTCCCGCCTCTCTGACAAGGGAGTGTACTGGGAGCGCTCCCACCCCCAGCCTCGCGGCGTCGTCCACGCAGGGCAAGCGGGCGCCACCCTGAGCGACCTGGAGCGGGCCAGGCCACCAGCGGAAACCGTGACCAAGATCGGTTGAAAGTTTCACAGCTCGTTGTCGGATCCGCAAATGTCATGATTCAATGCGCTGGCCGGGCGGGCAGGTCGTGGGCAGGTTTCCTCTGTCGTCAGCGCAAGGGAATCCCCATGAAGTCATTCAAGTCGGCGGCTCTCACCGCCGTCCTGGTCCTGATCACTACTGTTTTGATGGTGCCCACGCAAGCGCAGGCACAGGTGCAGACGCAGACTCAGACGCGGTCTCAGACTCAGGCGCAGATGCACGGCGTGTCGATGTTCCCCGGTAGCCGGACGTTCCTGTGCTGGCAGGACGGTCTGCGGGACAACGGGCAGATCATCCCCTACAACCCCGCGTGCGGCGCCGCGGTCAACCAGAGCGGCGCGACCCCCCTGTACAACTGGTTCGCGGTGCTGCGCTCCGACGGCGCCGGCCGGACCACCGGGTTCATCCCCGACGGCCAGATCTGCAGCGGCGGCACCGGCGGCCCGTACGACTTCTCCGCCTACAACGCCGTCCGCTCCGACTGGCCGCTGACCCACCTGACCTCCGGGGCGTCGATCCAGATGCGGCACAGCAACTGGGCCGAGCACCCCGGCGCGTTCAACTACTACATCACCAAGAACGGCTGGAACTCAGGCGGGGCACTGAAGTGGTCCGACCTGGAGTCGTTCGGCAGCGTCACCAACCCGCCCAAGACCGGCGGTCCCGGCGGGCTCAACTACTACTACTGGAACGCCCAGCTCCCGTCCGGCAAGAGCGGGCGGCACATCATCTTCACGCACTGGATCCGTTCCGACAGCAACGAGAACTTCTACAGCTGCTCCGACGTCGTCTTCGACGGCGGCAACGGCAACGTGACCGGCGTCGGCCCCGGCGGCAGCACCCCTGGCCCGGACCCGACGGTCACGCCGACCGACCCCGCTCCCACGGGCGCCTGCACGGCCACGTGGAAGGCCACCAACACCGGCTGGGCCGGCCACTTCCAGGGTGAGGTGACCGTGAAGAACACGGGCACCAGCTCCATGAACGGCTGGACGGTCAAGTGGACCTACAGCGGCGGCCAGGGCTTCGACGGCTCGCCCTGGAACGGCGTGCTGAGCGGGCAACCGCCGAACGTGACGGTCAAGAACGCCACGTACAACGGGCAGCTCGCACCGAACGCGTCCACCACGTTCGGCTTCAACGCCACCGGCTCGATCCCGAGCCCAGCCCCGACCCTGACCTGCACCAGTCCGTGATCAGAACACGTCGCGGGCTTGTCGCGGCAGTCATCACCCTGGCCGGCCTGACCCTGGCCGGGGTGATGTTCTTCGCGTCCAGACAGCCGTCGTCGCAGTTGAACGAGGAGCTCGCCGCCCAGGTGACCCGGGTGCTCGAGCAGGCCTCACCCGATGAGCACCACGCCCACGGGCACAGCTTCGAATCGCGCGTCGTGTGCGCCGTGGAGCCCTTCGGCACCGAACCTCCCGGCGCCAAGGCCCTCGTCGAGGTGCGGTGGGTCTACGCCCGCCACATGTGCGCGGTCACCGGCGTGAGCCCCGACTGGGCGGCCTCCGTCCGGGCCTCGGGCCCGATCGCCGTCAAGATCGACATTCCGCCCCAGATCCGGGTGCCCGAGTCCGGGGCCGGTTATCCGGACCGGGTCAGGAACCTCATCCCGAAGCGGTACCACGAGCAGGCGTTCGCCGAGTTCAGTGACGACTCGGCGATCGAGGCGGCGCGTGAGCGGTTCGCGCAGGTCTCACAGACCGCCAGGTGAAACCCCCGCAACACGAACGGACGCGGCCGACTGGAGGAATCGGCCGCGTCCGTCCCATCCGGGCGGGATGGTTTGTGTTGGGCAGGGATGATGTTTCAGCCTCACCTCCTCATACGCACCCTGGGGCAGGGGAGTTCAGATCAGGTGGCACATGTGTGGCCGGAGGGCACCGAGGTGTTGCCGTTCGGGCGGCTGACCTGGTAGCCGAAGCTCGTCCCGGCGTTCGGCGGCAGTGAGCCGTTGTAGCTCATGTTCCTGGCCGTCACGGTCTGGCCGCTGACCGTCACCGCGGCGTTCCAGGAGCCGGCGAGCGTGTGCCCGGCGGGCAGCGTGAACGTCACCGTGCAGCCCGGTGGCGGCGTTCGCCGGGGCCGCCGGCACGGCGAGGAGGGCCGCCAGGACGGCCAGAGCGGTCAGCAGTGATCTCATGTGCTGCCTTTCACTGAGCCCCGTTGGAACCGCCCCCGCCGCTCCTGCGGCGGGGGCGGGGTCTGGGCTCAAGCGGGGGTGCAGGTGATCGGGTCGGGTGTGGTGGACGTGCCGCTGGCGATGAAGCCGAACGTGGCGCCGGCCCCGGGCGCGAGCGCGCCGTTCCAGCCCTCGTTCCGGACGGTCACCGACGATCCGGACACGGTGTGCTTGCCGCCCCAGAGCTGAGTGATCGTGTTCTGGGAGTTCCAGGCGACCGCCCAGCCGGTGGTCGCCGAGGTGCCGTTGTTCGTGACCGTCACCTCGGCCTGGTACGCGCCGCCCCAGGTGCTCGTCACCTTGTACGCCGCCACGCACCCACCGGTGGGCCCCGGCGTGTCCGTCGTGGTGAACGCCGTGCCCTCGGAGGCCGCCGAGGTGTTGCCCGCCGCGTCCCTGGCCACCACGGTGGCCGTGTAGGACGTGGCAGGGGTGAGCCCGCCCAGGTCGAAGGAGGCGCTCGTGGCCGTGCCCATCTTGGTGGACCCCAGATAGACGTCATAGCCGCTCACGCCCACGTTGTCCGTGGACGCCGTCCAGCTCAGCCGGGCCGTGGAACCCGTGACCGCGGATACCGCGGGCTTGCCCGGCCTGCTGGGCGCCGTCGTGTCAACGACCTCCGGACCCGGCGGCTCACCCCAGATCTTGGTGGCGCCGCTGTAGAGGGTGATGTTCTGGGTGCGCGCCGGCGTCGCGCCGGGCGTCGTGGGGATGTTCCGGTACGACCAGTCGTTGGCCGGGTCCCACGTCCCCGCGCTGGAGATCCTGAACTGCACCTCCCTGCGGTGCTGCGACTGCCCGGCGGGCGCGATGGCCTGCCCCGAGCAGTCGACGCTGACGTAGTACGTGCTGCCGCTCGACTGGTGCAGCGTCGGCGCCTTGCACTGCGTGTAGGCCGACGACACGCTGATCTGCGCGGCCGTCGTGGCGCCGTCGAGCGTGAAGTAGTAGCGGAACGAGCCGTCGGACAGGACCCTGGCGGGCCAGGCCGACTGGTTGCGGACGATCGCCTTGATCTCCGTGAAGGTGCTCCCGGAGGCGTTGACACCCGCCTCGACGAAGATCTCGGGGCCGTCCGGCGTCTCCTGCGCCGGGAACCCCGTCGCGGGCGGGCCGCCGTACTCCCGGTAGAGCCGGGCCAGCGCGCTGGTGAAGCCGGCGTTGTAGTCGGTGGCGACCTCGTTCATGACGTAGTCGTCACGCTTGTCGGTGTAGGCGTCGTTCGGGTCGGGCGGGCCGCCCACGAGCGCGCCGTACAGGGTGTGGCGGGTCTGCTCGGGGCTGGTGAGCTGGTCGGTCCACGAACCGTGCGCCGTGCGGTGATGCGGGTTCCTCGGCGGGTTGGCGCCGAAGCCGATCACGTACGAGGAGTTGCGCGGGTTGTCGCCGAGCGCGTAGTTGATCTGCCGGACCGCGAAGTCGTGGTAGCGGGCCTTACGCGTGGCGTCGGTGATCGAGTCGCTGTGCACGAGGGCCGCGAACGAGGTGTTGGCCGCGTAGCGCAGCGAGCCCCACCGGTCCAGGACGGCCTGGCCGCCCGGCGAATACCTGACCTGCGAGCCGTTGACGCCGACCGTCCACCAGTCGAGCCAGCGGTTGGCGTCGTCCAGGTACTGCTGCCTGCCGGTGAGCTTGTGCAGCAGCACGTACGCGCCGTACGACTTGTCGTCCCAGGCGATCGTCCACTTGTACGACTTCGTCGTGGTCTGCGGCTCGGTGCCCAGGTTGGCGTAGCCGCTCTCGGCCTTGGCCAGGTAGGTGGCGTCGTTCGTGGCCCGGTAGAGCCAGATCGCGCCCCACACCAGCTCGTCGTTGAAGCCGCTCCACGACTGGTAGTAGCCCGAGGCGTCGGTGATGCACTCGCTGTACTTCCTCCTGACCGCGTCGGCGAAGGAGTAGAGCTGCCTGGCGTGCGTCACCAGCGTGTCGGCATAGGCCGGGTTCGTCGGCCGGAAGACCATCGAGGAGGCCGCCATCGCCGCCGCCGTCTCACCCGCCAGGTCCGACCCGCCGCACGAGGCGTCGATCTTGTACGCCGGCCGCGTCATCGCCATCGCCTCGGCCGGGCCCCACCAGGCGTGGTCCGTGCCGCCGTTGCCGACCTGCCCGTAGAGCACGTTCGGCGACGGATGGGCCTTGATGAAGTAGTCGTTGACGAACTTGAGGTTGTTGAGCAGATGCGTGAGCTGGCCCGACGAGGAGTAGGCGTCGCGATACTCGACCGCGCCCCAGGCCAGCATCGTGGCGGAGAACGCCATCGGGAAGCCGAACTTGACGTGGTCGCCCGCGTCGTACCAGCCGCCCGTGAGGTCTGCGCCGACGTCCTTGCCGTCGTTCAGGCCCGAGTCGCCGCGCCAGGAGACGCGGTTCCAGTCGGGCAGCGCGCCCGACTGCTGGGCCTCGTAGAACCACAGCGACTTCTGCAGCGCCTCACCGTAGGCGAAGGCGGGTGCGGCGGCGTGGGCCGCCGGCCCCGCCCCGATCAGGGGCAGGACCAGCGACGCCACGGCTATCAGTGCTGCTTTTCTCACGGGAAGAGCCGCCCGTACTCGGCCAGGGCGACGGCGACGTCCACCTGCGCCCAGAAGCGGTGATAGTTGAAGACCGGTGCGGGACCCGAGCCGTTCAGGAACGCCTGGACCCTCGGCCAGTCCGGGTCGTCCTCGTAGAACGACCTGATCGACAGGAACGTGGAGTTCGAGTTGATCGGGTCGCCGTTGGGCATCTCGCCGCTCCAGCCGGCCGGGACGTACACCGGGTCGTCGATGCGGCGGTAGTCGCCCTTGGTCTCCGGCACCGACACGCCCTCGGCGTCGCGGTTCTCCCAGACGCCGTCGAGCAGCGCCTTGGCCGTGTCACGCGCCTCGGTGTGGTTGGCCCGCGCCGCGTAGTACATCAGCACCTTGGCGTACGCGCCCGCCACGCCCACGTCCTGCGTGTGGTCCACGACGGTCACATGCAGGCCGGGGTTGGCCGGCGGCATGCCGGAGGTGGCGCTGAAGTTGCCCGCGGGCTGGCCCGACCACTGCAGCGTGGACGGGATCTGGTAGCTGCCGTCGGCGTTGATCGTGGTGTTGTCCAGTGCCCACGTCACCCACTTGTCGAGGATGGTCTTGGCGTCGGCGTTGCCGGTGACGTTGTAGAGCTCGGCCACCCGCTCCATCGTCCACGCCTGGAAGCCGAACCACTGGTTCGACGGCGGGTCGTGGTAGACCGGCTGCCAGTCGTAGGTCATGCCGTGGAACTTGGGCAGACCCGACGGCGGGGTGCCGTAGTGGCCGTCCCAGCTATTGGTCGCGCCGCCGGCGATGGCGCCCTCGTTCGACTGCAGCCACTTGTAGAACTGCAGTTGCCTGGTGAGGCTGGTGCTCCAGTCGGCCGCGCCGGTCGCGCTCCTCGGCCGCAGCTCGGTCACGTTGGACAGCGCCCAGGCCGCGAACGGGTTCTGGTAGCCGGAGTGGTTGTGGCTGGAGCCGATGCGCCAGGCCCATCCGGCGTTCGTGTCGGTCGCGCCGCCCCAGGCGTAGTACCAGTTCAGCAGGTACGCGGCCGAGTTCTTGCCACTGCCTGCCGGGCACGACGGGCTGGTGCACCCGGGCTGCTTGAAGTACTTGTCGTACATCGCGTAGCGCAGGTAGTCGCCCATCTTGGCGGCCTTGGCCACGCTGGCCGACACGTCCGCGGCCTTGTTCTGTGCCTTGGCCCAGGTCAGCGCCCAGTAGGCCGCCTGCACCGCGCGGGCGTCGGCGTCAGGGGCGTTGGTGTACTTCCACTGCTTGGCGTAGGAGCCGTCCTGGATGAACAGGTCCAGGTAGCCGTTGGTGCCGCCGTGCGCGAAGGTGTCGCAGGACGGCTGCGGGATCGTCTCGAAGACCGACTCCTCCGGGCCGCGCTGGTAGGTGTTGATGTAGGCGGGCTTGGTCGTGCCGTCACCGCAGCGGCCGAAGCCGTAGGTGTTGTCGACGTCGAGCAGCCAGTGCATGCCGTAGATGTCGCGGGTGCCGTACGCGCTCTGCAGCTCGTTCGCGATCGGGTCGGTGCCCGGGGCCACGTTGGAGTCCATGGCCGACGGGTAGTTGCTGATCTGCAGGTGCTCGGGCGCGTACGTGGCCGGGTCGGACGGGTTGTAGTAGGAGTTCGTCGGCTGGTCGGCGGTGGCCGGGATGATGTACCTCTCCATCACCGCCCACGCGTTGTTGAACTTCGACCAGTCACCGGTGACCTGCCCGTAGGCCGCCTCCAGCCACAGGTAGTAGCTGAACGCCTCGGACGTGGTCTCGTGCCCGTGGTCCGGCGCCTCGACCATGAACGTCTCGATCGAGTGGTACGGCACGCCCTCGGGCGAGAAGTAGCCGTTGGCCGGGTTGTGAAGCTCGTTGTAGAGCTCGACGAAGCGCTGGACGTACTGGTTGTTGCCGCCGACGTCGTCGTCCGCCTCGCTCACGCTCACGTCCACCGGGGTGTATCCGGTGGCGCTCACGCGGAAGACGGCCGAGCCGCTCGTCGTGTCGGTGTCGTTGGCCGCGGCCAACGTCACGTTCTGGACCGTGTTCCAGTTGGACGGGGTGAAGGTCCTGGTGGCGGTGCCGGAGACGGTGAGGTCGGCGTCGCCACTGGCCCGCGCGACGGAGACGGTCACGTTCGAGGAGGGCGCCTGCGACAGGCGTACCCCGAAGCTCGCGGTGCCCGCTTCGGGCACCGACAGGGTGGTCGGGCTGACCACGAGCGCCGGGCCCGTGTTCGGCGAGACCGTGATGCCGACCGGCGACGACGTCGTGGTCAGGCCGGCGTTGTCGGTTGCTCTGGCGGTGATCGAGTAGCTGCCCGCCGCCACGTTCGTCCAGCTGTAGCTGTACGGCGAGGAGGTGTCGGTGCCGAGCAGCGTGGTGCCCTGGTAGAAGTCCACCCTGGTCACGGTGCCGTCGGAGTCGGAGGCGTTCGCCGTGATCGGGACGGTGGCCGGGGCGGTGAACGTCTGGCCGGCGGTCGGCGAGGTCAGCGACACGGTCGGCGCGGAGCCTGGGGCGCCGCCGCAGGTGACCCCGTTCACGCTGAACGAGGCCGGGTTCGGGTTCGTGCCGGTCCAGGTGCCGTTGAAGCCGATGTTGGTGGAGGCGCCGGTGGCCAGGTTCCCGTTCCACGTCATGTTGGTGCCCGTGACGCGGGTGCCGGACTGGCTCCAGTTCGCGCCCCAGCCCGTCGGGGTGTAGCGCTGGCCGGTGGTCGGGAAGTCGAAGCCGAGCGACCAGGACGTCAGGGGGTCACCGGTGTTCCTCAGTGTGATGCTCGCGGTGAATCCGCCCTGGCCGGTGCCCCATTGGTTGGCCGTGTACTGCACGTCGCAGGCCACGGCGGCCTGGGCGGGGGAGGCCGCCACAGCCGTGGTCGCGCCGGCGACGAGGACGAGGGTCGTGGCCACGGCGAGCCGCCTCGATAAGCGCGCCAAGAGGAGAGGAGGTCTGTACTTCACGGGATCTCCATGGGAGTAGGGGTGTGGGAGCGCTCCCAAAGGGGATTGTGGGTGACCTCAGCCGTATGTCAACGGAATGGCATTTCGGTAACCCTCGTGTTTCCTCTCACCAGGCTGCCCGGGATGAAAGTTTCATCCTCGTTCCGAGGCATTCAACGAGCATGCGGGGCGGCGGACGCCTTCTCGACGGCCGCCCGCTGTACATGGCCGGGTACGCGGCTCACCATGGGAGCGCTCCCAGCCACTCGATCCTGGAGATGATCGCTCGTGAGACTCCAACGCGGCCTCCGCAAATGGGCCGTGACCATGACCGCCGCGAGTGTCGCGGCCTTAGGGCTCGTCGTCGGTCAGAGCACCGCCGCGAACGCCGCCGTCGCCTGCGACGTGACCTACACAGCCAACCAGTGGGGCTCAGGCCAAGGTGGTTTCACCGCGAGCATCACACTGAGGAACACCGGTGACCCGCTGACGTCGTGGTCGCTCGGCTTCGACTTCCCGACGACCACACAGAGGTACACCCCGACAGGATGGGGCGCCAACTGGAGCCAGTCCGGCACCCGCGTCACGGGCACGAACATGACGTGGAACGGCAGCCTGGCCACCGGCGCCTCCACCAACATCGGCTTCAACGGCACCTGGACCGGCACGAACCCGAACCCGACCTCGTTCAGCGTCAACAACACCACCTGCGGCGGCACCGGGCCCACGACCCCGTCGGTGGTCACCAGCTCCAGTTCGGTCGCGGTCAACGAGGGCGGCACCGCCACGTTCACGGCCAGGCTCTCCTCCGCTCCCAGCTCGAACGTCACCGTCACCACCGCTCGCACCAGCGGTGACACCGACCTCACCGTCAGCTCGGGCGCCTCACTCACCTTCACGCCGTCCAACTGGAGCACCGCGCAGATGGTGACCCTGGCCGCGGCCCAGGACTCCGACACCGCCTCGGGCACCGCCGCCTTCAGCGTCGGCGGCACCGGCGTCACCGGGGCCACCGTGAACGCGAGCGAGGTGGACGACGACGCCACCGTCGAGCAGTCGATCATCGTCAGCCCGACCGCGGTGACCGTACCTGAGGGCGCCACCGGGACGTACACCGTGCGCCTGGCCGCCCAGCCCTCCGGCAACGTGACCGTCACCTCGGCGGCGGGCAGCGGCGACACCAACCTCACCGTCAGCTCGAGCGCCTCACTCACCTTCACCTCGTCCAACTGGAGCACCCCGCAGACGGTCACCCTGGCCGCCGCGCAGGACTCCGACACGACGAACGGCAGCCGCACCTTCACCGTGGCCTCCACCGGCCTGACCTCCAGAACGGTCACCGCCACCGAGGCCGACGACGACGGCGGCAGCAACCCCACCCACGTCGAGAACCCGTACGCCGGCGCCACCGGCTACGTGAACCCGAACTGGAGCGCCAGGGCCGCGGCCGAGCCCGGCGGTTCGGCGGTCGCCAACACCTCCACCGCCGTGTGGATGGACCGCATCGCGGCCATCGCCGGCTCCTCCTCGGCCATGAGCCTGCGCGCCCACCTGGACGAGGCCGTCAGGCAGGACGCCGCCAACGGCTCCGCGCCGCTGACCATCCAGATCGTCATCTACAACCTGCCGAACCGCGACTGCTCGGCACTCGCCTCCAACGGCGAGCTGCTCATCGCGCAGGACGGCTTCAACCGCTACAAGACCGAGTACATCGACCCGATCGCGGCGATCCTGCGCAGCTCGTCGTACTCCAACCTGCGCATCGTCACGATCATCGAGCCCGACTCGCTGCCGAACCTCGTCACCAACCTCAACGCCTTCGAGAAGTGCCGCGAGGCCAACGGCGCCGGCGGCTACCGCGACGGCGTCCGGTACGCGCTCAACCAGCTCCACGCCATCACCAACGTCTACACCTACATCGACGCCGCCCACCACGCGTGGCTCGGCTGGGACTCGAACTTCACCCCGTCCGTCAACCTCTTCTACGAGACCGTCGCCGGCGCCACCGCCGGGGTGGACAGCGTGGACGGCTTCATCGTCAACACCGCCAACACCTCGGCCACGACCGAGCCGTACTTCACCATCAACACCACGGTGAACGGCACGTCGATCAGGCAGTCCAAGTGGGTGGACTGGAACTGGTACGTGGACGAGCAGAGCTTCGCCACGGCCCTGCGCAACGCCCTGATCGGCAGGGGCTTCAGGCAGGGGCTCGGCATGCTGATCGACACCTCGCGCAACGGCTGGGGCGGCAGTGCCCGCCCGACCGGGCCGAGCACCTCGACGCAGCTTGAGGACTTCGTCAACCAGTCCCGCGTCGACCGCCGCATCCACGCCGGCAACTGGTGCAACCAGAACGGCGCCGGCATGGGCGCACGGCCGACCGCCAACCCGGCCGCCGGCTTCGACGCCTACGTCTGGATCAAGCCTCCGGGCGAGTCCGACGGCGCCAGCCGGGACATCCCGAACGACGAGGGCAAGAAGTTCGACCGGATGTGCGACCCGACCTACACCGGCAACAGCCTCAACGGCAACAACATGTCGGGCGCGCTGCCTGACGCCCCGCTGTCGGGCCAGTGGTTCTCGGCCCAGTTCAGGCAGTTGCTGCAGAACGCCTACCCGCCCATCAACTGAAAGGACCCGGCCGGCCGGGGACCCGCCTGACCAGGACCCCCGGCCGGCCAGAGGGACCCGCCTGACCCGGGCCCCTCAGCCACCGGAAAGGGGCCCGGGCCACGCGCCCGAGCCCCTTTCCCCACCCACCCGAGGTGCGCGTACCCACGAAGCCCGCGCCCGAGAGCGGCCCTCCCCCACCCAAAAGAACCCCGCCGAAGTACGGCGGGTGACGCCGGGAAGGGGGTTACCGGCGGTGGGCGCGGCGCCAGTCTGAGACGACCTGGTCCACGTCGTAAGGCATGAGGTTGAGCGGCGGCCCCGACAACCCCGTCCTGATCGCCTCCCGGATCCGGTGGTTGATCTCCTCGACGATCCGCCGGGCCTCGGTCTCGGACCTGGCCCCGCGCGCCTCGGCCAGCGCCCGCTCAGCCTCCTTGCGCAGCGCCAGCGTGGGCGGCAGCGGCATCGAGAGCCCCTCGCTCTCGATCTTCTGCTTGATCCACCACATCTCGTCGAGATGCCGGTCGAGCCCCGGCAGCGGCTTGCCCTTGCCCGGCAGGTCGTCGAACTCCCCCCGCTCCTCGGCCTCGCGGATCTGCCGATCGATCCAGGTCTCGAAGGGAAGCCCGACAGGCTTGCGATCGCTCACGCAGCGCTCTCCTCACGCCAGGTTGTGACTGGGGGCCACCGGGCCGCGCCAGCCCAGCACGGCCTCGGTCATGCGTACGGACGCGACCGTCGCGGCCACGTCGTGCACACGCAGGATGCGGGCGCCTTTGAGGATGGAGACCACGTTGGCGGCGATCGTGCCCTCTTTCCGCTCCCCCTGGGGCCGGTCGAGGGTCTCCCCGATGAAGTCCTTGTTGGACAGCGCCACCAGCGTCGGATATCCGATCGCGGTGATCTCCTCGAGCCGGCGCGTCAGCTCGAGTGAGTGGAAGGTGTTCTTGTTCAGGTCGTGCCCGGGGTCAATGATGATCTTGTCGGCCGCGATGCCACCCTCCAGCGCGAAGGACACCCGCTCGCGCAGATAGTCCGCCACCTCGGACACCACGTCGTCGTAGCTCGGCCGGAAGACCCGCTTGCCGGGCCCGCCGAGGCTGTGTGTGACGATCACCACCGCGCCCGTCCGGGCCGCGACCTCGGCCATGCCGGGCTCGCGCAGGCCGTTGGTGTCGTTGATGACGTCGGCCCCCGCCTCGATGGCCGCCGCGGCCACCTCGGGCCGGTGGGTGTCGACGGAGATCACGGCGTCGGTCGCGGCTCTCACGTGGGCGATGACCGGGGCCACCCGGTCGATCTCCTCCGCCACGCCGATCCGTGTCTGGGCGGCGCTGAAGGCGAACCCGCCGATGTCCACCCAGTCGGCCCCTTCGTCCACGGCCTTCGTCGCGGCGGCGACCGCGTGGTCGAGCTCGTAGGTGCGGCCCTGGTCGTGGAAGGAGTTGGGGGTCCTGTTGACGATGGCCATGACGGCGATCTGGCGGTCGAAATCGAACTCCCGCCGCCCGATGCGCCGGACGGGAGAGATGATTCCGGAGGAAAGCCGCGCGCCGCTCACGGTCCGAGCCTACCTGCGACCCGGCCAGGTCAGACAGCGCGGGAACCGCCGGGGATTCAGGCGGTGAAACGGCCGAACGGATGTCCGCCGGAGGCCGTCACCCTGATGCGCCGCATGGCGCCGCGGGTGCCGCCGTGATCGGGGCCGGTGGGTAAGCGCATGGTGAGCCGGACGGTGGTGCCGCCGGGCCCGGTGTGGAAGTCGGCCGCGTCGCACAACCGCCGGATCAGGTAGATCCCCCGGCCCGTGTAGGACTGGTCGGACGGCCGGTTGCCCCCGTTGACGTAGGCGTCGGGGATGCCCGAGCCGTGGTCGCTCGTCTCGGAGCGGATGACACCGTCGACCGTCCACAGGCGGAAGTGCCCGTGCCCGCCGGCGTGTTCGACGGCGTTGACGACGCTTTCGTGCACGGCCAGGACGAAGT
Organism: Nonomuraea sp. NPDC050643; assembly: GCF_040654715.1. Lineage (NCBI taxonomy): Bacteria > Bacillati > Actinomycetota > Actinomycetes > Streptosporangiales > Streptosporangiaceae > Nonomuraea > Nonomuraea sp. NPDC050643. The sequence goes on along the minus strand of NZ_JBFAIM010000003.1, from coordinate 54,164 downwards.
CGTCCAGCCTGGGCCCGTGCAGTCCGGAGTTCTCGGCATGTTCGGCGACCGCACGACGCAGCTTCGTGACGTCGATGAGGCTGAAGGGCTGGGTCAGTAGCGTGCGCATGGCAGCGTCCTCCAGCCGGCGCGCAGAGTACATGGGCATCGCGCATTCACGAGAGAGGTGTGAGTGAAGGGCCCCCTGGGAAACGGCCCCGTCCCGGTGGTCCATGCGCCCCTCCGTGTCTCGGTGACACGTAGGCCGCGCTTCTGGACCACACGTGTTGTCCCTCTTCCCCGGCGAAGGGGAATTACACGCGGTCACCGAATTACTGGCGGCCTCCCATGCCGGTGGCGAGTTCTCGCACCCGGTCGATGGGCCCTCCGTCCGGGGCCAGCGGCGGGGTGTCCATGCCGGCGCCGTCGTGCAGCCCGTCGAACAGCTCCCGCATGGCCTCCCAGGACGAGTGCCGCGGCGTCCAGCCGAGCACGTCCCTGGCCCTGTCGATCTTCATGACGGGGACGCGCAGCGCCAGTTCCAGCAGCCCCGGCGAGGCGGGGACGAGGCGCAGGTGCCAGCCCGCGGCCATGGCCGCCCTGGCCATCCGCCGCGAGACCGGCACGATCCGGGCGTCGAGCAGCTTGGCCAGGTCCTGCGCGTCGAGCACGGGCTCCGCGGCGATGTTGAACGGCCCCTTGACGGGCCTGGTGACGGCCAGCCGGTACGCCTCCGCCGCGTCGTCGGCGTGCAGCACCTGCAGCCGCAGCCCGGGGATGTCCGGCACGAACGGCACCCGCCCGGCCTTGATCAGCCGCCGTGGCACGAACGGCCCCCCGAACAGCCTGCGCTGCTCGGTCGCGGCCGCCCGCTGGAAGATGAAGCCCGGCCGCATGCGCACCACCCTGATGCCCGGGTGGTCGTGCTCGAAGACGTCGAGCACCCGCTCCACGTACGCCTTCTCCCGCCCGTACGCGGCCCCCGGCCAGCCGTGGGTGGGCCAGCTCTCGTCCACCGCCCGGTCCTTGGGCCCCGGCGAGTAGGCCCCCACGGACGAGGCGTGGACCAGCGCGGACACACCGGCCTCCGCCGCCGCGCGGAACACCCGCATGCTGCCCAGCACGTTCGCCCGCCAGGTGATCACCGGATCCCTGGTCGGCTGGAACAGCCACGCGAGGTGCACGACCGCGTCGGCCCCGTCGAAGATCCGGACCAGGTCGGCGGTCGCGACGTCGGCCTGTCGCCAGTCGGTGCGGTCGATCCGCCAGCCGGGCAGGCGGCGGGCGACCCCCACGATCGAGGTCACGTCGTCGTCCGCGGCCAGCGCGCGCACCACGCTGGTGCCGACGTTCCCGGTAGCTCCCACCACAACGACTCTCATGGCTGCACCGCTGCCCGCCTCCCAGGCCGCGAAACCCCTGTGACCTGGCATATTACGGCTTCAGCAGGATCTTCACCGCCCCGTCGGCCTTCTTCTGGAACATCTCGTACGCCATGGGCGCCTGCTCGAGCGGCACGCGATGGGTGGTCAGGTCCATGACCCCGAGCGGATCGCAGTCGTCGCCGACCAGCGGCATGAGCGCGCTGATCCAGCGCTTGACGTGGGCCTGGCCCATGCGCAACGTGATGCCCCGGTCGAACATGCGCAGCATGGGCAGCGGGTCGGTCATGCCGCCGTAGACGCCGACGACCGAGATGACGCCGCCGCGGCGGACGGAGTCGATGGCCTGGCTGAGCGCCGCCAGGCGGTCGATGCCCGCGTTGGTCATCAGCGGCGCGGCCACCGCTCCGGGCAGCAGTCCGGTGAGCGTCTGGGCGATCTTGGCGGCGGGCGAGCCGTGGGCCTCCATGCCGACCGCGTCGATGACCGAGTCGGTGCCGCGCCCCGCCGTACGGTGGCGGATCTCCTCCGGCACGTCGGAGATCTCGCTCGCGTCGATGACCTCGATGCCGTGGCGGCGGGCCATCTCCAGGCGGGCGTGGACGCCGTCCACGCCGATCACCCGGTGGCCGAGGTGGTGGGCGATGCGGGCGCTCATCTGGCCGATGGGGCCGAGCCCGAAGACGGTGACGCTGCCGCCGTCGGGGACGTGGGCGTACTGCACGGCCTGCCACGCGGTCGGGAGCACGTCGGACAGGTACACGAAGCGCTCGTCCGGCGGGCCGTCCGGCACCTTGATCGGGCCGAACTGCGCCTCGGGCACCCGCAGGTACTCGGCCTGACCGCCGGGGACGCGGCCGTAGAGCTTGGTGTAGCCGAACAGGGCGGCGCCCATGCCCTGCTCGCGTACCTGGGTCGTCTCGCACTGCGCGTACAGCTCCATCCCGCACATGTGGCAGTGGCCGCACGCGATGTTGAACGGGATGACCACGCGGTCGCCGGGCTTGAGGTTGCCGATCGCGGACCCGACCTCCTCGACGACCCCCATGGCCTCGTGCCCGAGGATGTCGCCCTCGGCCATGAACGGCCCCAGGACCTCGTACAGGTGCAGGTCGGAACCGCAGATCCCGGTGCTCGTCACCCGGATGACGGCGTCGTTGGGCTCCTTGATGGCCGGATCGGCGACCTCCTCGACCCGTACGTCACGCTTGCCGTGCCAGGTGACTGCCTTCATGCTGGTCTCCTCACTAGCAGAGCACAAAAGGCGCATACCCCCACATAGCGCATCAAACTGGAGAGTCCATGGTCGAGCGCACCCCCCTCACCCCCGACGAGGCGATCCGATTCCACCGCAGCATGTCCGAGTGGCTCGCCAAGGAGCTGATCGAGAAGGGGTCGGTACGCCTGTCCGCCGTCGAGGACCCCGCGCTCCAGCGCCACTTCCAGGAGGTCGCGCACCGGGTCGGCGAGATGACGCGGCGGCCGGTGACCAGCATGGCGAGCAGCCGCGGCATGACGTTCGAGCTCGGCCCGGAGCAACTGCCCGGCCAGGGGCGCTCCGGCATCACCCCGTGACCGGGGTCTTCTGACACGACCACTCCTCGCACCGGGGCCCGCCGACCGGCCCCGGTGACCCAGCGCGCCGCCGCGCGCCCCACGCCCGCGCCCGCATGACGGGCGGGCGACGATCTCCCAAGGCCACCCGCCTCCCAAGGCCGCCCGCCGGCTTGACCGTGCCCCGCGTCAGCGACCCGGTGCCGAGTCCTTCATGACACCCCCGGGCGATGGGGCTGCTGTGGCAAAAGAAGCCTGGAGATACCCAAGAGACTTTACACGCTCCGTATTCAATGAATAACTATTGGTAGTGACCGACTCCCCGAAGGAGCCGCGCGAATGCCGGTGAGCTTCACTCAGCACTACCTTGGATCACGCATCGACCAGCGTCTGGCTCTCTTCCTGGAGTCCTGGCGGGCCCCCGTTTCCGACCCCGGCGTCGAAGCGGCCTACGGCCTGCTGACCGACTTCATCCTCGGCGGCGGCAAGCGCATCAGGCCGCAGCTCTGCTACTGGGGCTGGCGCGGCGCCGGCGGTGACGACTCCGAGGAGATCATCAGCGCGGCCGCGGCCCTGGAGCTGTGCCACGCGGGGCTGCTCATCCACGACGACATCATGGACGGCAGCGAGCTGCGTCGTGGCCGGACCACCGTGCACAAGAACCTCGCGGGGCTGCACGAGGGGCCGGGCGCGGAGGCGTTCGGGCAAGCGGGCGGCATCCTGCTCGGCTCGCTCAGCCTGGCCTGGTCCGACGCCCTGCTGTCGTCGTGCGGGGTGGAACCGGCGCGGCTGCGCGCCGCGCACCACCTGTTCGACGCCATGCGCACCGAGGTCATCAGCGGCCAGTACCTCGACATCCTCGCCCAGCTCCGCTCGGGGGCGAGCGTGCCGGAGGCGCTGATGATGATCCGCTTCAAGACGGCCAAATACACCGTCGAACGGCCGCTGCAGATCGGCGGCGCGCTGGCCGGGGCCTCCTCCGAGTTGCTGGAGTCCTACTCGCGCTTCGGGCTGCCGCTGGGCGAGGCCTTCCAGTTGCGCGACGACGTGCTCGGCACCTTCGGCTCGTCGTCGGAGACCGGCAAGTCGGCGCTCGACGACCTGCGGGAGGGCAAGCACACGGTGCTGTTCGCGCACGCCGTGCAGCAGGCCTCGCGCGCCCAGCTCGACCACCTCAGGACCTGGCACGGCAACCCCGAGCTGACCGAGGAGCGCGCCGCGGAGCTGCGGCAGATCATGACCGAGACGGGCGCGCTGGGCAGGGTCGAGGAAATGATCGAAGAACGCGTGCGCGAGTCCGTGGCGGCACTGGCCGCGGCGCAGATCAAACCGGAGGCCGCGAACGCGCTCACCCTCCTGGCCGATCGGCTCGCCCACCGCACCAAGTAGAGGGATTCCTCATGGGTCGGATACTTCTCGCGGCGCCGCGCGGCTACTGCGCGGGCGTCGAACGCGCGATCATCACCGTGGAGGAGGCGCTGAAACGCTTCGGTCCACCGGTCTACGTGCGCAAACAGATCGTTCACAACACGTTCGTGGTCGACGACCTCACCAGGCGCGGCGCGGTCTTCGTCGAGGAGCTCGACGAGGTCCCCGACGGCTCGCTGGTCGTCTTCTCCGCCCACGGCGTCTCACCTGCGGTCAAGGAGGAGGCCGGGCTGCGCGGGCTGCGGACGATCGACGCCACCTGCCCGCTGGTCACGAAGGTCCACAAAGAGGCCGCGCGGATGGCCGAGGCCGGCTACGAGATCGTGCTCATCGGCCACGCCGAGCACGAGGAGGTCGAGGGCACGCTCGGCGAGGCCCCCGACCGCATCCAGGTCGTCGACCCGGCCAGGCCGCAGGAGGCGACGACCGGCGGCTCCGGACGGGTGACCTGGCTGTCACAGACCACGCTGGCCGTCGACGAGACCATGCGGGCCGTCGCCGACCTGCGCGAACGCTTCCCCGGGCTGGTCGACCCGCCCAGCGACGACATCTGCTACGCCAGCCAGAACCGCCAGGAGGCGGTCACCCGGATCGCCCCGCGGTGCGAGCTGGTCATCGTCGTGGGCTCGGCCAACTCCTCCAACTCCCAGCGACTGGTGGAGGTCGCGCTCAACGCGGGCGCGGACGCGGCCTACCTGGTCGACCGGGCCGCCGATGCCGATGAGGGGTGGCTGAGCGGTGTGGAGACCGTCGGGGTCAGCTCCGGCGCCTCCGTACCGGAAGGGCTGGTCGGTGAATTACTCGACTGGCTCGCCGCCCGTGGCTACGCCGACGTCGAGTCGGTGACCTTGACCGAGGAGACCCTCACGTTCTCGCTTCCGCCAGAACTCCGATCCTCCCGCGACCCCCGCTAGACCCCATACCGAGATTGGTGGTGCAGCACGATGACCGAAACGACGCACTCGACCGCCCCTGAGAACGGCAATGGCAACGGGCAGCTCAGCCTCAGCACGGATGCCGCCAGACAACTCTCGACCACGACCAAGACGCCGCCGCAGATGCAGGAGATCACCTCGCGGTGGTTGCTGCGGCTGCTCCCGTGGGTGCAGTGCGCCGGAGGCGTTTTCCGGGTCAACCGGCGGCTGACGTACACGCTGGGCGACGGCCGCATCACCTTCAGCACGACGGGCTCCGACGTCCGGGTCATCCCGGCCGAGCTCACCGAGTTGCCCATGTTGCGCGGCTTCGCCGACATGGACGTGCTCGAAGCGCTGGCCGACCGTTTCCAGCAGCGCGAGATCGAGCAGGGCGAGAAGATCGTCTCTGAGGGTCGCCCCGCCGACCAGCTCGTGCTCATCGCCCACGGCCGCGTGGCCAAGATCGCCAGCGGCGCGTACGGCGACGAGCAGAACCTCGGTGTGCTGGCCGACGGCGACCATCTGGGCGAGCAGACCCTGACCGACGGCGGCGAGTTCGGCTTCAGCGCCCACGCCAAGACGCCCACCACCGTGCTCACGCTCTCCCGCCAGGACTTCGACCAGATCACCGAGCGCGCGCCCCATCTGCGCGAGCACATCGAGCGCTGGCGCACCAGCGGTGACCGCGCCCAGAACGCCTACGGTGAGGCCGCGATCGACATGTCCTCCGGTCACGTCGGCGAGGCCGTGCTGCCCGGCACGTTCGTGGACTACGAGCAGAGCCCCCGCGAGTACGAACTGAGCGTCGCCCAGACGGTCCTGCGCGTGCACAGCCGGGTCTCCGACCTGTACAACCAGCCGATGAGCCAGCTCGACCAGCAGCTCCGCCTCACGATCGAGGCCCTGCGCGAGCGCCAGGAGGACGAGCTGGTCAACAACAAGGAGTTCGGCCTGCTGCACAACGCCGACTTCGGCCAGCGCATCCGCACCCGCTCCGGCCCGCCCACCCCCGACGACCTCGACGACCTGCTGGCCACGGTGTGGAAGGAGCCGGCGTTCTTCCTGGCCCACCCGCAGGCCATCGCCGCGTTCGGCAGGGAGTGCAGCAAGCGCGGCATCTACCCGCAGTCCAGCGAGGTCAACGGGCACCGGGTGCCGGCCTGGCGGGGCGTGCCGATCTTCCCGTGCAACAAGATCCCGGTCACCGGGCAGCGCACGACCTCGATCATGCTCATGCGCACCGGCCAGGAGAACCAGGGCGTCATCGGGCTGCACCAGACCGGCATCCCCGACGAGTACCAGCCCAGCCTGTCCGTGCGGTTCATGAACATCAACGAGAAGGCCGTCATCTCCTACCTGGTCAGCGCCTACTACTCGGCCGCCGTCCTGGTGCCCGACGCGCTCGGCGTGCTGGAGGACATCGAGCTCGGCAGGAACGGCTAACCGCGTTCCCCGCACGTCGCCACGACCGCTCCCGCCGCACTCCGGCGGGGGCGCACCTTTGGGAGGCGAGCACGTGGGCGACGGGACAAGCAGGGTCTGTCAGGTGCAACGGGATTGGTGGTGGTCAAGTTGACCGAGTCCGACCAGCGGGACGCGCGGCTGAGCCTCGACACCTCGGCGGCGCGCAATCTCGCGACGACGACCAAGACGGCGCCGCAGATGCGGGAGATCTCCTCCCGCTGGCTGCTGCGGGTGCTGCCGTGGGTGGACGTCGCGGGCGGCGTCTACCGGGTGAACCGGCGGCTGACGTACGCGGTCGGCGGTGGCCGGGTGAGTTTCTCCAACACCGGCGCTCGTGTACGGGTCATCCCGCCGACCCTCACCGAGCTGCCGCTCCTGCACGGGCTCGAGGACGCGCGCGTGCTCGACACCCTCGCCGGGCTGTTCGAGCAGCGGGAGTTCGATCGCGGCGACACGATCGCCCGAGCGGGCCGGCCGGCCGACGAGCTGCTGCTCATCGCCCACGGCAGGGCGACCAGGCTCCAGGAGGGCGCGTACGGCGACCCCGTCGTCCTCGGCACACTGGCGGACGGCGACCATGCCGGGGCCGACCAGGGCCGGACGTGGGGCTTCACGCTGGAGGCCGGCACCGACTGCACGGTGCTGGCCCTGCCGTGGACGGAGTTCCACGCGGTGGCCGACCGGTCGCCGGCGCTGCGCGCCCAGCTCGGCCGCCATCGCGCCCGCCTGGCCGCGCCGCAGAACAAGTGGGGCGAGGCGGCGATCGGCACGGCCGCCGGCCACCGTGGCGAGCCCACGCTGCCGGGCACGTTCGCCGACTACGACCCGGGGCCGCGCGAGTACGAGCTGAGCGTGTCGCAGACCGTGCTCCGCGTCCACACCCGGGTGGCGGACCTGTACAGCCGGCCGATGGACCAGATGGAGGAGCAACTCAAACTGACCATCCACGCCGTACGCGAGTCGCAGGAGCACGAGCTGGTCAACAACCGCGACTTCGGGCTCCTGCACCAGGTGGACGCGAAGCAGCGGATCCACCCCCGCACGGGCCCGCCGAGTCCCGAAGACCTCGACGAGCTGCTGTGCCGCAGGAAGAAGTCCCGCTGTTTCGTCGCCCACCCGAAGGCCATCGCCGCCTTCCACCGGGAGTGCAACGCCCGGGGCGTCTACCCCGACAGCGTCGAGATCGAGGGCGCCAGGCTGACCGCGTGGCGCGGCGTGCCCATCCTGCCCTGCGACAAGATCCCCATCAGCAGGCAGGGCACCAGCTCGATCCTCGTCATGCGGACGGGCGAGAAGGACCACGGCGTCGTCGGCCTCTACCAGAGCGGCGTCCCCGACGAGCGCGAGCCGGGGCTCAGCGTGAAGTTCACCGGCATCGACTCCAGAGCCGTCGCGTCCTACCTGGTCAGCGCCTACCACTCGGTCGCGTTGCTGGTGCCGGACGCGCTCGGGGTGCTGGAGAACGCCGAGGTGACCCGCTGATGCCCCATGTGAAGGAGTGAGCATGACCCAGCCGTTCCAACTGCCGGACTTCTACATGCCGTACCCGGCGCGGCTCAACCAGCACCTTGAGCAGGCTCGCGGGCACTCCAAACAGTGGGCTCGCGACATGGGCATGCTCGAAGGGTCGGGCGTCTGGGAGGAGGCCGACCTCGACGCCCACGACTACCCGCTCATGTGCGCCTACACCCATCCCGACTGCGACGGCGACGAGCTCGGGCTGATCACCGACTGGTACATCTGGGTCTTCTTCTTCGACGACCATTTCCTGGAGGTCTTCAAGCGCACCGGCGACCTGGCGGGCGGCAAGGAATACCTCGCCCGGTTGGCCCTCTTCATGCCGATGGGCGCTGATCTGACCGTGCCCGAGCCGACCAACCCGGTCGAGGCGGGGCTGGCCGACCTGTGGCCCCGTACGGTGCCGAGCATGTCCCTGGCCTGGCGGGCGCGGTTCGCGGAGAGCACCCGCAACCTGCTCAACGAGTCGATCTGGGAGCTGGCCAACATCAACGAGGGCCGGGTGTCCAACCCGGTGGAGTACATCGAGATGCGGCGCAAGGTCGGCGGCGCGCCCTGGTCGGCGGGGCTGGTCGAGCACGCCGTGGCGGCCGAGGTGCCGGACCGGATCGCCGCGTCGCGGCCGATGCGGGTGCTCAGCGACTCCTTCTCCGACGCCGTGCACCTGCGCAACGACCTGTTCTCCTACGAGCGGGAGGTCGGGGACGAGGGCGAGCTGAGCAACGGCGTGCTCGTGCTGGAGAAGTTCCTGGGCTGCACCACGCAGGAGGCGGCCGACGCCGTCAACGACCTGCTGACCTCGCGGTTGCAGCAGTTCGAGCACACGGTGTTCACGGAGCTGGGGCCCCTGTTCGTGGAGCACGCCATCGACCCGCTGTCGGCGGCCGGCGTGCTGGCCTACGTCAAGGGGCTGCAGGACTGGCAGTCGGGCGGGCACGAGTGGCACATGCGCTCCAGCCGGTACATGAACAAGAACGCGGCGACGGACCGGCCGCTGGGCATGTCGTCGATCGTCGACCTGCTGGGGGCCAAGCGGGTACGCAACTTCACGCACGTGCCGTACCAGCCGGTGGGGCCCTCGCTGATCCCCGACCTGTACGTGCCGTTCGAGCTCAAGCTGTCACCGCACCTCGACGCCTCCCGGCGCAACACCGTGCTCTGGTGCGGGGAGATGGGGATGCTGGAGCCGCAGAACGGGGTGGTCGGCTCGGCGGTCTGGGACGAGCGGAAGCTGATCGACATCGACCTGCCGCTCTGCGCGGCCGGCCTGCACCCCGACGCCACCCCCGAGGAGCTGGACCTGGCGTCGTTCTGGCTGGCCTGGGGGACGTACGGGGACGACTACTTCCCCGTCGTCTTCGGCCGGACGCGCAACCTGTCGGCGGCCAAGGTGATGGTCGACCGGTTCTCGATGTTCATGCCGCTCGACGGCTCCGCCGCGCCGCCGCCCACGAACCCGCTGGAGCGCGGGCTGGCCGACATCTGGGCGCGTACGGCCGGGCCGATGCCGCTCGCGGACCGCCGCACGCTGCGTGAGTCGGTCGAGGTCATGTGCGTGAGCTGGCTGTGGGAGCTGGCGAACGAGATCGCCCGCCGCGTCCCCGATCCCGTGGACTACATGGAGATGCGCCGGCACACCTTCGGCTCCCACCTGACGATGAACCTGTGCCGGCTGCGGCACTCCAAGGGGATCCCGGACGAGGTCTACGAGAGCGGCCCGATGGTGGCGCTGACGAACGCGATGATGGACGCCGGCTGCCTGGTCAACGACATCTACTCCTACAAGAAGGAGATCGAGTTCCAGGGTGAGGTGCACAACTGCGTCCTGGTGGTGCAGAACTTCTTCGACTGCGACCATCCGGTGGCACTGAAGATCGTCAACGACCTGCTGACCTCGCGGGTCCAGCAGTTCGAGCACATCGTCGCGCACGAGCTGCCGATCATCTGCGACGACTTCGGCCTCGGCGCCGACGCGCGGCGGGATCTGGACGGGTTCGTGACCGAGCTGCACAACTGGCTGGCCGGCATCCTCCACTGGCACCGCCACTGCCACCGTTATGACGAGGTGTCGCTGCGCCGCCACCATGAGCCGCCGCCGTGGCGGCTGGCCGGTCCGACGGGGCTGGGCACCTCGGCCGCGGCCATCAGGCCCCCTGGGGTACGTGGTGGGTCCTGGGCAGGTAGTACCAGCCCATCATGCGCAGCAACCGCCGCTGGTACGGCGTGACGTTGTGCAGCCGGATCCACCGCTCCGACGGCGGCACCATGGGCATGACCAGCACGCGCAGCCCTGAGACGTCGATGAACGTCAGCTCGCCGGTGTCGACGACGATGTGGGCGCCCTGGCGGCAACTCGCCAGGGCGGTGGCCAGCGCGGAGCTGTTGGTGGCGTCGATCTCGCCGGTCAGTGTGACGGCCGGCGCCTCTGGCGTCGCCCGCACCGTGATCCTGAGCTGCTCGTCCTGGTAGAGCAGCCGTTCCTGGACCCTCACGCTCCTCACCCCCAACGCGCACCGGGGGTTGTGTGCCGGACTGCCACCTGCGGAAATGACCGCCATGGCTGCTGGCGATTTGACCCGAAATCCAGGCTACACGAGGGAATTATCACTCTGCATTTTTCACCGGAAAATGACCCAATTTCGGGCAGATTATGACGGGCAACGCTTTCCGAACAGGCCGGCCATACCCGCGCCGGCTGCGGGCATGACGGTCGCCGGCCTGGCCGGACGGTTCGAGGCGGGTTCGGGAGCTCGCGCCCGCCCTGTACGCGACCTGAGGGACGCCCCGGCAAGGTGCCGCCACGAGAAGGGGTCGTGGGTACCGGAGCGCCCTCATGTCAGGCGTACGGGCGTACGCAGGAGCCGCCGCCGCCCAGGCGGCTCAGTTGTTGTCGCCCGTGTTCTTCTCGTTGTTGAGGATGTCCAGGTTGATGTCCTGGAGGTGCAGCGCCGAGATGACGTCGATGTACTTGACCGAGTCGTTGAGGACGTCGTTCAGGACGGTCAGGTCGTCGAGGATGCTGAGCTGGCTGAGGATCTGCTTGTCCTTGTTGAACGCGTTGGGGCCGACGTCGGCCGACGCGCTCGTGGCCGAGAAGCCGAGCAGGAAGCCCGCGATCGCTGCACCGGCAAGAATGCGACGCATCATTTTCTACTTCTCCTTTGTCGTCAATCGCTCGCAGAGGGCGGCGAGATTCCAGCAATAACAATCTCGCGACCCGCAGGCGCGCCGCAACTTGACCGAGCTAAGGCGAAGTCAAATACGCGCCCCAATTCCTTGGCCGGTGATCACGACTAGTCCGGAAATGTCCGAGTAGCACCATTTTGCCCCGGGCGGCATGACGGCAATTTTTCATCTTATGGCCATACGCGCATCCCGCATGACCAAAGGGCGTTTTATCGGCATAGGGAAGGAGGAATGTTAGCGGGAGGGTGCCGCTGAGAGGCGCGGCGCGAAAGATGGTGGGGAGCGCTGAATATGCCATGGACGCACGACGGTCGCTGCTGCTAATAGTGCTGGCCATCGCGATTCCGTATGTTCCGCAAAACGTCGGACCGGCACTGGCCGACAATGGCTGCATCACGGATTTCTGCCGGCACACATTCGCCAAGTCGAATCGTTCGGGGGCCGGCGCCATCGCGGTCCGGGCGGCGCTGGAAATGATCGGCGTCCCGTACTCGTGGGGCGGCGGCGGGGTGCGCGGGCCCGGATACGGGATCGGGAAGGGGGCGAAGGTCAAGGGGTTCGACTGCTCCGGCCTCACCGAGTACGCGTGGGCGCGGGCGGGGGTGCTCATCGGGACGACCACGTACGAGCAGTGGCGGTCGGGGGTCCGCCTGGCCAAGGAGGAGGTGGAGCCCGGGGACCTGGTGTTCTACGACAACGACACGGGCCGGGCCGGGCCCGAGCACGTCGCCGTGGCCGTGGACGCGACGCGGATGGTGCACGCGCCGTACACCGGGCAGTTCGTCCGGCTGGATCCGCTGGACAGGGGGACCTTCATGGGGGTGGTCCGGCCGAGCGAGAGCGCGAGCAACGTCGACCCGCCGGAGGACCCTTCGGACGACGTCGACCGCTGAAAGACGCCGGCCGCCGAAACCGGAAGGGCACGTGAAACCGGGAAAGCACGTGGAAGCGGGAAAGCACGGCCGCGCGGCCCAGGTCGTCCTGCAGTGATCGACCTGGGCCGCGCGGCACGTGAGAGCCCGGTGCGCACCGGGCCCGTGCCGTGACCTCGCGAATGTCCACGGCCCGTACTGTTCGGTTCACCTCAAGGCACCAGGAAGACGACCTTGGCCGGGCGGGCCCCCGGCATTGTCCGGGAGTCGCCGATCGGCTTCCTGCCTACGCCACGCGAGGAGCCGTCAGTTGTTGTCGCCCGTGTCCTGCTCGTTGTTGAGGACGTCGGCGTCGATGTCGTTCAGGTGCAGCAGCGTGATGATGTCGATGTACTTGACCGAGTCGTTGAGGACGTCGTTCAGGGCGGTCAGGTCGTCGAGGATGCTCAGCTGGCTCAGGATGCTCTGCCCGCTGTTGTGCGGGTTGGGGCCGACGCTGGCCGCGGCTCCGGTGGCCGAGAAGCCGAGGGCCGCGGCCGCGATTGCTGCACCGGCCAGAATGCGACGGATCATGTTTGCTTTCCTCCATGGATCGGCGCGGAATCCCGGCGCCATAGTCGTTTGTGCAGGGCTGTGAGGTGCCGCCAATAACAATCGCGGCAGGCAGCGAAATCCGCAACTCGAAAAACCCACACGGAGGTCAAGGCGGAACCTCGATTTCTTGGCGATCGATTTTCACGGTCCTGGACGGTGAACGACATATTCATTGCCCCGGCAAACTGACGAGCGAGATTTATTTTGGCTGGCCGCGAGAACGGCGGCGGAATCGTTCACCGCCGTATAGGCAAGGATCACCCGAAACTTGAGAATCGCCGGTACGCCCGCCGGCGTACTCGGGAAGCCCTCCACAGGCTGACGTCCCGGGCCGGGAAAGCGGCGAGGATGGCCGCCGGGTTCGGGAAAGGAGGTGGCTCGCGATGCGGCCGCGTATCCGTAAGACGGTCCTGGTCATCCACGTCATCGCGTCGGTCGCGCTGCTCGGGGAGGTGTGGGGACTCGTCGTGCTGAATACGGCGGCGGCGCTGACAAAGGATCTGGAACTGGCGCACGCCGCCTATCGCTTGATGCCGTTGCTGGTGTTCGCGGGCGGGATTCCGCTCAGTCTCACCGCTTTGCTCACCGGCATCACACTGGGCCTGACCAGCCATTGGAGGTTGTTCCGCCATTACTGGGTGACGGCCAAGCTGGTCCTGCTGGTGGCCGTGATCTGCGCGGGCATGTTCCTGTTCGATCCCGAGGGAATGGCCGCCGTGACCGAAGGCGGCCGGGCCGCCGGCGCCACCCGGCAGTGGGGACAGGTGGCCGCGCTGAGCGCGCAGATCGTCATGCTGATGACGGCGACGGCGCTGTCGGTGTTCAAACCGCGCGGCGCCATCCGGCGGGGTGGGAGAGCCGCCGGATAGCGAACGCCGCTACTTCTCGAAGTGGTCGAGGGCGGTGGACAGGCGCTGGAGCGCCTCCAGGCACTGTCGTGCGCCCTCGACGCCCAACTCGCCGACGAGGCGGTCGGCGAACGCCTGGTGGGCCGGGACGATCTTGGCGATGGCCTCCCGGCCGGCCGCCGTCGGCTGGACGAGCTTGGCCCGGCGGTGCGCGGGGTTGGGCTGGTATTCGGCCAGCCCCCGCTCCACCAGCAGGTCGGCGATCCGCTGCACGCCCTGCCTGGTCATCCCCATGACCCGGGCGATCCCGGCGACGGGCAGCGGCTCGCGCAGCACGGCGCCGAGCACCTGCCACCACGCGGCCGTCATCCCCGCCGGCCGGGCCAGCCCCTCCGCGACCTGGAGGAACTGCCCGTTGAGCCGGAAGGCCCCCAACGCCAGCCCGGACAGCAGGTCGCCGCTCTCGCTCATGCGGCCATCAACACCTCGAAGGCCGTGGGGTCGCTCTTGCTGAACAGCCGGAACCACGCGTCCAGCACCTCGGGCGTGTAGATGTCGAGCCGCCGGAAGATCTCCCTGGCGAACGCCACCGGCTCCGTCGGCCCGGCCGTGACGAGGTCACCACCGAGCACGGCGTCCTTGTCGAGGTAGCGGCCGGCGCCCTTGTAGCCCTCCTGCGCCTGCAGATAGTGCACCACGGCGCTGGTGTGGTCGCGGTCGTCCAGCAGCCCCTCGCGGGCCAGGCCCGCCGTGGCCCCGCAGATGGCCCCCACCGGCACGCCCGCCTCCAGGAACTCGCGGGCCTTGCGCGCGAACGGCGCCAGGGCGTCGCCCCCGTCCCACAGCTCGGCGCCGGGCAGGATCAGCAGCGCGCTGCCGGCCGGCGAGAGCTCGGCGAGCGTGATGTCAGGGGTGATCCGCAGGCCCCCCATGGTGAGGATCGGATCGGCGGTGAGGCCCACGGTGACGACCTCGTAGCCGCCGGGTTCGCGCTGGTAGCTCCCGTTGCGCAGGTGCGCGGTGGCATGACCGGTCTCCCAGTCGGCGAGCGTGTCGTAAACGGCGTGGTGAACGATTCCCTTCATGACAGTATCTTGTCATTTCGACAGCATGTTGTCAATCGATTCCCGTGCGAGGATAGGCCCCATGGCAGAGATCGTCGGCGGAGGACGTCCGGTCAACGACGCCGAGCGGCGCGTGATCGCGTATCTGCGCGACCACGCGCCCGCCGACTGGCTGCTGCTGCACAACGTCGAGGTCCCGCGCGGTCACGACGTCTTCGAGGTCGACCTGCTGGTGCTGACCGGGCACTCGCTCGTGGTCGTCGACGTCAAGGGCACGAGAGGACGCATCGAGGTCTCCGGCACGCGCTGGTTCCCGCCGCGCAGAGAGGCGTTCGGCTCGCCCGTGGCCAAGCTGCGGGGCACCGCCAAGGCGGTCAAGGGCCTGCTGGTGTCCAGGTCCACCCAGCTCGAACGGGTCTACGTCGACAGCCTGGTCGTGCTCACCTCGCCCGACGCCGAGCTGATCGATCCGGCCGGGCGCGACGCGGTCAACGTCACCGACCTGCCCGGCCTGCTCGCCACGCTGAGCGACGTCACGCGAGTCAGGCGCGGGTGCAGCCCCGACGCCAAGCCCTACCTGACGGCGATCCTCGACGCGCTCAACCAGACCGTGCGGCGCAGCACCGCGCCGCCCAGGTTCGGCAACTGGGAGGTCGAGGAGCAGCTCGGCGGCGACGCCAAGATCACCGAATATCGCGCGTTCAACGCCACGCTGCCCGGCAGCGAGACCGTGCTGCTGCGGGTCTACCAGGCCGATCCGCTGGCCGACCACGAGGCGCGGGCGGCCGAGCGGCAGCGCATCGCCAACGCCTACCAGACGCTGGCCAGGATCCCGCCGCACCCGTGCGTGGTGCGCTCGCGCGACTTCTTCGCCATCGACGACGAGAGCCGGTTCGTGCTGGTCCTCGACGACGTGCACGGCGAGGCGCTGCACCTGTCGCTGGGCAAGGGCGCGCGGCTGATCGTGATCCAGGACCTCCTGCGCGGGCTGGCGCACGCGCACGCCAACGGCGTGGTCCACCGGGCGCTCACCCCGGCCTCCGTGCTGGTCACCGACGACGGGCACGCGGTGCTGACCGGGTTCGACTACGCCAAGCCGGGGCCGCGCAACTACACGGTGGCCCACGAGCTGGGCAACGTGCTCGACGCCCACTACGTGGCGCCGGAGTGCCAGGAGCGGCCCGACCAGATGACGACCGCCTCCGACGTCTACGCCGCCGGCGCCATCGCCTACCAGCTCCTCACCGGCCACCTTCCGACGAGCGCCGACGCCCACGGCCCCGACGTGCCCGAGGTGGTGCGCCGGATGCTCGACCACGCCCCGGCCAAGCGGCCCTCCGCCGCCGATGCGCTGCGGGAGCTGGAGAACCCGCCGCCTCAGGAGTCGCGCCTCAAACGGCTCGTACGCCGCATAGTGTCCCGTCCATGACGACACGACTGCGTCCCGTGCACGAAGACGACCTGCCCTTCCTCAACCGGCTCATGAGCGACCCCGACAGCACGGGCGAGTTTCAGTGGTACGGCTTCCGGAACCCCCACCTGCTGCGCGAGCGCTGGAACACCAACGGCATGCTCGACGACGAAGGCGGCATCCTGATCATCGCCGACGGCGACGACGAGGTCGGTTTCGTGCAGTGGGGCAGGCAGGTCGCCAACCGGGCCAGCTTCTACTGGTCGATGGGCCTGATCGTGGCCCCCGAGCACCGCGGCCGGGGTCACGGCACGCGCGCCCAGCGGCTGATCGCGCACTACCTGTTCGACCACTCACTGGCCAACAGGATCGAGGCGTCCACCGAGATCACGAACGTGGCCGAGCAGCGGGCGTTGGAGAAGGCGGGCTTCACCCGCGAGGGCGTGCTGCGGGGCGGCGGGTTCCGCGCCGGGCAGTGGCACGACGGCGTGCTCTACAGCATGATCCGCTCCGACCTGGCCTGATCACTCCGAAGACCTAGGCGGGCAGGCTGCGGCGCAGGGCGCTGGCGTGCCTGAGGTAGTCGAGCGCCAGCCCCGTACGCCCGGCCGAGCGGTGCACCTCGCCCAGGAGCTGGGTGGCCGAGGCCTCCCCGCTGCGGTCGCCCAGTTCCTTGAAGATCTCCAGCGAGCGTTCGAGCCCGGTCGAGGCCCGCGCCAGGTCGCCGCGCGCCGCCTGCAGCCCGGCCAGGCTCTGCAGTGCGTACGCCCCGCAGTGCCGGTCCCCCAGAGACTCGAAGATCTCCAGCGCGTGCCGGTGGAACGACATCGCCTGGTGCAGGTGGCCCATCTG
Source organism: Nonomuraea sp. NPDC050643 (assembly GCF_040654715.1). NCBI lineage: Bacteria > Bacillati > Actinomycetota > Actinomycetes > Streptosporangiales > Streptosporangiaceae > Nonomuraea > Nonomuraea sp. NPDC050643. The sequence goes on along the minus strand of NZ_JBFAIM010000003.1, from coordinate 37,095 downwards.
GAGGCACACGCAGCCCTCCCGGTGGGCGTCGCCGAGCTCCTGGGCCAGCCGCATGGCCAGGCCGAGCGACTCCGACGCCTGCGCCAGGTCGCCGGACTTCAGGCACACCCGGCCGATGGCCTGCCGGGCGAACGCCTCCCCGTGCCGGTCACCGGCGGCCAGGAAGATGGTCAGGGCCTGCCGGAAGTGGGCGAGCGAGCGGGCGTACCGGCCGCGGAACTGGTTGACCGCGCCGAGGCCGCAGATGGAGGTGGCCTCGGCTCTTCTGTCCCCCAGGTCGTGAAATATCTGGCGGGAGCGGGTGAAGCCCATCTCCGCCTCCTCGTACCGGTCCTGGTAGAGGCTGACCTGGGCCAGGCCCCTGAGCATGGCGGCCTCGCCGTACCTGTCGCCGGTGGCGCGGGCGGCGGCCAGGGCGACGGTGTGCGTACGCCGCCACGTACCGAGATGGCAGTGCAGATCCAGGTACGGCACCATCGCGGCGGCCAGCCCCCACGCGGACTCGGCCAGCCCGAGCCCGGCCGCCACCTCCACCGCCCCGGCCAGCGTCTCGTGCTCGGCCTCGAACCACGTGACCGGGTCGAAGGTCAGTCGTTCGAGCGTGGGCTCGGGCAGCCGCCAGCGGGGTGCCCTGGCCGCCGTGAGGCTGAACACGGTGGTCGGCAGCCGCGCCATGGCGTGCTCTGTGGTCGCCGTCCACGCGGCCAGCACGCGCCCCACGGCGTCGAGCCCGGCCCCGTCCGCCGGGAGCAGGGACGGGCCGCGTTCGAGCGCGTGGCGGGCGATGAGGCCCGGCACCCGGTAACGCGGCTGCCCCACCGGGTCGGTGCCCACCACGTCGAGGAGGTTGACGTCCACCAGCAGGTCGGTGACCTCGTGCGCGCCGTGCCGGCCGAGCGCCGCGTCCACCACCCACCCCGGCTGGGCCGGCAGGCCGAGCAGGCCCAGCGTGCTCAGCAGGCGGGCGGCCTCGCGCGGCAGCCCGGTGTACCCGTGGTCGAGGCTCGCCCGCACCTCCTTCAGCTCGCCCAGCCAGTCGTCGTCCAGCCGCTGCCGCAGCACCGACAGCGACCACCCCGGCCGCGCGGACAGGCGGGTGCCCGCGTTCCTGACGGCCAGTGGCAGCAGCCCGCAGGCGGTCACGATGGCCAGCGCGTCCGCGTGCTCGCGGGCCACCCTGTCCTCTCCCGCGACCCGGCCGAGCAGCGAGAGCGCCTCCTGCGGCGTCAGCTCGCCGAGCTGGACCAGCACCGCGCCGGGCAGTTCGGTGATCCTGCGCCTGCTCGTGACGATCACCGCGCTGCCGTTTCCGGGGAGCAGCGGCCGCACCTGGCCCGCGTCGCGGGCGTCGTCGAGCAGCATCAGCATGGGCCGCTCGGCCAGCAGCGACCGCAGCAACGCCGAGCGCTCGGGCACGGACGGGGGCGGGGACTCGATGCCGAACGCCCGGAGCGCCTCGGCCAGCAGGCCGTCCGGCTCCCTGCCGCCGAGCTCCAGATAGAGCTGCCCGGCGGGATAGGACCCGCGCAGGGCGTGGGCCGCGTGCACGGCCAGCGCCGACTTGCCGGCCCCCGGCGGCCCGGAGATCACCGCGACGGAGAACGGCCGGGCCAGCTCGGTCATGGCGCCGGCCCGGCCGGTGAAGTCGGGCAGGTCGGGCGGGAGCTGGCGGGGCGCGACGGGTGACACCGTGTCCGCCAGGATCACCTCGTACGCGCCGCGCAGCTCCGCCCCGGGCTCGACGCCGAGCTCGTCCACGAGCTGGTCGCGTACGGCGGCGTAGGCGCGCAGGGCCTCGGCCTTCCTGCCGCCCTTGTGCAGGGTCAGCACCAGGCGGCCCCACAGGTCCTCCCGGTAGGGGTGCTCGGCCAGCAGCCCGCGCAGCTCGGCGATGGCCCCGTCGTGGTCGCCGCGCTCGATCCGCCGCTCGATCAGGGCTTCGGCGGCACGCAGGCGTAACCGGTGCAGGGCTTCGAGCCGGCGGTCCCAGAGCGGGCTGCCGGGCAGGTCGGACAGCGGCGCGCCGCGCCAGAGCGCGAGGGCTCCGGCGTATTCGCCCCGATCGACCAGGTTCTCGAACACCAGCAGGTCGAGCGTGCCCGGGGCCACGTCGATCGCGTAGCCGGAGCCGTCGCCCCGCAACTGCCCGGAGCCCAGGTCGGAGCGGAGCGAGCTGACGTACGTGCGCAGGTTGGCCTGGGCGGAGCGGGGCGGGCGGTGCGGCCAGAGCACCTCGACGAGCCGGTCCGCGCCGACCACCCGGCCCGCGTCGAGCAACAGCGTGGCCAGCAGCAGTCGCGGCTTCCTGCCGGAGATCCGGACGGGACGCCCATCGGACCGGACCTCGAGCGGTCCGAGCACGGAGTAGGTGGTCATCATCCGCATCAGCTCCTCTATAGAGGCCTGACAGCTCTTTGTACTGGTTCTGGACGATTCTTGTGCGGTCTGTGCGGACTCTGGTCTCAGAGATCCCACGGGAAAGGATCACCCCATGAAGCTCAGCGGAGCAATGGTCGCGGGCCTCGCATTGTTACTCAGTATCGGAACGGCCTCAGCCGCCGCGGCCGACCCGGTACCGGAATCGGAGATGGCCCAGGTACTCGCCACGAACTTCCAGCTCCCCTTCCCCTGCGGCCAGAGCTGGACGGGCAACTCCAGCGGCAGCAGCGCGCACCAGTCGTGGGAGATCGACTTCAACCGGGGCAGCACCGCGGACGCCGACCTCGGTGACACCGTGGTGGCCGCCGCGGCCGGCACCGTGGCGATCTCCAAGCACCAGGGCTCGGTGAACCGCTACGGCAACCTGGTCAAGATCGACCACGGGGGCGGCTGGTCCACGTACTACGCCCATCTGAACACCCGGTCGGTCAGCGAGGGGCAGTCGGTCTCGCAGGGCCAGCAGATCGGCACGGTCGGCAACACCAGCGCGCCGGGCAACAACATCAGCCCGCACCTGCACTACGAGGTACGGCTGGGCACCAGCTACCCCTCCAACATCCAGAAGGCCGTCTTCAACGGCGTCACCTTCGGCTACCCGGTACAGACGCTGAGCTCGCGGAACTGCGGGGGCGGCGGCAACCCGTACACCCCGCAGGAGGTCTGCGGCTCGGGCTACGACGTGATCGACTCGGCCGCGCTCGGCACCGAGGGCACCGTCTACCTGCTCTACAACAGCGGCAACGGCAACAACTGCGTCGCCACGATCAAGGCGAAGTCCCTCGGCACCGCCACGCCGACCAGCGCCTATCTGGAGGTCCAGGGCACTGCGCGGAAGACCGACTCGGGCAACTTCGGCTACTACGCGGGACCGGTGATCGCCTCGGCGGCCGGGACCTGCGTGCGATGGGGCGGCAAGGCGGGCACCGCCACCTACGACAGCCCGCTGGAGCACTGCGACTGAGAACGTGACCACGAGGGCCGGGCGGCGAGGGCGCCGTCCGGCTCACGCGTGCGTGATCGTGTCGAGGATGTCGATGAGGTAGATCATCGGCCGCTCCCCCGGCGACGGAACGGCCACGCGGCTGCCGACCCGCTGCCCGACGAGCGCGTCCAGCCAGGCCGCCGGCACCGACCCGGGCCGCAGCGTGAACGCGCTGGGCCCACCCCTCCGGTACGACGAGTCCACGACGGCCCGGTCCGGCCAGGACGCGGCCACGTACTGGATGACCACCTTCGCCCCCGCCACGACCTCCCTGCCCGACCCGTCGATGACCGTGCGGGGCCGCGCGGACGGGGTGAGGTCGGCGGGGATCACCGGCAGCGTACGCCCGACGAGCCGGGCGTCGGGCGGGTAGCCGCCCAGGATGTCGAAGACGAGCACCAGCGTGTCCGCGGGCGGGACCCCGGTCAGCGGCACGTTCGGCCCCGCGGCCTCGGCGGCCGGGCTGATCAGCATGACCCGGCTGCCCGCCGGCCGTCCGATGAGCGACTGCCGCCAGGTCTCCGCCACCTGCCTGCCGTCGAACACGACCGTCGTGGGCTGGTTGCCGTCATGGGTGCTCATGAAGGGCCGGTTGCCGGACCAGCGCCGGATGTCCACGTCCGCGAGCACCACGTCACCGGGGACCGTACGCCGCCCGCTCCCCACCGACAGCACCGTGATCCGCGGCGTGCGCCCCGGCTGCCCCTTGGGTATGGCGACGATCGGCTTGGTGCCGAACCTCCCCGTGACGACGGGCTGTGTGCCGTCCTCGGCCACGCCGCACGAGGTGGCGAGCATGAGAAGGGCAGGCCAGAACAGACGCACGATTTCCTCCAGGGCCAGATCCGAAGGAGTTACTTGCCGCAAGTCGGGCAAGGAATGCTTCGGGTCTCGCCATCTCACGACAAAGGCGCGGGAGGATGGTGGCCGTGAGCAAGCCCAACCTCGCACGGAGGGTCGCGGAAGCGGCCGAGATCGCGCTGAGCAACCGGAAATACGTGACGTTCATCGACGTGGTGACGGGGCTGCGCTGGTTGCACTCCAGGCACGTGGACACCTGGCGGCAGGGCCGGGTGGCCACGCTGGCCGAGCTGGCGGCCGTCGACGAGGACCGCCTGCTCGACACGGCCGCGCTCCTGCGCGACTGGGCCCGTACCAAGGGGCTCAGGCCGGTGGACACCCCCTACGTCGCCGGCACCCGCGACCGCCGCGAGCTGCGCTTCACCGCGAAGCACGGGCAGGAGCCCTTCCGGGTGCACTGGCTCTCCCCCGACCTCAGCGAGGCCAGGGTGCGGCGGCTCACCGAGGCGCAGAGCAAGGCGCCCGACCTGGTGGCGGTGGCCCAGTTGGAGCCCTGGACGTGCGCGTCCTGCGGCGACACCGGCCCCTACCTGATCATGGAGGATACGCGGCCGCACTGCCTGACCTGCGCGGACATGGACCACCTGGTGTTCCTGCCGGCGGGGAACGCGGCGCTCAGCCGCCGCGCCAAGCAGGAGAGCGGCCTGTCGGCGGTCGTCGTGCAGTACAACCGGCGGCGCAAGGTCTACCAGCGTCAGGGCCTGCTGGTGGAGGACTCCGCGCGGGCCGCGGCCGAGGAGCGCTGCCTGGCCGACGAGGAGGTGCGCCTGCGCCGCCGCGAGCGTGACCGGATCCGCAGGGCCGACCAGGACGTGGACTTCCAGGCCAGGATGGCGGCCGAGATCGCCCGGCTGTTCCCCGGCTGCCCGCAGGAGCGGGCGCGGGAGATCGCCGAGCACGCCGGCCAGCGCGGCAGCGGCCGGGTCGGCCGGTCCGCCGCGGCCAGGGCGCTCGACGAGAACGCGATCACCCTGGCCGTGATCGCCTCGATCCGGCACCTCGACACCGACTACGACGGCCTGCTGATGTCGGGGGTGCCCAGGATGGAGGCCCGCGAGCGGATCAGGGACCGCATCGAGCACAAGCTCGAGGAGTTCCGCCGGCCACGCTAATCTCGAAAACATGAGCGACTGGCAAGACGTGAGGGAAGGGCTCCGCGCGTTCGCGCTCGGCCTGCCCGAGGCGCACGAGGATCACCCTTGGGGCGAGACGGTCATCAAGGTCAACAAGAAGATCTTCCTGTTCCTCGGGCTCGACGAGCAGACCGAGAAGTGGGATCCGACGTTCGGCGTGAAGCTGCACTCGGAGGCGCACGGCCACGCCCTGACCGTCGAGGGCGCGGCCCCCAGCGGCTACGGCCTGGGCAAGGCGGGCTGGGTGACCGTGCCGTTCCTGTCGGAGCTGCCGGAGACCGACGTGCTGGTCGACTGGGTCGAGGAGAGCTTCCGGCTGATCGCCCCCAAGCGGGCGGTCAAGGAACTCGACCTCAGGTGACGGCTCAGGTGACGGCTCAGGTTACGGCGAGGCGGGTGGCGTACCTCTCCTCCCGCCAGAGCTCCTTGTCCAGCACCTCGAGCAGCGTCGTCGCGGCGTCGTGGACGTCGGCGTAGCCGATGTAGAGGGGCGCGAAGCCGAACCTGAGGATGTCGGGCGCGCGGAAGTCGCCGTGCACGCCCCGGTCGATGAGCGCGCGCATGATCGGATAGCCGTCGGGGTGGCGCAGGCTCACCTGGCTGCCGCGCCTGGCCGGGTCGGCGGGTGAGGCGAGCTCCAGCGCGTCGCCGACCAGGTCGACGAAGAGCGAGGTCAGGGCCATGCTCTTGGCCCGCACCTGGGCCATCGGCACCCGTTCCCACACGTCGAGCGCCGCCTCCAGGGCCGCGAACGACAGCACGTGCGGGGTGCTCACCGCGAACCGCCTGACGCCCTCGGCCGGGCGGAAGCCGGGCTCGAACGCGAAGGGCTCGGCGTGGCCGTGCCAGCCGGACAGGACGTTCTCGGCGGCGGCCTGGTGGCGCGGGTTGACGTAGAGGAAGGCGGGCGCGCCCGGGCCGGCGTTCAGGTACTTGTAGGTGCAGCCGACCGCGAAGTCGGCCTGGGAGACGTCCACCTCCATGGCGCCGACGCTGTGGCACACGTCCCACACGATGAGCGCCCCGGCGGCCTGGACTTCGGCGGTGACCGCGGGCACGTCGTGGCGGGCGCCGGTGCGGTAGTCGACCTCCGACAGCAGCACCACGGCCGCGTCGTCGAAGCGCCGCTCGGCGAGGTCGCGCAGCTCGTAGCCGCCGAGCAGCCCGGCCAGGCCCTGCACCATGTAGTGGTCGGTGGGGAAGTTGCGCAGGTCGGAGACGATCACCTTGCGCTCGGGCCGCAGCCGCAGGGCCGCCGTCACCGCCTGGAAGACCGCGATCGAGGTGGTGTTGCCGACCACGACCTGCCCGGGGCCGGCGCCGATCAGCGGGGCCAGCCGGTCGCCCGTGCTGAGCGGCTGGTCGTACCAGCCGGCGTGGTTCCAGCCGCCGACGAGTTGCCTGCCCCACTCGTCCTCGACCGTGCGCCTGACCCGCTCGGCGGTACGCCGCGGCAGCGCGCCGAGCGAGTTGCCGACGAGGTAGACGACCCCCTCGGGCAGGACGAACTCGTCCTTGTACGCCCGCAGCGGATCATCGGCATCCAGGGCCAGGCAGCGGTCGCGGTCCAAGGCTCACTCCTTTTGTGGGGGGATGGTGGCAATTACCCCATTCACCCCATTGTGATACTCCCGGACGTACCAGTTCTGCACCGGGTTGTGGCTCGCGTCCAGCCGGAACCTGCCGCGCGGCCCGCCCAGCTCCCCCAGCTCGCCCAGCCGGCGGACGAGATCACCGCCCCGGCCCACGGCCTCGTCGATGAGGCGCATGGCGTCCCAGCTCTGCACCGCCACCGCCGACGGGTTGCGACCGGTCCTGGACCGCCATCTCGCGACGAAGGCGGCGTTGTCCGGGTTGTCCAGGGCGGGCGAGTACATGCCGACGCTCGTGATGCCCTCGGCGTCGGCCCTGGTGGCCCGCAGCACGTCCTCGTCCGTCAGGTTCATGCAGGCCAGCAGCTTGATCTTGGTGTCGTAGCCGAGCCGCTTGAACGCCCTGGCGAACGCGGTCGCCTCGCCGCCGGCGTAGAACGCGAACAGCAGCTCGGCCTCCGGCGGGATCCGCTCGAAGTACGGCTCCAGGTCCGTGACCCTCCCGTACGGCGTCAGGATCCGCTTGAGCGGCCCGGCCCCGTAGCCGTCCGCGAAACCCTGGAGCGTCTCGGTGCCCGCCGAGTAGTCGGAGGCCATGAGGACGACGTTCTGCCCGCGGTACCGCTCGGCGGCGTACCGGCCGGCCGCCTCGCCGTGGTCGTGGTTGGTGTAGGAGACGCGGAAGACGTTCGGGCCGCCCAGCTCGTCGGCGCCCGCGTTGGCGATCACCACGGGCGTGCGGCCGGCCTCCTGGACCACCGCGACGGCGACGGGCGAGGCGATCAGGCCGGTGATCACGTTGACGGCCTCGTCGTCGATGAGCCGCCTGGCCTCCTTCTGGCCCAGCTCGGGGCTGCCGCCGTCGTCGGCCACGAGCAGCTCGGCGGGTCTGCCGCCCAGGCGGCCGCCGTGGTCGTCGAGGTAGAGGCGCATGGCGGTCTCCATGTCGTCGCCGAGCATGGCGTACACGCCCATTTGCGAGATGATCGCGCCGACTTTGACCGGACGGTCGTCCTCGTCGGGCGGCGGCAGCGACCCGCCGCATCCGGCCGCCAGCAACACGACCAGCCCCAGCACGGGAACGCGCATGGGGAAGCTCCCTTCCTCAGCCCAGGAACGCCTCGGCGTTGGCTGCGAGGAGCTTGGCGCGGGCCGTGCCGGACAGGAAGCCGGCCCGCCGGATCAGGTCACCCGAGGGTGACTCGCCCAGCGGATAGGGAAAGTCGCTGCCGAGCATCACGTGGTCCTCCCCGAGAGTGTCGACGAGCAGCCGCAGCGCGCGCTCGTCGAAGACGGCAGAGTCGACGCTGAACCTGCCGAGGTAGTGGGACGGCGGCCGTTCCGAGACGCCGACCAGGTCGTGCCTGCGGTGCCAGGCGTTCTCGACCCGGCCGAGCCAGAACGCGAACGAGCCGCCGCCGTGCGCGAAGCAGATCCGCAGGGTGTCCGGCACCCGGTCGAACACGCCGCCGAGGATCATCGCCAGGATGGACAGGTGGGTCTCCGCGGGCATCCCGACCAGCCACTGCGCCATCCACCGGGCGACGCGCGGCCCCGCGGGCATGTCCCAGGGGTGCACGAAGACGGGAACGCTCCGCTCGGCGCAGTGCCGCAGGAACTCCACGACACCGGGGTCGTCGAGGTCGCGGTCGCCGACGTGGTTGCCGATCTCCACGCCCTTGTGGCCCTGGGCCAGGCAACGGTCGAGCTCGGCGCAGGCCAGGCCGGGGTCCTGCAGCGGCACCTGGCAGAACGGGATCAGCCGCTCGTCCTGGCAGATCTCCAGCGCCAGGTCGTTGAAGACCTTCGCGATCCGCACGCCCTCCGCGGCCGGCCGGTCGTAGCCGAAGAAGACGGGAGTGGGCGCGACCACCTGCCGGTCCACGCCGTCCCGGTCCATCCGCTCCAGCCGGACCCGCGGATTCCAGCAGTCATCCTGAATTTTCCGGAAATCTTGGTCGTTGACGAGGATCGTCGCTTCGCGCTCCGACTCGATCCTCAGTCTCGGCGCCCCGGGCCAGCCCAGCTCGGGCCAGCCCTTGGGCACGTAGTGCGTGTGGACGTCGATGGTCATCTAACCCTTGCCAGGATGCAGAGCGCCGCACTGAGCGCAGGTGCGGGCCTTCTCGTCGGTGTAGAACGCCTCGAAGACGGGCGGCAGGTCCTTGACGATGTCGCGTACCTGCAGTTCGACCTCGTGCACCCGGTGGCCGCACGCCGCGCAGTACCACTGGAACCTCTCCAGCGTGCCCTCCGGCCGGATCCGCTCCACCACCAGCCCCACGGAGCCGGCCTCCGGCCGCTGCGGCGAGTGCGGCAGCCGCGGCGGCAGCAGCCACATCTGGCCCTCGCGGATGTGCACGGTCTCGGGGCCGTCCTCGGTGACGACGTTGACGTGCATGTTGCCCCGCACCTGGTAGAACAGCTCCTCGTACGGGTCGACGTGGAAGTCCGTCCTCGCGTTGGGCCCGCCGACCACCATCACGATGAAGTCGTCCGCCCCCTCGAAGACCACCTTGTTGCCGACCGGCGGCTTGAGCAGGTGGGCGTGCTCGTCGATCCACTTGGTGAAGTCAATGGGGGGAATCATGATCGCTCCTGTGGATGGTAGGCGACGGCCTGCATCTCGATGAGGAGATGCGGGTGCGGCAACTGGTGCACCGCGACCGTGGCCCTCGTGGGGCCCTCCTCGTCGAAGAACTCGGCGTAGACCTCGTTGTAGCCCTTGAAGTCGTTCATGTTCACCAGGTACGTGGTGATCTGCACGAGGTCCGCGAGCGAGCCACCGGCGGCCTTGAGGATGTCGCCGATGTTCTCGATCACCGCTCTGGTCTGAGCGCGGATGTCCAGGTTCGTCGCCCCGTACTTGTCGACCTCCACGCCCACGAACGAGTCATCCGGCCGGCGGCAGCTCGTGCCCGAGACGTACAGGAAGTCGCCTGCCCGCTTGACGTGCGGGAACCTCCCTCGGGGAGTGGCCTTGCCGGGCACCCGGATGGCCTTGGGTCTCACTTGCCGAACACCGCCCGCACCGATCCGAGCCCCTCGATCCGCGCCTCGAACACGTCACCGGGCCCGGCGGGCACGACCGGGCCGAGCGCGCCGGTCAGCACCACGTCCCCGGCCCGCAGCGCGTGGTCCGTGGGGCCGAGCCGGGTGGCCAGCCAGACGGCGGCGTTGAGCGGGTTGCCCAGGCACAGCTCGCCCGAGCCGGTCGAGACCTCCGCGCCGCCGCGGGTCATCGTCATGGTGGCCGCCCGCAGGTCCAGCCCCATGAGCGGCACGGGCGTGCCGCCCAGCACGAACGCGCCGGCCGAGGCGTTGTCCGCGATCGTGTCGGCCAGCGTGATGTCCCAGTCGGCGATCCGCGAGTCGGCGATCTCGATGGCGGGCAGCGCGAACTCCACCGCCCTGAGCACGTCGGCGATCGTGAACGGCCCGCCCCGCAGATCCGCCCCGAGCACCAGCGCGACCTCGGCCTCCGCCCGCGGCTGCAGGAACCGCTCCAGCGGCATGGGCTGCCCGTCGCCGTAGGCCATGTCCGCGAACAGCATGCCGCTGTCCGGCTGGTCGATCCCGAAGCGCTGCTGGAGCAGCGCGTTGGTCACGCCGATCTTCCTGCCGACCGGGCGCCGCCCCTCGCCGAGCGCCCGCCGCGTGTTGATCTCCTGCACGGCGTAGCCGCCGGCCGCCGTGCTGACCAGGTCCCTGATCGGTGCGCACGGCTTGCCCAGACGCACTGCCTCGATCAGCCGATCGGCGGCTTGGGCGTGCGCGTCCACGGCCTGGGACCATTCGTCATGCATCGGGCTGCTCCAGTTTGATGGTGATGGTGGTGGGTTCGGAGTAGAAGTCGAGTGACCGGGTGCCGCCCTCACGGCCGATGCCCGACAGCTTCACGCCGCCGAACGGGGTGCGCAGGTCGCGCAGGTACCAGGTGTTGACCCAGACGAGCCCGGCCTCCAGCTTCTGGGCCACCCGGTGCGCGCGGTCGAGGCTGGTGGTCCACAGGGTGGCGGCCAGGCCGTACTCGCTGCTGTTGGCCAGGTCGATCGCCTCGGCCTCGCTGTCGAAGGGCGCGACGTGGCACACGGGACCGAAGATCTCCTCCCTGTTGAACCGCGACCATTCAGACAAGCCTGTCACTACGGTCGGTTCCACGAAATAACCGGAATCGCGATGATCACCGAACACGGGGACACTGCCTCCTGTCAGCACCTTGGCTCCCTCCGAGCGGGCCAGGGCGTAGTAGGACAGCACCTTCTCGCGGTGTTCCGAGGAGATCATGGGCTGCGGCTCGATCTCCTGGGCGCGTACGGCCAGCCGCGCGCAGAACTCCTCGAAGATCGAGCGCTGGACGTAGAGCCGCTCGGTGCACAGGCACACCTGGCCGCCGTTGGTGAAGACCGATTTCACACTGCCCTCGACCGCCCGGTCGAGATCGCAGTCGTCGAAGATCAGCCCGGCGTTCTTGCCGCCCAGCTCGAACGAGATCGGCTTGACCCGGTCGGCCACCGACTTCATGATCGCCGTGCCGGTCGGGGTGGAGCCGGTGAACGTCACGGCGTCCACCCCGGGGTGCTCGACGAGGAGTTGCCCGGCGGAGCCGTACCCGAAGATGATGTTGACGACGCCGGACGGGAGCCCGGCGGTGGCGCAGATCTCGGCGAACACCGCGGCCGAGCCGGGCGTGTGCTCCGACGGCTTGACCACCACGGTGTTGCCCGCGACGAGGGCGGGGGCGAGCTTCCAGGTCATCAGCAGGAACGGCAGGTTCCACGGGACGATCACCCCGATCACCCCGAGCGGCCTGTGGATGGTGTAGCTCAGCGTGCCCGACAGGTGGAAGGCCTCGTCGGGCCGCTGGGCGGCGATCTCGGCGAAGGCGCGGAAGTTCGCGATGCCGCGCGGGATGTCGAGCGTGCGGGTCTGGTCGAGCGGCTTGCCGGTGTCGGCGATCTCCGCCGCCACCAGGTCGTCGAAACGCTCCTCGATGCCCTCGGCCAGCCGCCGCATCCACCCGGCGCGCTCACCGGCGGGCATCGCCGCCCAGTCTCGCGCCGCCTCCCTGGCCGCGCGCACGGCGCGGTCGACGACCTCGGGATCGGCCTCGTGGGCCTGCCCGACGACGGCGCCCGTCACCGGATCGTGGACGGGGAAGGTCTTTCCCGCGGCCACCGGCTGGCCGCCGATGAAGTGGGTCAGCACAACAGTCTCCTCATCTCTCCCTCACTCCCCGGTATAGATCGCCGTGGGGGACGGGACAACAAGGTGTCCCGGGTCACGGAACCCTCGATCGAGCCGTCGTCGTCGTGTCGTCGTCGTCGTGTCGTCGTCGTCGTGTCGTCGTCGTGTCGTCGTGTCGTCATCGCATCGTCTCGCCGGAACGCGGCGCGCGCCATGCGCGATGCTGGTGGACATGCAGACCCGAACCGACCAAGTCACCGCCCACGACGGCACCTTCGACGTCCGCGTGTGGCTGCCCGAAGCGGGCAGCGGCCCCGGCGTGCTCCTGGTGCAGGAGATCTACGGCGTCGGCCCCTACATCGAGAAGGTCGCGATCGACCTCGCCTCCCGCGGCTACGTGGTGGCCGCGCCCGACCTGTTCTGGCGCCTCCACCCGCACTGGCAGGGTGAGCACACCCCTGAGGGCACGCAGGCCGCGATCGACCTGGCCGCCGGCTTCGACTTCCCGCAGGGCGTGGCCGACTCCGCGCTCACCGTCTCCCACCTGCGGTCGCTGCCCGAGGTGAGCGGCGGGGTCGGCGCCCTGGGCTTCTGCCTGGGCGGTTCGATCGCCTACATGCTGGCCACGCAGGTCGAGCTGACCGCGGTCCTGTCCTTCTACGGCTCGGCGGTGCCCGACGCCACCGGCCTGATGGAGCGCGTCGAGGCGCCGCTGCTGCTGGTGTTCGGCGGGAGCGACCCCTTCATCACGCGCGAGCGGGTGGCCGTGGTGGAGAAGGCCGCCGAGGGCAGGCCGAACGTGGTCATGCACGTCGAGGAGGAGGCCGGGCACGCCTTCCACAACAGCGAGGCGCCGATGTTCCACCATCCGGCGGCGGCGGAGCGTACGTGGGCGGTGGCGACGGCGTTCCTCGGCGAGCACCTGCCGGTCCGCCCGTGACCCTTCGCGCCCGCCTTCCCGGGCCGGGAGGACCTGTCCAGAAGGACATCTTCCGGTACCCCTAGATCAATCGTCATCATGGTCGGATGGCGCGGACGTGGGAATTGTGGGGAAACGTCATTATTGCTGGTACCTTTGCGCTCCCCCTGGCCTTGCTGGCAATCTTGCTTCTCTTCCGCCACCGCGCTCGCGCCCGCCATCCGGCGCCCCTGCGCGTCTCGATCGCCGACGTCGGCATCGCGGTCGGGACCGCTCCATGGATATGGATGATCCTCACGCCGTCGGACGGGGCCGCCGGAGTCGGCCTCGTCCCGTTCGCCGACCTGACGGACCTGCTCGGCGCGCCATGGGACGCGGTGTTGGTGCAGGTCGGAGGCAACCTGCTGGTCTTCGCCGCCCTCGGCGCGCTGCTACCGGTGCGCAGCCGCCGAATGTCCCGTCTCGGCCGCGTTGCGGCGGTCGCGGCGGCATTTTCGGTCCTGGTCGAGGTGCTCCAGTACACCCTCCGATTGGGCCGGTTCTCCTCGGTGGACGACGTCCTCCTCAACACCACGGGTGCTGTGATCTTCGCTTTGGTTACTCGCCGCTGGTGGGCCGATCGAATACCGGCCAGGACCGTTCCACGGTAACGGCCCGCTAAAACGCCCTGGAATTCACCACACGGGCACGATCCGCTCAAAAGAAGCTCGCGACCAACCTCTGTATCTGTGCGATCGTGGACAAGACGGGGCAAGTTCTCTGGAGACGCCACAACCTGGTTGGTGACAGAGGGTGATCAAAGTTGTCTGAATCCCCGGTACCCCACGAGCCCCCTATCTATCGACGCATCGCCGACGGCCTCCGCGCCCGGATTCTGTCCGGCGAACTGCGCGACGGGGACCGACTACCGGGCGAGAACGCGCTGATGGCCGAATACGCAATCGCACGAGCCACCGCCAGGCAGGCGCTTGCCGTACTGATCAACGAAGGGCTGGCGGTGCCCAAACGAGGTTCGGGGGTTTACGTGCGGCTCTTCAAACCGATACGCAGGCACGGCTCACGCCGCCTGTCACGAGAGCAGTGGGGTCAGGGGCGGGCCATCTGGGATGCGGACACCCGCGGCCGGCCGTTCACCGTGGACCGGGTGGAGGTGCAATTGGAGCGAGCCACACAGGACGTGGCGGGCATCCTCGAAAGCGGCGAGGTCTGGGTACGCCGGCGCCGCTACTCGGTCGACACCAGGCCGGTACAGCTCGCCAGCTCCTACTTCCCCGCCCACCTGGTGGCCGGGTCCGCGATCACCCTCACCGACACCGGGCCCGGCGGCGTCTACGCCAGGCTGAGCGACCTCGGCGTCCCACCGGTCCACTTCACCGAGGAGGTACGCGCCCGCATGCCCGCGCCCCGGGAGAGCGCGCTGCTGGATCTGCCGGGCGGGACACCGGTGATCGTGATCTCGCGGACGGCGTACACGTCGGGCGGGCTGCCGGTCGAGCTCAACGAGATGGTGCTGGACTCGGCGGCGTACGTACTCCAGTACGACTTCGACGCGTAGTTCAACCCGATCTGTCAAGCGATAGGTTGACCTGTCCGTCACGATCATTGAATTCTCTAGAGAGGTGCCTCATCTTCTAAAGAGATGGAAACCTCGCCTGGGGGCCCGGGAAAGGTGGACAGCGATGTCCGTTGATCGGCACCTTGCCGAGATCGCCCGGGAATACCCCCAGTGGACCATCTGGCGGAGCGACGCGGGCCGCTGGTGGGCCACGAGACACCATCCGCTGAGCGCGGCGCAGCGCGATGCCGGATGTGCGATGACCATCGACGCGGACGACCCGGGCGGACTGCGCGACCAGCTCCGGGACCAGGAGAGGCGAGCCGGCCGGCAACATCCGTGGCGGGCCGGCCCCGCACCTCCTTGACGCAGGCCGTGGAGCGTTCCGCGGTCTGCGCACACAAGCCGCCCGGTGCCGGGTCCTGCGTCTCGGCGGCCCCGGCACCGGGCCACCAATCAGGAGGGGCCACGATCGCGGAAGCCTCCGACCCTATCGGGGGCGGGGGCTTCCGCTCCGTACCATCGGTCTCATGCTGTTCGAACGACGACTGCGTGAGGGCGTCCGCGACGGCTCGATCACGCTGGCCTTCAGGCGCTGGAAGCGTGCTCAGGTCACCGCGGGCGGGCGCTACCGGATGGGCGACGGCCTCATGGCCGAGGTCACGGCGGTGGAGGTCGTCACGGCTCGCACCGACCTCACCGACGAGGCGGCCAGGGCGGCGGGGTACGCGGACCGCGCCGCCCTCCTGTCCGACCTCGACGCGAGGGGGCCGGACCCGATCCACCGCGTGGCCCTCCACCGCCGACCTGGCGCCGGAGGTGGGCCAGGACCTCGCCAGGTTCAAGCTCAACGTCCGCAAGCTCAAGTCCCTCGGCCTGACGATCAGCCTGGAGACCGGCTACCGGCTCTCACCCCGGGGTGAGTATTACCTGTCGACGCGTTGACGCCCTCGATCCTCCACGAGGACCGAGGGCGTCTGCGGGGGGTTACTTGTGGGCTTCTGACAGCCTGACGATGTTGACGTCGGTGTCGTCCGAGACGCCCTCCTGAGGCTTCCGCACGGGCTCGGGCTCGGACTCAGGCTCGAGCCGCGACTCGGGCTCGGGCTGCGGCTCGAGCCTGGACTCGGGCTCGGGCTGCGGCTCGAGCCTGGACTCGGGCTCGTCGTCCTCGACGATGACCCGCACGTCGTCCTGCGGCGAGGACGGCGTGGGAGGCGCCGCCGCGTCGGGGACCAGCGGACCGGCGGACGACTCGCTGCGCATGAGGTCGCCGAGCACGGAGCTGATCTCGTTCAGCCGCCGCACGACCTCCGTGTGGGTGTTGCTCAGGTATTCGACCCGGCGCCCCGCCTGCTCGTCCAGAGTGGCGGTGCGCTGCTGGGCCGAGGCCAGCATCGTGTCGGCCTCGCCACGCGCCTGCGCCACGAGCTGCTCGGCCTGCGCGGCGGCCGACTGCTGGAGCTGCTCCGACTCGTTGTGGGCGGTGGCGAGCACGCGCTCGGACTCGGCGCGCGCCTGGCTCAGCGTCTCCTCGGCCTCGGTGCGGGCGGAGGTGAGCTGCTCCTCGGCGTCGCCGCCGGCCTGGGCGAGCATGCGCTCGGCCGCCTGGGTGGCCTCGCTCACCCGCCGCTCGGCCTCCGCCTGCGCGGAGGTGAGGATCTTGTCGGCGGTCTCACGGGAGGTCGTGACGAGCCGTTCGGCCTCGGACTTGGCCGCGTCACGGACGCTGGCGGCCTCCGCCTCGGCGTCTTCGCGCTTGGAGGCGGCCTCCTCCTCTCCGAGCCGGAGGATCTGCGCGAGCCTGGGGCTGAGGTCTTCATAGCTCTGAGGCGTCTCGACCATGCGCCGCCTGGCCTCCGCCAGCTCGATGCGGCCCTGTTCGGCCTGATCGATCGCCCGTGCCAGCCGCTCTTCCAGATCCCGTATCTGGTTACGGGTACGGATCATGTAGTCGTGGACCTGACGGCGGTTGTAACCGCGCATCACGACTTCGAAGGTGTCCTCTTGCATCAGATCGGGAATGCTCTCGTGCTGGTTCATCATGGGGGTTACCTAAGGGTGGTTTGCGTGAGGCGGGGGAAAACTGCGGGTTGTGAGGGTCTGACGACGAGACGTTAGGAAACGACTTTCCTGCCATCTGCCCACGTCCGCAACCCGAACGCCATACCCCGAGCTGGAATTACGATGTCTCGAATGTACATAGCAGCGTTGGACAACGGAGCAGTGCCGGACATACATCCCGATGCGTACATAGCGCCCGGCGCCGTCGTGGTGGGCAGCGTACGGGTGGGCCGGGCGTCCAGCATCTGGTACGGCTCCGTTCTCCGAGGGGACGACGAGCGGATCGAGATCGGCGAGGAGTGCAACGTACAGGATCTGTGCTGCCTGCATTCCGACCCGGGCGAGCCCGCGATCCTGGAAGACCGCGTCAGCCTGGGCCACAAGGCCATGGTCCACGGCGCCCATGTGGAGTCCGGCGCGCTGATCGGCATCGGCGCCATCGTGCTGGGCGGCGCCCGCATCGGGGCGGGCACCCTGGTGGCGGCCGGAGCGCTGGTGGGCCCCGGCAAGAAGATCCCCGCGGGCGTGCTGGTCGCGGGTGTGCCGGGCAAGATCGTGCGTGACCTCACCGACGGCGATCGCGACTCCTTCGCCCGCACGCCGGACAACTACATGGCCAAGGCACTCAGGCACCGGCAGGCGTCATCGCTTTGATCAGGACCTCGTCCGACACCGAGGCGGTGTTGAGCGGGTCGGCGTATTCGGGCAGCTCCGGCCTCAGGAAGCGGATGAAGTCGACCGTGAGCTTGAGGTCGGGGTTGCCCTTGACCTGTTTGGCGTTGCCCTTGGTGGCGTCCTTCTTGAGCAGGCTGTAGCTGTCCCAGTCGCTGTAGGCGGTCACCCCCCACTGGAGCACGTCGGGCAGCGTCGAGGGCCAGCGCCGGCCGACCTTCCACGCGCCGCCCTCCTCCTTGTAGAGGGCGACGAAGACCCGGCCCACCCTGGCCAGCGACAGCTCCACCCAGCCGCTCTTGACGGCCAGCTCCTGCGGTTTCGAGCTGCCGTCCTGGGTGTACTTCACCTCGACCTGCCCGCTCTTCTCGGCGGTGCCCGTGGTGACCGACACCCAGTTGGGCTTGGCGTACGAGCCGGGCTGCCGGGCCATCAGGCCGCCGAGCGAGAACTTCCGCTGGGGCTGCCCGCCCTTCTTGCCCTCGACCTTGACCCGGGCGTGCATGACGATGTCCCCGGCGAGCTCCTGGTACACGAAGGGCCCGCGGAAACCGTCGAACCAGGCCGAGGTCTTGGGCTCCAGGTACATCGAGCCCTTCGCGGTCTTGTTCACGTCGTACTTGGCGATCCTGTCGACGTCCTTCTCGGTCTGGCTGAGCTTCGTCCACACCGACAGGTCGGCCGCGTCGTCGAACTCCGTCGAGGCCTCGCCCACCTCGCCGCCGGGCGCGGGCGCCTTGGCGTTGTCGAGCGTGAGCACGCCGGGCCCTGAGGGCGTCGGCGGTGCGAGCGGGGACGTACCGCACCCGGAGAGCACGCTTACGACCGCCGCCATCCCTGCTACCTTCGCCCTCATAGCGGACATTCTGCCGTGAAATGCCGATGGATGATCCGAGTATGCCCAGTACGATGACGGCCGTGCCACCCTGGGATGCGTTCACCTCCGCCGAGGCGGAGGTCCGCGCGATGGTCGCGGACCCTCGCTGGCAGGGGCTTTCGGTGCCCGATCGAGCCCACGTGCTGGCCGCGCGAATACTTGTGACCCCCGATGGAGACAGGTGGCTCTTCGGGGCCCACGCGCGCTGGCATCTGCACGACCCGGCCGACGGCCGGTGGCACCTCGCGCCGCCGCCCAGGGGCACGCGGGCGCGCCAGGTGGGCCACGCCGCGGCGGCGCTGCCCGACGCCGTGGTGCCCCACGGCCACGATTTCCACGCCGAGCCGGGCTCGACCCAGGCGTTCGTCGGGCCCGACGTGCCAGAGCGCCTCACAGAGCAGCTCAGGGTGCTCGTACGCGCCTGCGGGCGCAAGTCAGAGCTGGACTACCCGCTGACGGCGTTCGGTGAGATCTTCGCTTCGGACGTGCCCAGCACGGTCGCGGCCGTCTGGGGGACGATCATGTGGTGCGCGTACGCGCCCGCGTTCGACGGCAACGAGCGGCTGATCACCATCTTCGGCGAATACCTGCGCCGCTCGCTGCCCGGCGACGAGTGGGTGCGCTGGCTGCCCGCGCCGCCGCTGCTCGACCTCGTCACGCTCGTGGCCGAGCGGCTGCGCGCCGGGCGTTCGAGGGCCGCGCTGAGGCTCGCCGCCGTCATGGCGGACACGGCCCAGATCCTGCTCCTCGACACCCGCTTCAGGCCGCGGGCGCTGGCACTGCTCACGATGGTCGAGCCCATGCTGCGCCGGCCGGGGCTGGGCGACGCCGGCGAGGACGACGAGACGCGCCGGGCGTGGCTGGAGCGCTGCCCCGCGCGGCTGTGCCGGGCCCTGCTCGTGGAGAACGACCCGGCGGAGCACTTCTCCCACACCCTCTACGACCTCGTCGAGGCGCTCGCGTTCACGGCCGAGCCGCCCAGGGCCGCGGCCACGTTCCTGGCCGACCTGTCGGATTCCAGGGAGACGCTGCCCGCGCGGCTGGACCACCGGCTCAGGATGGCCTACGAGGAGCTGCGGCAGGCGGGGCTCACGAGCACGTCGGCCGCCGAGTCGACGCAGCCGGAGGGCTTCCCGGTCCGTCCCGGCGGGGTGTCGGTCGCGCCGGCGCCGGTGCTGGAGGTGGCGCCTCCCGACCGGGGAAGCGCGGCGGAGGTGCTCGGGGCCGCGTACGCGATGGGGCTCGCGTGGGGCCGGCTGACGGGGGCCAAGGTGCCCGAGCGCGGGCTGGCGGGACAGTCCGCACTCGTACGCAAGATCGTCCACGAACGGGACGATGACCACACCGGACCCATCTAAACCACTAATACCGATATTTCACCCTTACTCCGCCTATATCGTTCTAACACTTCCGATAACAGCCATTTCGCTGAATTGTGATCTCGGATTCGGGAAATGACTCCGGTGGGGCCCCCGAGGCGCGGAAAGGAATGACTCCGATGGGCCATGTCGCCCGGAGGGGCGTCCGCCGTAACCTCGTAGAGGGTGTGGGCTGCGGAAGGAAGGACGACGCGGTGGGGCACGATGACCTGGACTCTCGGGTCCACGACCGTGTCGCGTTGGACGAGATTGCGCTCTACGCCGAGGTGCTGACCGCCGTCGCAGTCAGTGAGCGGCGGTTGACCTTGGACGAACTCGACGACGCGCTCGGATTGCGGACTTCGGCGAGCCGCTGAAGGACTGACGATTACTAGCCCCGGGGACCTAGTTCCCGACTCCTAAGGGGTCAGGAACAAGGGTTTCCGGGGTTTCACATAACTAGTCAATCGCTCTATGAACGGACCAGGCGCGCGATGGCCGCCGAAGCCTCCTTCACCTTCGCCTCGGCCTCGGGCCCGCCGCTGTTGATCGCGTCGGCGACGCAGTGCGAGATGTGCTCCTCCAGCAGCCCCAGCGCCACCGCCTGCAGCGCCCGCGTGGCCGCGGAGACCTGGGTCAGCACGTCGATGCAGTAGGCGTCGTCATCGACCATCCGCTGCAGGCCCCTGATCTGCCCTTCGATCCGTCTGAGGCGCGTCAGATATGCCTGCTTGTCTCCGCTGTACCCATGCATGCTTCTACGGTACCCGTAACAGGTATGACTAGCGGAGATCTGCGATCAGCTTCTCCCACTGCTCGACCACCTCGTCGGCCGAATGGCGCACCGCCGTGTCCAGCGCCCCCGCGGCCAGGGAGCGCCGCCTGCGCTCGTCGTCGATCAACGCCAGCAGCGCCGCCGCGAAGAGGTGCGGGTCGCCCTCGCCTTCGGGCACCAGCACGCCGTTGTAGCCCGTCGCCACGAACTCCCTGGGCCCCCTGGCCCCCTCGAAGGCCACCACGGGCACCCCGCACCCCATGGCCTCCAGCACCGTCATCCCCAGGTCCTCGCTGCGCGAGGTGTTGGCCACGATCGAGGCCTTGGCGAACTCGCCCGCCAGGTCGGGCGTCGTGCCCATGAAGTAGACGTGGTTGTGCAGGTTGAGGTCGCGCACCAGCGAACGCAGCCGCCGCTCCTCCGGGCCGCCGCCGTAGAGCCGCAGCCGCCAGTCGGGCCGCTTGTCCGCCACGATCGCGAACGCCCTGATCAGCCGGTCGTACGCCTTCAGCGGCACCCACCGCCCACCGGCGGCCACGATCCTGTTGTCCATCCGCGAGCGCGGCCAGGGGCCACCGGGCAGCGCGTCCAGGACGGCGTGCACGGCCGGCCCCTCGGGCCCGTCGCCGAGGAGCTTCATCCACTCCTCCTGGGCCGACTCCGTGGCCGTCACGACGGCGCTCAGCCGCGGGTAGAAGCGTTTGACGGGACCCGGCACCGCCGGCCGCCCCCACTCACGGGCGATCTTGATGGTGTCGCGCGGCGCGTGCCTGGCGGCCTGGACGCCGATCCCCGGCCTGGTCGTGATCAGGACGTCGGACTTGAGGTTGCGCAGCAGCCGCCACAGGGCCACCTCGGTGCGCACCTGGCCGCGCGGGAGCAGGTGCCTGACCCCGGGCCGGGCGTCGATCACGCTGCGCATGGCCACCTTGGGGCCGACGGGGAAGAACGGCTTCTCCTTCTGGCGCCGGACGCTGATCACCTCGACGTCGTGCCGCTCGGCCAGGGCGGTCGCGAGGTTCAGCGTGGCGTGTACGTCGCCGCGCATGCCGTACGCGGAGGCGAGGACCAGGCTGACCTTCATCCGCCCACCTCGATCCGCAGCTCGTCGTCCGCGGTGTAGCAGGGCCTGATCGGCACGCCGTCCACCTTGGCCGACGGATAGTGCAGCCGGCGCCGTTTGCCGTCGACGTCGTCGAGCCGCGCCCCCAGCCGCAGCGGCGTGGGCACGCCCTCGACCTCGAGCGCGGGCTCCCAGGTGCCGCCGCCGTCGGGATCGGCGGCCAGCACGTCGACGAGCGACACGGCCGCGTGGAAGCGCACGCCCTGCACGGTCGCCGTGGCCGACACCCGGGCGTTCGTCTGGCGGCGGTCGAGGGTCAGCGTGGCCTCGTGACGCGAGTCGTCGTCCTCGAGCCCCGTGTACGCCAGCAGCCCCATCACCTCGAACCGGCCCTCCCTGAACCAGATGGAGCGCACCTCGGCCACCGGCTCCGCGTCGGAGATCTTCAGCGCGAGGAAGCCGTTGCGCGTGCGGTAGGAGCGGTAGGCGAGCGTGCGCCTGCACAGCGCGTAGGTGTCGAGATGGTCAAGGGAGAAGCCGGGATCGACGCTGCGGAGCCTGCTGCGCCTGCCGTCACGGCGCAGATAGGCGTCCCAGCGTCCGGCGCTGAGTTCCAGCGGCTCCAGCGAGACCGCCAGCGTGGCCTCGCGGGCCCGCGCGCCTGGCGTGCCGAGCAGCACGTCGCGTTCCACCCCCGTGGTGCGATGCCTGAGAACGAGTTCGGTGCCGTCTTCCAGTGGTTCGTCGATGGCGAGTCGCAAGGAGAGAACGTCGGCCAGGGTGACCTCGGCGTCCGTGACGACGACGCCCATCACGAGCCCCCTCCCCGTCGAATAGAGCCATGCGACGTTGAGGTTACCGTGATTTTCCCGTTATGTGGATGCCAGATTTCTTGTCGTCACACCCGTTGACATGCGGAACTCCTCCACAAGGCTTGTGGAGGAGTCCGACTTTCGGTGGTCAGGACGCGCTTTTGACTGATTTGATCAAGAGCTGCGCCACGTCCACGACTTCCAGCGACTCCTTCGCCTCGCCGTTGTTCTTCTTCTCGTTGATCGCGTCACCCAGCATCACCATGCAGAACGGGCAGGCGGTCGAGACGGTGTCGGGATCGGTGGTCAGGGCCTCGTCCACGCGCTCGGTGTTGATGCGCTTGCCGATGCGCTCCTCCATCCACATGCGCGCGCCGCCGGCGCCGCAGCAGAAGCCCCGGTCCTTGTGGCGGTGCATCTCCTGGGTGGTGACGCCCGGCACCTTCGACATGATGTCGCGGGGCTGGGAGTAGACCTTGTTGTGGCGGCCGAGGAAGCACGGGTCGTGGTAGGTGATCTTCTCCTCGATCGGCGTGATCGGGGTGAGCAGGCCCTCGTCCACCAGCCTCGCCAGCAACTGGGTGTGGTGCACGACCTCGTACGTGCCGCCGAGCTGCGGATACTCGTTTGCGAGGGTGTTGAAGCAGTGGGGGCACGTGGCCACGATCTTCTTCACGCCCGCCTCGTTGAGCGTCTCGATGTTCTGCTGGGCGAGCATGTTGAACAGGTATTCCATGCCCAGCCGGCGGGCCGGGTCGCCGGTGCAGGCCTCCATCGGGCCGAGCACCGCGAACTTCACGCCCGCGATGTGCAGCAGCTCCGCGACGGCCTTGGTGGTCTTCTTGGCCCGGTCTTCGAGCGCGCCCGCGCAGCCCACCCAGAACAGGTATTCGGCGTCCTCGGGCATCTTGTCCTCGACGAGCTCGACCTCGAAGTCGAGCTCCTCGATCCAGTCGGCCCGCTTCATCTCGGACATGCCCCACGGGTTGCCCTTGTTCTCCAGGTTCTTCACCATCACCCCCGCCTCGGACGGGAACGACGACTCCACCATGACCTGGTAGCGGCGCATGTCGAGGATGTGGTCGATGTGCTCGATGTCCACCGGGCACTGCTCGACGCAGGCGCCGCAGTTGGTGCACGACCACAGCACGTCGGGGTGGATCACGCCGTCCTCGCCGACGAGCGGCTTCTCCAGCAGCGCGAGCACGTCGGTGTCCTTGTGCTCGACGCCGCCCGCGGCGGCCATCAGGTAGGGGGCCACCTTGAAGGCGTGGTCACGCTGGTCGAGGATGAGCATCTTCGGCGAGAGCGGCTTGTCGGTGTTCCAGGCCGGGCACTGCGACTGGCAGCGGCCGCACTCCGTACAGGAGTAGAAGTCGAGGAAGCCCTTCCACGTGGTGTCGCCGATCTTGCCGCGGCCGAGCCGCTCGGGGTCGAGGTCCTCGTCCTCGAAGTCGACCGGCTTGCCGTCCACCCGCATCTCCGGCGCGCCGCCGAGGCCGTCGGGGCGGCGCGAGAAGAGCACGTTGAGCGGCGCCGTGAAGATGTGCAGGTGCTTGGAGTGCACCACGATGACCAGGAACACCAGCATGAAGCCGATGTGCAGGAGCAGCGCGATCTCCTCCAGCAGCGCGCTCTGCGGCAGCGCGTCCCCGAGCGCGAGCGAGACGAACGCGCCGGAGGAGTAGGGGAAGTTGCCGTTGGCGGCGGCGGCGCCGCGGGCGAGGAAGAGCGTCCAGATGATGTTGAAGATCATGAACAGCACGAGCCACGCGCCGCCCAGGTGCGAGCCGGAGAAGCGCGAGCTGCGCCCGAGCGTCTTGGGCGAGTTCTTGACCCGGATGACGGCGAAGGCGATCAGGCCGAGCACACAGGCGACCGCGATGAAGTCCTGGAGGAAGCCCAGCACCCCCCACGTCCCGATGAGCGGGATGTGGAAGTCGGGCGTGCCGGTGATCGCCCCCTGGACGATGGCGCCGTACGCCTCGATGTAGACGGTCAGCAGGATGAAGAAGGCCCACATGACGAAGAAGTGCGCGACGCCCGACGGCGTCCACTTGAGCAGCTTCTTCTGCCCGAACACCTCGACGATCTGCGCCTTGACCTCATCGCCCGCATGCGTCTTGGCGTATTCGATCCGCTCGGGCGCGGGTGGCCCCACGGTGGCGAGCTTGAACAGGAACAGCGCCCTGCGGCCTGCGACGGCGACCGCCAGGACGGTCATGACAAGCCCGATGATGGCTACCCAGAGCACGGGTCCTCCCACAGACGACGTTGGCTGTCAGCGTACGGTCACCCGCTTCGCCGGCATCTGACGCGATCCTACCCACGAGTAACTTTACTCGGGTACGCGACATACCCTATGGTCACCGCCATCTACCGAACAATGCTCTATCCAGCGAAGTAGCGCTGGACGGTCGGCGCCAGCAGCTCCACCAGCTCGTCGGGGGTCGCGCTCGCCATCGGCTCCAGCTTGATCACGTGGCGCGCCATGACCATGCCGAACATCTGCGCGAACGCCGCCTCGACCCGCAGGTGCGGCACCTCCAGCCGGTCGGCCACCTGGTAGAGCAGCGCGTTGGAGATGAACTCCCGGAACATCGTGGCCGCCTGCTCGTTGGTCATCGCCGAGCGGATAAGCGCCACCATCGGCTCGCGCGTCTCCGGCGCGCTCGTGGCCCGCAGGATGAACCGGACCAGCCGCTCCCCGATCTCCTCGCGCGGGCCCTCCAGCAGCAGCGGGATGACCTGGTGAGGGGTGACCGGCAACCGCATGGCCGCCGCGAACATGCCCTCTTTGGTGTCGAAGTAGTGGTGCACGAGCGCCGGATCGACCTTGGCCTCCCGCGCGATGCCGCGCACGGTGGCCTTGTCGAAGCCCTTTTCGGCGAACACCCGCCGCGCCGCCGCCAGGATCTCACCGCGCGTGTCGGCCGAACCCGGCCGGCGCCCCGGACGCCGCGCGGCGCTCTCTGGGGTCACCGGCCCACCGCCAGGTAGACCCGCATCGGCACGGACAGCACGCCCTCGGGGAACGCGTCGCGCAGCTCGCCCCGCCGCCGCTCGACGAGCTCGTCGGCCCGCCTCGGCGACAGCGCCGCCATGTAGGAGTGGGAGCGCAGGCCGAGCAGGAAGTCTTCGATGCCGACCAGCCGGGTCCACGGGATCCAGCGCTCCTCGATCACCTCGAAGGCCGAGGCGATCGGCGGCACCGACCACTCCTCGACCGCCGGGCCGTAGTAGCTGGGGACCTCCGCGGCCAGCCGCGCCTCATAGGCGGCCAGCCAGTCGGCCTGGGCCGCGTGGTTGAGGTTCCAGCAGCCGACGATCGCGCCCTCGGGGCGCAGCACCCGCCTCGCCTCGGCGATCGAGGACACCGGGTCGAGCCAGTGCCACGACTGCGCGTAGGTCACCAGGTCGGCCACGCCGTCGGCCAGCGGCAACGCGTTGCCGTCGGCCAGCACGGCCGCGACAGGGGTGCCCTCCTCGTCGGCCGTGCGCTCCACCAGCTTGGCCAGCATCTCCCCACCCGGGTCGACCGCGATGACCTGCGAGCCGCGGGCTCTCAGGGCGCGCGTCATGATGCCGGTGCCCGCGCCGATGTCGACCGTGGTGGCACCCTCGAGCTCGACGCCGGACGCCTCGCTCAGCGCGCGGTAGACCTCGTCGGGATAGGTCGGCCTGCCCGCGTCGTAAGCGTCCGCCACGCGGTCGAACACCCTGCCGAGATCCTTGATGGGGCCCATGTTCATGTGGACGCCGCCAGGTGCAGCCTGGCGAAGGCCAGCCCCTCCGCCAGATCGTCGATCCGCTCGGTCCGGCTGGCCGCCTTGCGTGTGTTGATCTCGAGGACCACGAGCCCCGTGTAGCCGGTGCCGGCCAGGCGCTCCAGCATCGGCGCGCACGGCTGGTTGCCCCGGCCCGGCACCAGGTGCTCGTCCTTGTTCGTCACCCCGAGACCGTCCGCCAGGTGCAGGTGGGCGAGCCGGTCGCCGAGCTTGACGGCCATCTCCATGGCGTCGGTGCCCGACACGGCCGTGTGCGACAGGTCGAGCGTGACGTGGGGGAAGTCGTAGTCGGTCGGGTTCCAGTCGGGCGAGTAGGGCACGACGTCGTTGCCCCTGGCCCGCAGCGGGAACATGTTCTCGACGGCGAACGTGACATTCGTCTCGTCACGCATCCTGGCCAGCCCCGACTCGAAGTCCTTCGCGTAGTCGCGCTGCCAGCGGAACGGCGGATGGACCACGACCGTCGAGGCGCCGAGACGCTCGGCCGCCTTCTGCGCCTTGACCAGCTTGGCCCAGGGATCGCGCCCCCAGACCCGCTGCGTGACGAGCAGGCAGGGCGCGTGGATGGCCAGAACGGGTATTTCGTAGTGCTCGGAAAGCCGCTCGATCACGTCGATGTCCTGGCTCACCGGGTCGGCGCCGACCATGATTTCGACGCCGTCATAGCCCAGGCGAGCGGCGAGCTCGAACGCGTCTGGAGTGCGTTCCGGATATACCGAAGCGGTGGACAATGCGATCTTCGCATTGGGCACGCGGATGACATCAGCCACGTTGCCAGCCTAAGCCGGTGAAGCCGATCTGGCGCGCGAGCCTCTCAGGTGAGCCCGCCGGGCGCGGCTCACCCGAGGTGCGGGCCCGAGGTGTGAGTGCGCCTACCGTTGGAACATGCCCCGCATTGCCAGAGGCGCGATCCCGAGCCCGAATATCTGGAATACCCCTCAGGTCTACGAGCTGGAGAACCGCGCCGTCGACCCCGAGGGCGCCGCCGACGCGGCGATGCGCACCCTGCGGACCTGGGACGACGCCACCGTGCTGGACATCGGCTGCGGCACCGGCTACCACCTGCCGGTCCTGTCCGCCGAGGCGGCGCAGGTGATCGGTGTGGAGCCGCACGGAGACCTGGCGCTGCTGGCCCGCCGCCGCTGCGCCGGGCTGGCCAATGTGACCGTGCACGCCGCCGCGGCCCAGAACCTGCCGCTCGCGGACGCCTCGGTCGACGTGGCCATGGCGCGCTGGGCGTACTTCTTCGGGCCCGGCTGCGAGCCGGGGCTGCGCGAGCTGTCCCGCGTGGTACGCCGCGGCGGCGCGGCCTTCGTCGTCGACCTCGACGCCACGCGGGGGTCTTTCGGGCGCTGGTTCTCGCGTACCGTGCCGACCTACAACGCGCGTGAGGTCGAGTCGTTCTGGGACCGGCAGGGCTGGCAGCGCCGGCCGCTCGACCTCAGGATGACCTTCCTGCGGCGGGCGGACCTGGAGGCGGTGCTGCGCATCGAGTTCACGCCCGAGGTGGCCGAGCAGGCCATCGCCGAGACGACCGGCCTGGAACTGGCCTATCCGAACGTCCTGCGCTGGCGCCACTTCTAGGGCTTGACATTGACGTCGGTGTCAACGTTTACCGTGGTCATATGCGCATCGGTGAGCTGGCGGAACGCACCGGGGTGAGCACCCGCTCGCTCCGCTACTACGAGCAGCACGGGTTGCTCAGCGCCCGCCGGAGTCCCAACGGCTACCGCGAGTACACCGAGGACGACGTCCGGCTGGTGTCCGAGATCCGGGCCCTGCTCAGCGTCGGCTTCACGCTGGAGGACACCCGCCCGTTCGTCGACTGCCTGCGCCGGGGGCACAGCACGGGCGGTTCGTGCTCCGAGTCGGTCGAGGTCTACGAGCGCAAGCTCACCGAGATCGACGAGGAGATCCGCGTCCTGCTCGCGCGCCGGGCCGAAGTGGCCGCGCAGCTCGCCCAGTCATGCCCAGGTTGCTTCGTAAGGGGATAAAGATGATCACGTTGACCACCGACAACTACGAGGAGCAGGTGCTCAAGAGCGACAAGCCGGTGCTGGTCGAGTTCTGGGCCGAGTGGTGCGGGCCGTGCCGGATGGTCGGCCCCGTGCTGGAGCAGATCGAGGCCGAGCACGGCCTGACGATCGGCAAGCTCAACACCGACGAGAACCCCGAGATCATGGCCCGCTACGGCGTGCTGGCCGTGCCGACGATGCTGCTGTTCGAGAACGGCGAGCCCGTCAAGCAGATCGTGGGGGCCAAGCCCAAGCGCATGCTCGTCTCCGAGCTGGGCCTGTCGTAATCCTCCCGATCCTCCCGATCCTCCCGATCGACGGCCGATTCGTCCCGGCGCCCCTGGCCGGGTTTCTCTGCCGCGAGCGGGTTCACCGATCACCCGCCTTCCTGGCCGCTCGACGCCACCCTCACGGTATGAGCGGGCGCTCCGGCGCGGATCCCGTACCGGAGATCTCGAAGAATGTCGGCGCCAGCCGCTAGCCTGCTCCGCATGGCCAAGACTGCACAGAAGCCCGGATACCGCTGTGCCGAGTGCGGTTGGCGCACCACGAAGTGGGTGGGCCGGTGCGGCGAGTGCCAGGCGTGGGGCACGGTCGACGAGGAGGGCGCGCGCGGCGGGGTCAACGTCGTGCAGCCGGGCGCCACCAGCGCGCCCGCGCTGCCGATCGGCCAGGTCAAGGCCGAGATGGCGACCGCGCGCACGACCGGCGTGTCCGAGCTCGACCGGGTGCTCGGCGGCGGCCTGGTGCCCGGCGCGGTCGTGCTGCTGGCGGGCGAGCCGGGCATCGGCAAGTCCACGCTCCTGCTTGAGGCCGCGGCCAGCATCGCCGAGCGCACAACGGTCCTCTACGTGACGGGCGAGGAGTCGGCGGCCCAGGTGCGCCTGCGGGCCGACCGTATCGGCGCGATCCAGGACCAGCTCTACCTCGCCGCGGAGACCGACCTGTCGGCCCTGGTCACCCACGTGGAGAAGGTCCAGCCCAGCATGCTGGTGGTCGACTCGGTGCAGACGATCGGCTCCGCCCAGGCGACCGGCGTGCCCGGCGGGGTGACGCAGGTGCGGGAGGTGGCGGCCAACCTGGTGCGGCTGGCCAAGGAGCGCAACATGGCCACCGTCCTGGTCGGCCACGTCACCAAGGAGGGCTCGATCGCCGGCCCCCGCACGCTGGAGCACCTGGTCGACGTCGTGCTCAACTTCGAGGGCGACCGCCACTCCAGGCTCCGCATGGTCCGCGCGATCAAAAACCGGTTCGGCCCCACCGACGAGATCGGCTGCTTCGACCTGCACGAGAGCGGCATCGAGGGCATCACCGACCCGAGCGGGCTGTTCGTCTCCCGGCGCAGCGAGCCGGTGCCCGGCACCTGCGTCACGGTCACGGTCGAGGGCACCCGCCCGCTCCCCGCCGAGGTGCAGGCTCTGGTGGCCCGCACCGAAGCCCAGCAGCCCCGGCGCACCTCCTCGGGCCTCGACCCCTTCCGCGTGCAGATGGTCCTCGCGGTCCTGGAGCGCAGGCTCAACGCCCGGCTCGGCGGGTGCGACGTGTTCACCGCGACGGTCGGCGGCATCAAGCTGGCCGACCCGGCCGTCGACCTGTCGGTCATGCTGGCCGTCGCCAGCGCCGCCGGCGACAAGCCGCTGCCCGCCGGTCTGGTGGCGCTCGGCGAGGTCGGCCTGGCCGGGGAGTTGCGGCCGGTCAAGGACGTGCGCAGACGGCTGACGGAGGCGTCCAGGCTGGGGTTCAAGCGCGCGCTCGTCCCTACCGGGTCGCTCGAAGAGGGGACCCGGCGGCGTAACGGGCAGCAGGCTCTGGTGCCGGTGGGGCCGGTGGCGTTCGCGCCCGGCTTCGAGGTGATCCAGGCGGAGAACGTCTGGGACGCTCTCACACACGTCACATAAGCGCGGCTAAGCTGGGCGTGACCGATCGACACGGGGGTCAGGTGGATAGGAGTCTTGACGACCGCCGTCGCGACGCCTTGGCCGCTGTAGCGCCGGGCACACCTCTGCGCGACGGCCTGGAGCGAATCCTGCGCGGGCAGACCGGCGGGTTGATCGTGCTCGGTTACAACAGGGCCGTCGAAGAGGTCTGCAGCGGCGGTTTCGAGCTCGACGTCGACTTCTCGGCCACCAGGCTCCGCGAGCTGGCCAAGATGGACGGCGCCATCGTGGTGAGCGGCGACCACAAGATCGTCCGTGCCGCCGTGCACCTCGTGCCCGACCCGTCCATCCCGACCGACGAGTCCGGCACCCGCCACCGCACCGCCCAGCGCGTCGCCAGGCAGACGGGCCTGCCCATCATCGCCATCAGCAAGTCGATGCGCATCATCGCCCTCTACCTCGACGGCATCCGCTACGTCCTTGAGGAGTCGGCGGCCATCCTGTCCAAGGCCAACCAGGCCCTGGCCACGCTCGAACGCTACAAACACCGCCTCGACGAGGTCTCGGGCACCCTGTCCGCCCTCGAGATCGAAGACCTGGTCACGGTCAGAGACGTCTCGGCCGTGGCGCAGCGGCTGGAGATGGTCCGCCGCATCTCCGACGAGATCAAGGGCTACGTGGTCGAGCTCGGCACTGACGGCCGCCTGCTGTCACTCCAGCTCGATGAGCTGGTGGCCGGCGTCGACTCCGAGCGGGAGCTGGTCATCCGCGACTACCTCCCCGCGCCCGCGGGCCGCCGCCAGAAGCGCCTCATCGAGGCCATGCACGACCTCGACAAGCTGTCGGGCAGCGAGCTGCTCGACCTGTCGGTGGTCTCCCACGTCCTCGGCCACAACGGCGCCGACATGCTCGACAGCCCGGTCAGCCCGCGGGGCTTCCGCCTGCTGGCCAAGGTCCCCCGCCTCCCGGCCACGGTGGTCGACCGCCTGGTCAACCACTTCGGCAGCCTGCAGAAGCTCCTGGCGGCCAACATCGACGACCTGCAGGCGGTCGGCGGCGTCGGGGAGTCCCGGGCCCGCAGCGTCCGTGAGGGGCTGTCCCGGCTCGCCGAGTCCTCCATCCTCGAACGCTACGTCTGACCCGGGTTCCCCAGCGCTACCGCAGGTGGAAGACCCCCTTGGCGCTCCGCATCCTGCCCATGCGCACCGTGGCCACATATGTGCCCGGCAGGGCCGTCGCCGGGGTGGCGCGGCAGTCGGAGCTCGACCGGCGCCGGTCCCATTCCAGCGCCCGCACGTACGGCACCCCCCGCTGCAACTCCTGGACGTCCGTGCCCGCGCCGCTCACGCAGTCTGCCGTGGACCAGATGCGGTCCGCGCCCGAGGTGATGCGCACCTCCATGGCGCGCGGCCCCACGTCGGCCTTGCACATCACCGGCCCCGTGTTCACCAGCGTGACCATGAAGCCGGGCCGGCTGTCGCCCGCGTAGATCTGCTCCTTGCCGCCCTGGAGGCTGAGCACCAGGTCCTGCTCGGTGCACATCTCCCCCGGCCGCCTGGGCCGCGCGCTGGGCGACGCCTTCGGGGTGGCCTGGGTGGGCGACGGGCTGGCCGTCCCCATGGCGAGCGTACGGAGGCCCGCCAGCAGCGGATCGGCGGCGGGCGTGACGCTCGGCGTGGACTGCGCGCTGGACGTGCGTCCGGGACCGCTGCCCCCGCTCGAGCATGCCCACGCCACCACGGCAACCACGACGAGCACCGCCACCAGCACGCTCATTCGGCGCCGCCAGTAGACGTCGGGGCCGTCGCCACGCATCGAATCCGGATCCATACAGCAAGGATGGTAATCGGGCGACGACTGCGAGTGACGACACGCCGAACTTGGCCATCTCCCAATACGCTTGACCGCGTGGTTGAGCCGAACCTCCTACGCACCCCCGTTCTGCACTGGTACGAGGACAACGCCCGGGACCTCCCGTGGCGCGCCGACGACGCGACCCCCTGGGGCGTGCTGGTCAGCGAGATCATGCTCCAGCAGACCCCCGTCGTCCGCGTCCTGCCCATCTGGCACGACTGGATGGAACGCTGGCCCACCCCCAAGGCCCTGGCCGCCGAACCACCCGGCGAGGCCGTACGCCACTGGGGCCGGCTCGGCTACCCGCGCAGGGCGCTGCGCCTGCACGCCTGCGCCAAGGCGATCACCGACGAGCACGGCGGCGAGGTGCCGTCCGACCACGCGACCCTGCTGTCCCTGCCCGGCATCGGCGAATACACCGCCGCCGCGGTCGCCAGCTTCGCCTACGGGGGCCGCCACGCGATCCTCGACACCAACGTCCGCCGGGTCTTCGCCAGGGCGGTCAGCGCCGAGGAATACCCGCCGACGGCCACCTCGGCGGCGGAGCGGCGGCTGGCGGAGCAACTCCTCCCCGAGCTGGGCGCCGCCCGGTGGGGCGTGGCCGTGATGGAACTGGGCGCCCTGGTCTGCACGGCCCGCGCCCCACGCTGCGCCGACTGCCCGATCGCCCACCTGTGCGCCTGGCGCCTGGCGGGCAAACCGCCGCACACCGGCCCCGCCCGCAAGGGCCAGACGTACGCGGGCACCGACCGCCAGTGCCGCGGCCGCCTCCTGGAGGTGCTGCGCGAGGCCCACGGGCCGGTCCCCAAGGCGGCTCTGGACGTGGTGTGGGACGACGCGGTGCAGCGCGAACGCGCCCTCGACGGCCTGATCACCGACGGCCTCGCCGAAGCCCTCGACGACGGCACCTACCGCCTCCCCCACACCTGACCACCCACGCCCACCAGGTGACAACCCACAGGGCCCCACCCACGCATCTCTTACCGCGCAGACCCCGGGCCGATCGCGAGCCACTCCCGTCCGCAGCGTGAACCACGGGCCTCCGCGAACACCGGGAGCCGATGACGCGCGGGCTGCTTGGGGGCGCACCGCGGGCTGCTTGGGGTGCACCGCGGGCTGACGGCGCGCACCGCGGACCGCTCGCACGCACCGCGGACCGCTCGCACGCACCGCGGACCGCTCGCACGCACCGCGGACCAATGGCGCACGCCGTGGACCAATCGCGTCGATCCCGAGCCGACCGTACACACGCTTGACGGACCGGATCCCACACCCGCCGTGAACTGACCACGCACGACGCGAACACACAGGCCCACCCCGTGCACGAAACGCCCAAACCCGCACACAGAACGCACAACCCTTACACGGCAGGCCCTTCCACCCCGCCACGGACCTTCCCGTGGACGGCGACCCGATCCAGCCTCGGTGGGTCCACCTCGTTTGGCGTGGGCCGGCCGCGTACATCGCGGTCTAACGCGCCCAGACCGGCACCAGGCGCTCGGTGTTCTTGGGCGCCAGGTCGCAGGCATCCGGCTCCGACACGCCGTCCGGGTTGTACACCTGGGCCCCGGCCGGGGCGACCACGACGGACACGAACCCGCGCTCCGGATCGGCGAACATCTGCCTGCTCACGTCCGCGGGCAACACCATCGTGTCCCCCGCCGCCACCTCGAACCGCTCACCACCCAGCTCGACCACGGCGGCCCCGTCGAGCCACGTCCACAGCAACTCGGCGTCGAACGCGTGCACCGGCCCCACCATGCCCGGCACGGCGTCGACCCGCCACACGGCCTGTCCAGCGGCCCCCTGCGTCGGGGAGGCCAGGGTGGTCATGACCCCGTTGGGTGTCTCGGTCTTACGGGCATCGCCCGACAGAACGACGGTCATCGGCATCTCCTTTCACGCGATCCACGGCGGCGTGCCGTAGTCGGCTCCGTCAGGGGCGAGCGCGCGGGCGCCGGCGGCGGCCGTGACCACAGCCGTGTACCCGGCGGCCGGGTCGGCCAGCACCCGCCGCACGGTGCGGGCGGGCATGACCACGGTGTCCCCCGCGCCGACGGAGAACGTCTCACCGCCCAGCTCGACGGTCGCCGCCCCGGCGATCCAGCTCCACACCTGCTCGCTGTCGAAGTCGTGCACCGGCCCTTCGGCGCCGGGCACGGCCTCGACCTTCCACAGGGACCGCGAGGCCCCTCCCTGCGTCGGCGAAGCGAACGTCGTCATGACTCCGCCCGGAGTCTCCGACCGCCGCGCCTGAGCGTCACGTATGACAGTCACGCCACGAACCCCTTAACATAGGCAACCACGTTGTCTATATAGTTAACCAGGTTGTCTATCGTGTCAAGCGACGTCCCAGGCTTCGAACTGCCACTCCGCCTCCTGCTCGCGTTCAGAACGCTGATCGACGAGCTTCACGCCGAGCTCGCCAAACAGGGTCACCCCGACATCAGACCCATGCACGGCTTCGTCATGCAGGCGATCGGCCCGTCCGGCACCACGGCCGTCGAGCTGGGCCGCCTGCTGGGCGTCTCCAAACAGGCCGCGGGCAAGACCATCGACACCCTGGAACGCATCGGGTACGTGGAACGCACCGCCGACCCCGAGGACACCCGCCGCAAGATCGTCCGCCTGACCCCCTACGGCCTGGACGCCCTCACCCGCTCCGCCCACATCTTCGACACCCTGCGCGCCCACTGGGCCACCGAACTGGGCGAGGACCGCCTACGAGCCCTGGAGTCCGACCTCCGCAAAATGACCCCAGCCAACCCCTGGCGCCTGGACACCCCCGGCTGGTTCGGCACCCTCTGAACCCTCAACCACCCCAACCCCACAACGACACAAAAGCCACAACAACGCCACCCAACGAAGCGGCCCAACCAGCCGACCAGCAAAGACGACCAGCGAGCCCGACGCGAGACCACCCAGCCAAGCAACCCAGCCGAACGCCCGGGCGACATAACTCGGCAAGGACGGCCAGCGAGAGGCAAGCGAGACCAACGTGAATCCGCCAGCCAGGCAACCCAACCCGACGACCTATCGGGGACCAGCCCAGCGAGATGACTCGGGGCGATGGCTAGGGAGACGGGCCGGTGAAGACGGGCCGGTGAAGACGGTGGGAGCCGCCCCGTGAGACTGGCGAAAGGCCGTCCCGTTGGGGCGAGTGGGAGGCTGCCCATAGGACCGGCAAAGGCCGCCCAGTGAGGACGGCCTTTGGCGGGATGGTTGTTAGGCTGCGAGCTGGAGCCCCAGGCTGGTCAGGTTCGTACGAGCCCAGGCCAGCTCCTCGGCCAGCAGCGACACCAGCGCCCCCGGCCCCTTGGCCCGCCCAGGAACGGTCAGGTTGTGGGTCTCGACCTCGATGTGGGCACTCCCGCTCACCGCCCCCGACAACATCGCCGTCAGCGTGTCGTGCAGCACGGCACCCGTGCTCCGCGTCTCCCCCGTGTGATTGTGCACATGCCCCAGCTTGACCACAGGCGCACCGGCCTCGGCCAGCCCCTTGAGGGCCGCGCCCGGCTCCTCTGTCCCGCAGGTGAGGTGGCAGGCGTCCAGGCATACGCCGAGGTGCTCGGAGTCGATCCCGCACACCCGTTCGAGGGCCTGCTCGGTGGTCTCCAGCACGCACCCGGGCCACGGCTCGAACCCGACCCTGATCGTCTTGCCGGTCACGCTGTAGATGCCGCGCAGCTCACGCGCCAGCCGCTCGAGCCGGCGGGTGGCGATCGAGTGCAGGTCGGCCGGCCAGTCGCGCCGCCAGCCGATCGGAATCGTGGAGATGCTCCCGAACCGCACGTCCTCCGGCAGCAGGAACGCCAGGATCTTGGCCAGCGCCATGGTGTAGCGGTATCGCTCGGGCTTGGCCCAGTCGGGCCCGGGGACTTCCTGGTTGCGCCCGCCGGTTCCGTTGAGGCTCACCACCTCGAGACCGCGCTCCTCCAGGGAGCGGCGCAGCCGTACGAGCTCGATGCGGTCGGCGGTGAGGTGATCGGCGACGCTCGGCGACAGCCACAGCCCGATCCCCATCCGCTCCACACCCAGCCTCTTGCGCACCGGGACCGCGTAACGGGTCAGATGGGCAATAAGGTTCTCCAGGTCTTCAGCGGGGTGGACGCCTGCGTTGTAGGCGAGGTGAACGAGCGTTCCGTCAATGTGACGCAGGCGCATCGGTTTCCTCCACGGCTTGCTGTGTGTGTTCCGTCGCCCGCCTCGGACGTGCGAACCATGTGAGCATGCCTGCTAACGGGTGGCGCGCGCGTCCGCCCTGAGTTGATTCCTGGCTACTCCCGTGGGAGCAGCCTTCAACTTAGGAGCACGCCCTTGTGGCTCACTTGGATGAGACTTGGCGAAGCTCTACGCAGTGTAGTACTACTCGCGGTGGCGGTATACCCGAGCGCCCAACAATTACGCAACGACGACATCTTTCTCACATCACCGCGTCCAGAAAGTGAGCCTCTCGGGTCAAACGCCCGCGCTGGAAGTGACCCCCGTCACATCAGCCCCGCTGAGGCCCTGAACGCCCGCCACCGGCCCCAGACCCCGTCCCGGCACCCCGAGCCACCCCCGGGCGTCGTAACGCCTGTCCGGGATGATGAGCCGCGCTCACGCTACACCGGGCCGCCCCGGCCGGACGGCCGAACGCCCAAGAACGACCTCCGAACATGCGGAAAGCCCCCGCGTGACCGAAGTCACACGGGGGCTTTCCAGCGAACCAGAGGCGCCGGGGGCGCCGTCAGTTCTGGATCGGCGCGGCGATCGCGGCGGCCGAGTCGGGAACCGTCGAGGACGACTCACCCTTGAAGGTGAATACGGCGTTGTCGCCTTCGCCTTCGATGGCCACCTTCACCACCTGGCCGGGCCGGAGCTCACCGTAAAGGATCTTCTCCGACAGCGAATCCTCCAGCTCACGCTGGATCGTCCGGCGCAACGGCCGAGCACCCATCACCGGGTCGTAACCCCGATCCGCCAGCAACTGCTTGGCCTCGGGCGACACGTCCAGGCCCATGTCCCGATCCTTCAACCGGGCATCCACCTGCGCCAGCATCAGATCCACGATCTTGATGATCTCGTTCGGCGTCAACTGATGGAACACCACGATGTCATCGACCCGGTTCAGGAACTCCGGCCGGAAGTGCTGCTTGAGCTCCTCCTGCACCTTCGACTTCATCCGGTCGTAGTTGGAATCGGCATCGTTGGACTTGGCGAACCCCACCCCGATGCCCTTGGAGATGTCTCGCGTGCCCAGGTTGGTGGTCATGATGATGACCGTGTTCTT